>JAEWPN010000181.1 GCA_023399455.1 Bacillota bacterium
CTGTCCGTATTTGATAATGAGGAGATCATGTCTGCTCTTCATATTTACCAGGAGGCGTATACGGCATATGTGCAGGCGGCCAGCCAGATGGGAAGGATGATGCCTGATACGGCGCAGCAGGAGGCGGGCGATGCATTAGGCGGTATGGAGGATATGGCGGCTCAGAATACGGAAATGGACGAAGCGGCAATACAGCTGGACAATGCCTATGGAGATTTGTATACATTGATTCGTACGGAGGTGGTGGCAGCTTCGGATATGCTCAATGCGCAATATCAGTTTTCCACTGTGCTCAATTATGGCATTATTGCTTTTATTCTTCTTCTGGGGGCAGTCATCGTCGTCGTTACACTGATAGCGATTATAAGGCCTATTAAGTCGGCAAACAGTCAATTAAATGAAATAATTTCAGAAATAGATGAAGGAAAAGGCGATTTAACGAAGCGGCTGGTTACCCGCAATAGAGATGAAATAGGAAGCTTAGTATTTGGAATTAATGCATTTTTGGACAAACTGGAATCTATTATGCAGAAAATCCAGTTGAAATCCGTATCTCTCGGTGAATCGGTGGAAATCGTTTTGGATCAGGTCTCAGAGTCCGAACAGAGCGTGAACGATTTTTCAGCAACGATGCAGCAGCTCGCGGCAGGAATGGAGGAAGTATCGGCCACCTCGGCACAGCTTGGCAGCGGCGTAAATCAAATTTTTGATGCCATTAAATATATGAATATTCAGGTAAAAGATGGGAAAAACTTGTCTCAGGATATAGAAATCCGTTCCAGGGAATTCAGTGAGAGCGCGGAGAATTCCAAGCAAAGCACCAATGACATCGTAACCGAACTGAAGGAGGGACTAAGCACTTCTATCGAGAAGAGCAAGTCTGTCATAAAGATTCAGGAGCTGACGAATGAAATTCTCAATATTTCTTCTCAGACAAACCTGCTTGCATTAAATGCATCCATAGAGGCGGCGAGAGCCGGCGATGTGGGAAAAGGATTCGCGGTGGTTGCGGATGAAATCAGAAGTCTTGCTGAAAACAGCAGAAGTACTGCGAATAATATCCAGAACATCAGCAATCTGGTCACGGAAAGCGTAGAGAAGCTGGCCGACAATTCAAAGAGGATGTTGGACTATGTAGATACGAGCATCCTTACGGACTATGATAATTTCGTAAGGATATTAGAGAAATACAGCGTGGATTCCAAGCGGCTGAACGAGATTATGGAGGAGTTTTTAAGCAGCGCCTCCGGTCTGGAAACGACCATGGGCGAGATGAACAATGGAATCAGCGAAATCACCAATACCATTGATGAAAGCACAAAGGGAATTACCGATACCGCAGCGTTGACCAGCGATTTGGTATCTTCTATTACATTGATAACGGATAAGACGAAAGAGAGTAAAATCGTCGGAGAAGAGTTACAGTCTGAAGTGCGTGTTTTTGAAAAAATTTAGGTATAATAATCCACCATTTACAAATACTAGCAACACATCGCTGTAGATTCTCGAGATAGAGAAGGATGACAGCGAAAAGACTGAAATATTTCGAAAATGGAGGAAACAGAATATGAAAGCAACTGGGATAGTCCGCAGAATTGACGACTTAGGCCGTATTGTAATACCCAAGGAAATCAGGCGCACATTGCGCATAAGGGAGAGCGATCCGCTCGAAATATTTACGGACAGAGAAGGAGAAATTATTTTAAAGAAATATTCGCCTATAGGAGAAATGAGTACCTTTGCCAAACAATATGCAGAGAGTCTTGCTCAGGTTTCGGGGCATATCGCGTTAATCGCCGACAGAGATCAGATTATCGCAGTGTCCGGCGGATATAAGAATCTGCTTGGGAAAACTTTGAGCAGAGAGCTGGAAGAAAAAATAAATAATAGGGAAACGGTACTGGCGTCAAAGGGTGACCGCAATTTCATCCCGATATCCAGCGACAGCGGAGAAGAATTTTTTCATGAAGCAATCAGCCCCATTATATGCGAAGGAGACGTAATCGGAGCGGTAATTCTCGTAGAAAACGATGAAAAAGCGAAACTGGGAGAGGTTGAGCAGAAGCTCATCCTGTCTGCATCGGGTTTTCTGGGAAGGCAGATGGAGCAATAAATTTAGCGGGAAACGAGGCGCTGCTTCACAAAAATGATACAGTCCATGTCCCGATAGAGCATGTACTGTTGAATACACAAAAAGGCGCCCGGCCAAAAGCCGCGCGCCGAAGGTTCCTTATCAAGATCAGGTTCCCTATTACAAATAGTCTTTGTATTTATCGTCCGAAGCGTCGAAAAAGCAAATGCCCACAATACCGCGTCCGGTATGTGCACCAATGGCGCAGCCGACGATGGAAATCAGTTTGTCCATTGGCTGTGATAACTCTTCGAACAGACCGAGAACAAAGGAAAGGGCCTCTTCATCCTCGCCATGGCAGAATGCTATGGTTTGGGTGGAAAGGTCATATGCATTATCCTTTACATATTCTACTAACGTTCTCAAAGATTTCTTATGGCCCCGGACCGTCTTAAGGACTTGAAGGCTTCCGGTCTTATCCACGATGAGAATAGGCTTCATGTCCAACGTCTCCGCGATCGTACCTTTGAATTTGGAAAGGCGTCCTCCCTTAATGAGGTAGGCGAGCGTATGGACGGTAAAGACATGATGTATATGGGATATGAAGTAGTCGGCGGCTTCGATAAGAATTTCTTTCGGAGCATTGTTTTCCAGCATGGTTATCAGCTTGGATACCAGCAGCCCGAAGCCGATAGAAGCGCATTTGGAATCGATAATTGTCAGATCGAAATCAGGATATTTCTCCAAAACACTCGTTTTTGCGATATTTGCGGCATTGAAGGTGCCTGCGATACCGGTGGAAAAGCAAAGATAAATGATGCTGTCTCCGGCTTTAGCATAAGGAAGGAAGGCTTCCTCGAACATGGCGGGGTTAATATGGTAGGTTCGTACATCCCGTTTCGTATCGTCCAGTATATTATAGAATTCAGCAGTCTGAATAGTCTTGCCATCCAGATAGTCCACCTCGTCGATAACGACAGGAGTAGGGATAACATGTAATTTATGCTCCTCCACGTACCGCTTCGGCAAATCCGAAGCGGAGTCAGTAATTATTCTAAGCATGTGAATTCCTCGCTTTCTGTTACAAATTGACGTGCTATGATTGACTCATACGGTCGAGCAAATCAATCTTGATATCGTATAGCTTTTTGGATAAATCTACATATACCTTATGCGGATTGATAAGACGCCTTGTCTCATCCCATAAAGTATCTAATTCTGTCTGGCAGTATGCCCGGATATCCATAACCTTAGGAGATTCATAACGGCACTTGCCATTCAGAAAGATAGGAACCATAATTTCCCTCAGCGTATAGCTTCCGCCGGATAGCCTGGTCTTTTTCCAAGGTTCCAAAGGATCGAAAAGAAGAAGGGATTCCTCTTCGTCAAAGCTCTCCTCTACGAGACAGATTAAATCGGCCTTAATTTTTCCGGAATCCTTTTCGTAAACGCGGTAAATTTTTTTATTTCCCGGATTTGTTACTTTTTCGGTATTTTCGGACAGCTTGATTTTGGGAATGAAGGTTCCATCCTTGTCCTTGATAGCCGATAATTTATATACGCCGCCGAAAGCAGGGCAGTCCTTGGAAGTAATGAGGCTGGTTCCTACGCCCCATGAGGTAATTGAAGCGCCCTGGACCTTAAGGCTGTCGATCAGGAACTCGTCCAAATCGTTGGAAGCGGAGATGACCGCATCGGGGAAACCGGCTTCATCCAGCATCTTGCGGGCTTTCTTGGAAAGGTATGCGAGGTCCCCGCTGTCTAATCGGATTCCGTAGTAGGAAAGGGGAACCCCGGCCTTGCGCATCTCCTTGAACACACGGATGGCATTGGGAACGCCGGATTTTAAAGTATCATAAGTATCCACAAGCAGGATACAAGCGGAAGGATACATTTCAGCATAAGTCTTGAAAGCGGTGTATTCGTCGGGAAAGCTCATGATCCAGCTATGAGCATGAGTCCCTTTTACGGGAACGTCGAAGAGCTGTCCGCAGAGAACGTTAGAGGTACCCGTACAGCCGCCGATCATAGCAGCCCTCGCGCCGTAGACTCCTGCGTCCGGTCCCTGTGCACGGCGAAGACCGAATTCCATGATTCCGTCGCCTCTGGCCGCATAGCATACTCTGGCGGCTTTGGTAGCGATAAGGCTTTGGTGATTTATGATATTTAAGATAGCCGTCTCTACAAGCTGTGCCTGCATGATCGGTGCGATTACCTTTACCAAAGGCTCTCTTGGGAAAATAACGGTTCCCTCGGGAATTGCATAAATATCTCCTGTGAATCTAAAATCCTTCAGATAATCGAGAAAGTCCTGCTGGAAAATTCCAAGCCCTGCCAGATAGCCGATGTCCTCCTGAGAAAAACGAAGTTCCTTAATATATTTAATTACCTGCTCCAAGCCAGCCATCACCGCGTAGCCGCCGTCGCTGGGATTGGAACGGTAAAAAACGTCAAAGATTACGGTTTCGTTTTGGCTTTTGTTTTTGAAATAGCCCTGCATCATAGTGAGTTCGTAAAGGTCTGTGAGCAAGGTCAGATTTTGTCTGTCCATTCTGCCTCCTATTTTGCCGGTACTGTCCGACAAGCTATTTTTGTAAATTATAAAGTATTCTAGCACATATTTTCCACATTTGCCATAGCTTTCATTCGGTTGGCCCTTGACAATTCTTCGTTTCACGCTTTATAATCTCATTTATATCAATGGATTAAATTTTAATAATAATAAAAAAGCATTGACGAAGACAGTAAGTATCTTAAGAAAGGCACAGCGAACCGGCGAAAGGTGTGAGGCCGGTGCGAGTAAGAGGATACGGAATATCACTTCCGAGCTGCAACTCCAAAACAGCATTCGGTGACGTATTTACCAAACGTACCGGACGATAGCGCTTTAGTAGGTGTTGCCGGTTTTCTTCCGTTAAAAGAAATCATATATCCCATAAGTTTGCGAAGGTTGAATGCAGCAGAGGGCGTATGTTGTAACAGGTGGTAACGCAGGAGTCTGACCTCGTCCTTTTACAGGACGGGGTTTTTTTGATGAGTTTTTATTAACAAAGTAGCAATTCACGTAAAGTATTGCTCGTTGTTTCAGAAAGGATGAAGAAAATGTATCAGAAAGTATCTACCAATTTGAATTTCGTTGAGCGCGAGAAACAGACGGAAAAATTTTGGAAGGATGAGCGCATATTTGAAAAGAGTATGGAGAACCGCGAAGGCTGTCCGACCTACACCTTTTATGACGGTCCGCCCACGGCAAACGGCAAGCCTCATATCGGTCATGTGCTCACCCGTGTTATCAAGGATATGATTCCCAGATACCGCACGATGAAGGGGTATATGGTTCCGAGAAAAGCCGGATGGGATACCCACGGACTTCCGGTGGAGCTGGAGGTAGAAAAAGAATTAGGGCTGGACGGAAAAGAGCAGATTGAAGAATACGGCCTCGACCCTTTCATTACGAAATGTAAGGAAAGCGTATGGAAATATAAAGGCATGTGGGAGGATTTCTCCGGTACCGTAGGCTTCTGGGCGGATATGGACGATCCGTATGTCACCTATCACGACGATTATATCGAATCCGAATGGTGGGCGCTGAAACAGATCTGGGATAAACAGCTTTTATACAAGGGCTTTAAAATCGTGCCCTATTGCCCCCGCTGCGGAACTCCTCTCTCTTCTCACGAGGTGGCGCAGGGATATAAGGATGTGAAGGAAAAGTCTGCGGTGGCGCGCTTTAAGGTAAAGGGTGAGGACGCTTATATTCTGGCATGGACCACCACGCCCTGGACCCTTCCCTCCAACGTGGCGCTTTGCGTAAACCCGGCGGAAACGTATGTTAAGGTGAAGGCGGCAGACAACTATACCTATTATATGGCAGAAGCACTTTTGGACAGTGTGCTGGGTAAGCTGGGCGATAAAGAGAAGAACGTTGCGGCCTATGAAATATTGGAGACTTATACCGGCAAGGACTTGGAATACAAGGAATACGAACCCCTTTTCGACTATGCTTTGGAAATCTGTGAGAAGCAGCATAAAAAAGCGCACTATGTGACCTGCGACAATTATGTTACGCTGACCGACGGTACCGGTGTGGTTCATATCGCTCCCGCCTTCGGTGAAGACGATGCTAACGTAGGGCGGATATATGACCTTCCTTTTGTACAGCTGGTGGATTCCAAGGGTGAGATGACAGCGGAGACGGACTATGCGGGAGTATTCTGCAAAAAAGCCGATCCGATGATTCTGGCGGATTTGGAGAAGAAGGGTTTGTTGTTCGATGCTCCTAAGTTCGAGCATAGTTATCCTCACTGTTGGCGCTGCGATACTCCGCTCATCTACTATGCCCGTGAGTCTTGGTTCATCAAGATGACGGCGGTAAAGGAGGATCTGATTCGCAACAACAATACGATCAACTGGATTCCAGAATCTATCGGTAAAGGTCGTTTCGGCGACTGGCTGGAAAACATTCAGGACTGGGGGATATCCAGAAACCGTTACTGGGGAACACCCTTAAACGTATGGGAATGTCAGGGCTGCGGTAAGATGCACGCCATCGGAAGCCGCGAAGAGCTGGAGCAGATGAGCGGCAACGAAGAGGCGAAGACCGTTGAGCTGCACAGACCTTATATCGATGAAATCACCATCCCGTGCCCGGAGTGCGGCGGTACGATGAAACGTGTGCCCGAAGTGATCGACTGCTGGTTCGATTCCGGCGCGATGCCCTTCGCACAGCATCATTATCCTTTTGAGAACAAAGAACTCTTTGAAAAGCAATTTCCGGCCCAATTTATCAGCGAGGCGGTGGATCAGACGAGAGGATGGTTCTATTCTCTCCTCGCAGAATCCACGCTGCTATTTAATAAATCGCCTTATGAAAATGTAATCGTGTTGGGACACGTCCAGGATGAAAATGGTCAGAAAATGAGCAAGTCCAAAGGAAATGCGGTAGACCCCTTCGATGCTCTGGCGACCTACGGGGCAGATGCTATCCGGTGGTACTTCTATATTAATTCCGCGCCATGGCTTCCCAACCGCTTCCACGGCAAGGCGGTGCAGGAGGGACAGCGCAAGTTCATGGGTACGCTCTGGAATACCTATGCGTTTTTCGTGCTGTACGCTAACATCGACAGCTTCGATGCCACGAAATACGCTCTGGAATATGATAAGCTTGCTGTAATGGATAAGTGGCTGCTTTCCAAGCTGAACACTTTGGTAAAAGATGTGAATTCCTACATGGATGCCTATAGGATTCCTGAGACTGCAAGGGCTCTGGACGACTTCGTGGACGATATGAGCAACTGGTATGTGAGAAGAAGCCGCGAGCGCTTCTGGGCTAAAGGGATGGAGCAGGATAAGATCAATGCGTATATGACGCTTTATACGGCGCTTGTTACCGTAAGCAAATGTGCAGCTCCCATGATTCCTTTCATGACCGAGGATATTTATAAAAACCTCGTTTGCAGCATCGATAAGAGCGCGCAGGAGAGTATCCACCTGTGTGATTTTCCGAAAGAAGATGAGAGCTTTATCGATAAGAAATTAGAACAGGATATGGATGAGGTGCTGAAAATCGTCGTTATGGGACGCGCCTGCAGAAATACGGCAAATATCAAGAACCGTCAGCCTATCGGAAGGATGTTCGTAAAAGCGCCTCACGAGCTGGGAGCGTTTTATCAGGATATTATCGTGGAGGAACTCAACGTAAAGGAAGTAGTCTTTACAGAGGATGTGCGGGAGTTCACCAGCTACAGCTTCAAGCCCCAGCTTCGCACGGTAGGACCGAAATACGGAAAACAGCTGGGCGGCATCCAGAAGGAGTTAGCGTCTCTCGACGGCAATGCAGCTATGGATGAGCTGAATGAACAGGGAGTGCTTAAGTTCGATATAGGCGGTACGGAAGTGGAGCTTTCCAAGGCGGATTTATTGATAGAGATGAGTCAGAAGGAGGGCTACGTATCGGAAGCGGACAATACGGTGACAGTAGTGCTTCATACGGAGCTGACGGAGGAACTGATGGAAGAAGGCTTCGTATATGAAGTGATCAGCAAGATCCAGAC
>JAEWPN010000227.1 GCA_023399455.1 Bacillota bacterium
CGCACATAAAAGTTACAGAATGCCTCACTTTCCCATGCAATGGCATTCAGAACTGCAATCAACGCGAAAATCCCCAACAATGTCAAGAACCCTCTCCGTCTCATCCCACACCTCCCATGAATCTACAACACCCCTGCTGCTTACAATTAAAGGATAGCAGATAGATATGAAGTAGGAATGATAATTTGTAAATAATTTATGAATAATTTATAAAATATTTTCATTTATTCATTTTTATTTGGTAATATTATACAATTTTTTATTTTTTTGCACCTGTTATCCTTTTAAAAATGCAGAGAAATAGCATAAAAATACTTTCTTCATAAGATTAAGCAGGGCTCGCATATAGTATTATAGTACTGTTTTTAAAAAATTAAGTAATTCTTCAATATTTTTGCACACCCTTTAGTATATTATATTATCAGATTTGACATTAGAAAGGCATCTTATGAAACGGACAAACCTTCGGGTATTTCAGGCTATTTTGCTCACTATTACATTTACGTTCCTTTTTTCCGCATGCGGGGACTCTGCCTCCATCAAGAAAGAAGATATAACCACCTACAAGATCCGCATACCGGGCACGGAAGAAAGCTATGAGTTTTTATATCTGACAGATACTCATATGATCGTTCCGGGAGATAAAGAAAATCAGGAAATATCCGATTACGAGAAGCAGCGCCTTCCTGTTTTCACCATGGAGGACGTTCCTTCTCCCTTCCTACAATTTCCCCAGTGGATTCAATATGCCAATGAACAGGATTTCGACGGACTGCTGCTTGGGGGAGATATCATCGATTATCCTTCCGCCTCCAATCTGGAATATCTGAAGACTTGTTTGGACGATTTAAAGATACCTTATATATATAATATAGGCAATCACGACTGGACCTATCCTTGGGAATATATGACCGAAAAGGGGAAGAGCGAATACCTCCCCCTCTTTAACTCATATATGGAAAATAACACCTCTATCCATACAAAGGAATACGAAGACTTTACCATCGTAGCCGTAAATAACAGCAGTAATCAGATCACCCCTGATGCGCTTACCCGGTACAAGGAAATCCTCGCTGAAAAGAAACCTGTCATTCTCATGCTGCACGTACCCCTTTACACCGAGGCCGTTCTTCATAAAGCTGCTGCTGCCTGGAAAGGAGGCGTAGTTCTGGGAGGAGGAATCCACGGAGGCATTTATCCTGACACCGTATCTACGGAGTTTATCACCCTTACTACGGCGAAGGACAGTCCGGTAGAGCTGGTGCTGGCCGGTCACGTTCATTTCGCGTTAAAAAGTGACATTCAAGGAGAAAAAAACATACCCCAAATTATCGGGGACGCCGGATACAAAGGAAAAGCGACTATTATTCAAATTTCCGGCTGAACTTTTTCTAAGGTATCCCTTTCGACATATTTTCATATTATATAACAAGTCAACGATTATGGACTCTGTTATGTACGTACTTTTTGGAACCTTCCTCTTTGTCCTCCTTTTTTCCTGTTTCATTAGCCACAGGCGCCGGGAAAAAATATTGAAAAAAGTGTGCGCCCTGAATAACGATGAAAAATATAATATTATGAACGAGCTTCTGGAGCCCTTCGGATTTTCTTATTTGGCATCCCAGGATATTCTTGTTTCCCGCACCGATTCAGATAAGAGCAGGTCCGGCTGCCGTTTTTATCTTGTCCTTTACCGCCTCCCCATTTATTTTGACTACAAAGATAAGACGTGGCTGGTGGAGTTACGCAGGGGACAATACGGAATCAATACCGGCGGAGAAATAGATATCTATTATGCCGACCGGATACTGAATCAACGGGAAATTAAAAGCACGCCTTTTTACAGCGTATCCGACAATGAAATGCCTCAGCTTTCCTTCTGCCTATTCAGAAAAGGAGTCCGCATCGCAGATGTCCTCTCCAGACAATGGTGGCTGTCTGCCTTTTCCATGGGCCGCTTTTCTGAACCCGCCGATTTGTTTATGCAGGCAAGCATCTCTTTTCCCAGTCAGGAAATGGTCTGGGCCTTCGTAAAGAGTCTTAAGGCTGCGGGTTATACCAAGGAAGACTTCAATGTAACTCTTAACACCGTAACATTTTACTTTGCCGGCTCCTCCATACGTCCCCGCAGGCTGCATCGCATAAGAGACGCTATCGCCCAGCTTATCAATCAATTTTGGTACAGCATGTACCTCTTCGTTACGCGGCCCTTTTGCTTGTCTCTCGACCGGCTTTTATATTTATATTACTATCTTCCTCATATATTCTTCAAAATGCTGCATATCAATAAATATAATAAGTTGAATCAGCAAAGAAGGAACCGTTCATGAGCTACTATTCACGTCTTAACAAATCTTTCGAGGGAGCACTGAAGCTCCCTCTGACAGACCGTTCCAAATACGTTCTGATCAGTGACTGCCACCGTGGCACGGGCACCTCATACGATAATTTCCTAAAAAACCAAAATCTATATTTTGCGGCGCTTCAGCACTATTATCAATACGGTTATACTTATATCGAGCTGGGCGACGGGGATGAACTGTGGGAAAACCGCAGTATGGAACAGATTATCCAGACCCATAGCAACGTGTTCTGGCTACTCTCCCTTTTCCGTCAGGAAGGCAGGCTGTATATGCTTTATGGAAATCACGATATGATAAAAAAGAACAACCGCTATACACAAAAAACCTGCAGTACCTACCACTGCAGCAGTGAAAATATTTCTTTTTGGGAAAAGCAGCCCCTCTTCCCCAATATGACTTTTCACTCCGGCATCATTCTGGAAAATGTTCCATCACCTTCTATAAATAATGAAGCCCACTACTACCCTCCCGGAGACGATACATGCGGCCCTCACGACGTATATCTGACCCATGGCCACCAAAGCGATCTGTTCAACTCTACTTTCTGGATGTTCACCCGTTTTCTCGTACGGTATATCTGGAGACCTCTGGAGAGATTCGGCGTTCTTGACCCTACCAGCGCCGCCAAGAATTACACGAGGAAACGCAGGACGGAACAGCGCCTGCAGCATTGGGCGGCAAAGGAAAAGCATATATTGATTACCGGCCATACCCACCGTCCTTCCTTAACGGAAGAGGATAAATTTTATTACAACAGCGGGAGCTGTGTGCACCCCCGCTGTATTACATGCCTTGAAATCGAATATAAGCGTATCCGCCTCGTAAAATGGACTCTCGCAACAAGACCCGATATGACCCTCTACGTATCGAGGGATGTGCTGGCCGGCCCGGTTTATCTGGACCGTTAATACCATCGTGTGACCTTGTCAAACGATGGTAGAAGCGCCTTAGCCTTTTACCGCTCCAATCATGACACCTTTCTCAAAATACTTCTGCACGAAGGGATATACGCACAGAATCGGGAGTGTGGACACGATAATTACCGCGTATTTCACTTGATCTGCTGAAGACTGGGCATAACCGCCCTGAACGCCTCCGCTTCCGCTGGAAAATGCTTCGTTCAGGAGCAGAATCCTTCTCAGGACGATCTGAAGCGGCTCATTGTTCTTGTTACTGTTGAAAACGAGGGGGTTAAAATAATCGTTCCAGTGGAATACCGCATAGTACAAAATAAGTACGGCGATTACCGCCTTCGATAAGGGGATCACCACCTTCCAGAAATAGGTGAAGTGAGAGCAACCGTCCAAAACCGCCGCCTCATACAGATCATGCGGTATGGAATTCTCTATAAAGGTCCTTGCGATAATCAGGTTATATGTATTAATTGCTACCATAATAATCAGAATCGTTTTGGTGCTGATCAGACTCAGCGAGCTCACCGTCATATAAAGAGGCACCAGACCGCCGCTGAAAAACATCGTAAATACAAAATAAAACATAACTTTCCCCCGGGCCTTGAAGTCCGGTCTGGAAAGAGCATAGGCTGCCGGCATTGTTATTGCTAAATTAAGTACAGTTCCCGCTGTAACATACAGAATGGTGTTGGCATAGCCCTTCCATATTCTCACATCCTCCATAATCTGTTCATAGCCATAGAGCCTGATATCCTTTGGCAGGAAGGTGACCTTTCCGAGATTTACCAGATTAGAATTACTGATAGAGGCAATAACGACAAACCACAGTGGGTACAGAATAATCATAAATATAATGATACTTAAGGCGATTACCGCCGCTCCGAATATTTTGTCCGCCGGACTTTTATATTTTACTCTTACTGCTCTTGCCATTTCGAAACGCCTCCTTACATCAAGCCAGTGCCGGAGACACGCTTGGAAATTTTATTGGTTACGACCAGAAAAAAGAAATTGATAAGCGTATTGAACAGTCCCACCGCCGCGCCAAAGCTAAACTGCGCTTTTTTGATCGCTACGGAATAAATATAAGTGGATATAACCTGGGATGCCCCCAGATTCAGACTGTTCTGCATCAGATATACCTTATCGAAGCCTACGTTCAGAATATTTCCCATGTTCAAAATGAGCATGATAATAATCGTGGGCATGATTGCCGGAAGATCGATGTGGATCATCGTCTGCCATCTGTTCGCTCCGTCTATCTTACAGGCGTCGTAAAGCTGCGTATCCACAGCGGAAAGCGCCGCAAGGAAGATAATGCTGTTCCAGCCCATGGTCTGCCATATTCCCGACAGAACGTAAACCGGGACAAATGCCGATTCCGTACCTAGCAGGTTAACGTTCTGACTCACAAGATGAAGCCCCTTCAAGAAATTGCTGATAACACCACTGTTATTGGCAAGCATGATGTTCAACATGGACACCAGAACCACCACCGATATGAAATAAGGAATATAAACAGTAGTCTGGACCACTCTTTTCCACTTCTTATTCCGAATCTGGTTGATGATCATAGCCAGAATGACCGGCGCCGGAAAACCCAGGATAATGCTGGTAGCCGCGATAATAAAGGTGTTTTTCAGGGTAGGCCAGAACATCGGGCTTTCAAAATATTGTTTAAAGTACTTCATCCCCACGAACTCACCGCCGGTTATACCGGCGGTAAAGCTGTATTCACGGAACGCCAACTGTATGCCGTACATCGGAACATAACAGAAAACGAAGATATAGACTATACCCGGCAGCAGCATGAGCCAGAGCTGCCAGGTATGTGTAAAATAATTTTTGATTTTATTACCTTTTGCCGTAAGTGCGTTCATAAGAATCACCTTTTATTTATTTTCCAAGATAAACATCAAATGCCTTTTGACGGATTTCCAATACCTGCTGCAGACCCGCATTGTTCACGCTCTGTACATAAGTATCCCAGTCCGCATCAATATCGGATTCTCCGGTCATCCATAAGGACCAATAGTTATCAATAATACCGTTGATACTGGCTTGTGCCATTGCCATCGTGTTCTGCTCGTCTTCCGTATACTTCATCATAAACTGCGGATAGCTATCCATTTCATCAGCCTTTGCAATTATATCGTTATAATACTCCCTCTCCTTTAAAGCATATGTCATATCCTGCGCCATTTCGATAGTACAATCCTGTCTGATATACATTGGGCCGTTATCTGCAAATGCGTTGGTCCATTTCCATGTACCTGCATCCGTATCCTTGTCGAGGGGATCTAAGACCTTGTAGGTATTGTCTCCCGTCTTTTCCACACAGCCATCGGTAATGCCGCCAAATAATACCTGGACAGAAGTATCCGCATCGTAGAAGCCATCAATAAATCTCATTGCCGCATCCTTATCGGAGCAGTCGGCGCTCATTGCGACTCTGTTAACCGATAAGTTCAATCCGGTGTAATCGTCTCTCCAACGGGTATCATAGGTGCCTGCCGCAACGCCGATATCATAATCAAGAGGCGCTAATGGTTCATACTGCTCATAGAGAGTAGGTCCGAATTTATCCGTCTCCTCCCATCCGAATACTACACCTACCAGCGCATCACCATTTTCATTGCCGCGGGATAAAGACTGAAATGCGGAATAATCATTGGTCAGTGCGTTTTCATTGATCAATCCCTGGGAATACAGATCCTGTAAATACTTCATGAACAATTTATATCTCTCGTCTACCGCATAATTTTTCACCTGACCATCCTCGGCAAAATATGCATCTATGCCCCAGTTGGTCAATTGAATTCCCATTCCCCCCAGAAGGTTCGTGAGAGAATATGCGGAGTTGAACCAGGCGTTATTGCCGCCGTATGCATTGTAATCCAGAGGAATTTCATCGTTCATATCTCCGTTGCCGTTAGCATCCTGTTCCTTGAAGGCCTTCAAAACTGCTTCCAGCTCGCTGAAGGTAGTGGGTTTTTCCAATCCGAGGTTATCCAGCCACTGCTTATTAATAAACATTACCGTATTGGTGGATGGCCATTTCCCTTGGAATTTCGGGATACCGTAAATCTTTCCATCCAAGGTAGCCAACACCTTCGTATCGGGCTGTTCGGTAAACATTGCTTGAATATTGGGTGCATCCTTTTCAATCAATTCGGTCATATCTTCAAATAATCCGTTATATGTAGTGTAGTCGGAATCGATAGTCGCATTAAATACCAGATCCGGTATATCTCCGGATGCAAATCTGGTAGCCTTTACCGTTTCCCAGTCCGTGTAAATAGTTTCCCATTCGATGTCCACTCCTGCTTTTTCTTCAATTTCCTGAAGCCACTGCATTTCATTTAAATCCTTGGTCAACGGGTGTGCGATGAACAGGGCACTTAGTTTTACCTTTTCACCGGATGCCGCCTTGTCGGTGCTTTCTGCTTCGGTAGAAGCAGATGTACTGGATGTACCGCTTGTGGATGCACTGTCTGACGTTTCACCTCCACAGCCTGCAAGTGCAGATGCAGTCATCATAGCTGCCAGTGTCAGTGCTGCAATTCTCTTTTTCATACTTTTTCCTCCAATCATTCTTTCTTGTTACTTTTTGATATATAGTTCGTCAAAAATTCTGCATTCGCCATTAAGGCCTATATTTTGAAACTTCACGATAACCGTGTTATTTCCCAGTAAAATTTCCTCCGGCAGGAGATATTCCTTCGTATAGAACGCTTCATCTTCTCCTAAAAGAGTTTCAGTTATAAACAACTCGTCGTTCAAATAAATATTGAAGGAGCTTCCTTCATCCGCATCGGCGTAAGTAACGCAAAGTTTCTTCGCCTTCGCTGTCAGACTCAGCTCATAGGAGAACCAGCCATTTCCTTTCACATAACGGCACCGATGTCCATCCACCCTCGACGTGTCCGTTTTCTCACCCTTGATATGATGTGCAAGCTCGTATTGCTCATTCCCGATAGGGATGGTATCAATCTGGCTCTTTGAAAGCGCCTGCCTCATCTTCTCCCTTTCTCTATATCTTGCTAACGTCTGGGAGCCCTTCTGGCAAAGCTTAAAATAAATACCGTAACGCTCCTGATATCTTACATAATGCGGAGTAAATACCAGCTCTCTGTCGGTTTCTGTATTTTTCAATGTAAATTCCAATTTCCCGGGAGTGCGAACCAGATTCTTATCCAAATCCGCTTTCCACTCTGAAATTGTTCCATTTTCCACTACGATATAATCCTTGATTAACAATTCCTTCTTGGGAACAAGAACATCAACTCCGGTAATCGTCGTATCCATCATCTGTTTTCCCAGCCCTGCGCTGAGCACAAAAGGACCATAGGTAAATGCAACGGCATTCTTGTTATCGGGAAGGGTGTGCAGCACAAGACTCATGGGAAAGGTGATTTCTATCTCATCTCCCTCCTGCCAGCGCGAACACAAGATGAAGTACCCCTCTTCCTCTTTGCTTGTCGTCTCCTTCATGGCTTTTCTTATCTGAGGACTCTTTTTACACCACTCGGGTATACGCAGCGCAATTTCCGTCTGTTCATTTTTTTCTCCGCTTTTTACCACTTTTATCCTGACATTATCGCTTGTACGGAAATCTACGATTACTTCCAGCTCAAGTCCATCTTCCTCTGTAAATACCTTGGAACTTACAAAACGGTTGATATAGACCCTTCCAGGAAGTGTGAAATAAATCCCTTCTGTCAGCTTGGTGAAATTCTCCATTCCGGTTCCTGTACAGCACCAGAAACGGTCGAAGGGCGTTCCAAATACCTTGAAATATCCCGTAGCCATAGGCTGGAAATAAGTAGTCATTCCCGTCCGCGGATGTTGGGAAGAAAGAATCGTGTTAATGAACGATCTCTCATAATAATCTGCATATTTTTTCTCTCCCGTAATCTGGAACAGCAGCTTTGAAAGCTTCAGCATATTGTATGTATTGCATGTCTCGCAATTACAAGCCGTTCTCTCGTCGTCCAGTATATCCGGTTCTCCGAAATGCTCCCATTCACTGTTTCCGCCGGTGATATAAGTATGATGCTCAGTCACTGTCCGGTAAAAGTTCTCGGCAGCGCGCAAATAAAAGCTTTCCTTATCCTCCTGCGCTCCGTTTCCAAAGGCGATATAGCGCTTTAATCCACCTATTAGCTTTGGAATAGTAGCGTTGGCATGCAGTCCGTTTAAAACATCCCTGTTCTCGTACATTGCTTGAAAAAGCGGCATTTCATCAAACTGGTGCGCTGCCTGAGCAAACCTCTCGTCTCCCGTCTCCATATATAAATCGTAAAGACAGTCGTTCATTCCTCCGTATTCCACATCCAAAACTACTGTTCTTGTCTCTTCGCTCCAAGCGCAGCACCTGCGATATATCCAGAGTCCGAGTGATGTCATTATCTCATATGCCATGTTGCTTCCCGTAAAACGGTAGGCAGATATAAGCCCTTCCATCACCTTATGCATGGTATACCATGGTACCCAAACGGGTCTTTTACTTTCTACTCTATCGAACAGCTCACTGGGAGAAGCGAACAGATAACCGTCCTCGTGCTGGCTCTTCTTCAGCTCCGAGAGGATATATTCTATTTTCCGAAGGAATATCTCATCCTTCGTCTCTCCGTATGCCTGCGAAATAGCCGTCAAATAATGTCCCAGCGTGTGCCCCTGGATCTCCGTACTCTCCCATCCGGGATAGCGTCCGGTCTTGGCCGCAATACCTCCGGTCTCCAGAAATCCGGAAAGCAGCTTATCTACATCCAATTCATTCAAATACTTTAGCTCCAACCGGAAAGCATTTTCCAAAAAAGGATCTGTGATTCTGACGCTGCCATACTCAAGCTCCTTATACCGAATCACTCTACTTCGTTTTCCCATTTTGTCAGTTTTCATATTCTTATGAATTCTCCTGTCCCTTTTGTTATGTTCTACGGGCCAAATATAGCATCATATAAGAGAAAGTAAAATATCATACTGCTTTATAAAGTGTAAAATTGTAATATATTTCTTTTTGACACTACTATATTCTGTGATTTTTACACTTTTTCTAACTTTTATGTACATTATGACTATATATCTTTACTTTTATCAAAAATTATTATATAATATTTTTAATTAAATGCATCTTAAAGACACATATTTACACTTGAAAATATGTTATAAAGTTCATTTAGGTGTCATTTCGTTTGGTAATAAGTATCTCAAGGTGAGAAAGGGTGTGATTTTTCTATGTATGTATACGAATTTTATATTGAACATCCGATGAATTATGTCATGACTGGAAAGTTTGAAGCG
>JAEWPN010000232.1 GCA_023399455.1 Bacillota bacterium
GGTATGAACAAATTGAATTAGAAGTTGTTGACGGAAATGACCGGGCAAAATCATTGTATGAAAGTTTTGGATTTGAAGTGACCGGAAGAAATCTGAGGGCATTAAAATATGATGATGGAAGCTACAAAGATGAGTATGTCATGATAAAAGTATTTTGATAGAAAAATTTTAGGAAAAAAATTAGGATTTCTATATTGACAAAGTATACCCACAGGGGTATACTTTTTTGATAAACACATACCCCTATGGGTATGGACATTTGTATAAATAAATGACATACCCTACCATGTAGTCCATAAGTTATGGTTATTATCAATGTATCTCATCGCTGAATAGGAGGAGTCAAAAACGTGACAGGTATAATATTTAAAAAATGTTTTAAAGCATCCATTAAAAGTGGATGCTTTTGTTGTTTATAGTAAAATAAGACACTTCACTTTATGGACAGCTAATATTTTCCTTAATATATGAATTCTCTTAATGCAACATTCATGCACCTGAAATAACCAATACACTGTCTTAATTTTCAAAAGTCTATAATGAAACATGGAATTACCGCTAGTGGTCATAGATAATGATAAGTTTAAAGACAGGAGGAAATTAAATATGAATTTATTAATGGATTTAGCTATGATTGGTACGCTGACCGTATGCTATCTGTTGCTGAAATGGTTTGTTAATTGGTGCAGCCGGCAGGTTGAAAAGCCGTGATCGCAGAGGAGGATAATCATATGATAGTTCTTGGAATATTAATTGTGGGATTGGCAGGATATTTGGTATATGCTCTTGTAAATCCGGAAAAGTTTTAACGGGAAGGCGGAACGAAATATGCTGCAAATTATAATAATTTTGATTGTCTTTGTTGGTTTAATTATACCGATGGGGAAATACATGTATCACATTGCTGTCGGTCAAAGAACCTTTGCCGACCCATTTTTTGATCGGGTGGACAATACGATTTACCGTGTGTGTGGAATTGACAGAAAAGAAATGAGCTGGAAGCAGTATGTCTTTGCGATGCTGGCAACCAATGCGATTATGGTATTTATTGGATATTTAATTTTAAGAATTCAGGAACTCCCGATTTTCAATCCCAACGGCATCAGAGGAATGGAGCCTGTGCTATCCTTTAATACCATCATCAGCTTTATGACGAATACTAACCTTCAGCACTACTCCGGAGAATCAGGGCTTTCGTACCTAAGCCAGATGCTGGTGATTATCTTTTTGATGTTTACCTCTGCAGCTACTGGTTTTTCTGTAGCTACAGCTATCGTCCGTGGCTTTTCCGGAAAGACAAAAACCATGGGAAACTTCTATTCGGATTTTGTTCGTATTATAACACGGGTTCTCTTACCGCTTTCCATCATTGTTGGACTGTTGCTTGTATCTCAGGGTACCGTACAGAACATGTCACCTGATATAACGGTGCAGTCGATTGAAGGAAAGTATCAGGATATAGTCATGGGGCCGGTTGCATCCCTGGAATCGATCAAGCATCTTGGAACTAATGGCGGAGGTTTTTTTGGAGCTAATGCAACAACACCATTTGAGAATCCAACAGTTCTATCCAATATGATCGAAATGCTTTCCATGATGCTGTTGCCAGGTTCCTGCGTTGTTATGTTTGGTATTATGGTACAAAACCGCAATAAAGAAGCCAAACCTATTTTTGCTGTAATGTTTTTTCTTTTCATTGTGGGAATCGGGGTCTGCTATGCGGCTGAACAGGCTGGAAATCCGGCACTTGCACAAGCTGGATTAAATCAGAGCATGGGCAATATGGAAGGCAAAGAAATGCGGTTCGGAATTGCCCAATCCTCGCTGTTTACAACTGTGACAACTGCCTTTACTACCGGCAGTATCAATAATATGCACGACACACTGACACCAATCGGCGGAATGGTTCCGCTGATAAATATGATGCTCAACCTGATATTTGGCGGTAAAGGTGTAGGATTGATGAACATGCTGATGTATGTGATCCTGACGGTATTTATCTGCGGCCTGATGGTTGGCCGTACACCGGAATATCTGGCGAAAAAGATCGAAGGCGGGGAAATGAAACTGACTGCGCTAGGTATTATTATTCATCCGTTGATAATCCTGTTCTTCTCTGCACTGGCGGTAGTGCTTCCGGCAGGATTGGCGGGAATCAGTAACCCGGGGCATCATGGACTTACGCAGGTACTGTACGAATTCACGTCCGCTGCCGCCAACAATGGCTCCGGCTTTGAAGGGCTGAGTGATAATACGTATTTTTGGAATATTACGACAGGGCTGGCTATGTTCTTCGGGCGCTATTTGTCCATCATCATAATGATGGCTGTTGCAAGTTCGCTTATGCTCAAGCAACCGGTCAGTGAATCTGTCGGTACATTAAGAACCGACTCAAAAACGTTTACCATAGCTCTTCTTATGGTGGTCCTTATCATTGCCGCACTTACGTTTTTTCCGGTACTGATTCTTGGACCGATTGCCGAGCACATGACTTTGTGGAGTTGAGGAGGATATTATTATGAGCAAAACAAAGAAAACAAAATTTATTACAGGGGATATTATGAAATACTCCGTTATCGGGGCATTTATCAAGCTAAACCCCTTGTATATGATGAAGAGTCCTGTCATGTTTGTGGTGGAAATCGGGTTTGGGATAACACTGCTGACCTGTTTCTTCCCGGGCTTGTTCGGAGAAGAAGGTAACAATATGGCACGATATAATTCCATAGTATCTGTTCTTCTTTTTTTTACCCTTTTATTTGCGAATTTTGCGGAAGCGGTAGCGGAGGGACGCGGCAAAGCGCAGGCAGAAAGCCTTAAGAAAACTCAGAAAGATATGCGAGCCCGCATCCTGAAAGAAGATAATACGGAAATGATAGTAAGTGCCGCCACATTGGAAAAAGGTAATATAGTGCTGGTGAAAAACGGAGAGCTGATTCCCAATGACGGTGAAGTGATCGAAGGAATTGCCTCGGTGGATGAATCCGCTATTACCGGAGAGTCTGCACCTGTACTTAAGGAAAGCGGCGGAGATTTCTCGTCGGTAACCGGCGGCACAACGGTGGTCAGCGATTGGCTGAAGATTCGTATCACATCCAATCCTGGAGAATCTTTCATTGATAAAATGATTGCGCTGGTAGAGGGTGCCTCCCGCAAGAAGACGCCTAATGAGATAGCGCTTAATACACTGCTTGTCAGTCTGACGATTATCTTTCTGATAGTAATATTCAGCCTTTACCCCCTCGCTGTTTACAGCGGGGTGCGCTTACAAATTTCTACGATGATTGCCCTGATGGTCTGCCTGATTCCCACAACTATCGGAGGTTTGTTGTCTGCCATCGGTATCGCCGGTATGGACCGTGTAACACGCTTTAATGTTATTGCAATGTCCGGCAAAGCCGTTGAGGTATGCGGTGATGTGGATACCATGATTCTCGATAAAACCGGTACTATTACCTACGGAAACCGTATGGCGGCAAAACTCATTCCCGTAAGTAACGTAAGTGAACAGGAATTGGTCCGTTATGCTGTGCTCAGTTCGCTAAAAGATGATACTCCCGAAGGGAAATCCGTAGTAAGGCTTGGCGAGCAGTTAAGCGGCAAGGTTCAAGAGGCTGTATCGGGAATGGAGTTTGTGGAGTTCACCGCACATACGCGCATGAGTGGCGTCAATCTTCCGGATGGCACCAGAATCCGCAAAGGAGCATCGGATGCTATTCAAAAGTATGTACAGGATCTGGGCGGCTCTATTCCCGAGGATCTGGAAAATCGGGCGAATGAGGTTGCGAAACTGGGAGGAACACCTTTGGCAGTCTGCGTTGGGAACCGTATCCTGGGCATCATTTATTTGAAAGACACCATCAAAGAGGGACTGGTGGAACGTTTCGAAAGATTGCGGTCTATTGGTATCAAGACCATCATGTGCACAGGTGACAATCCGCTGACTGCAGCGACCATTGCACAGGAAGCAGGTGTAGACAGCTTCATAGCGGAATGCAAGCCGGAAGATAAGATCAGGGCAATCAAGGCCGAGCAGGCAGAAGGGAAAATTGTCGCTATGACGGGAGACGGTACGAATGACGCCCCTGCTCTCGCGCAGGCGAATGTAGGCATTGCCATGAACAGCGGCACTCAGGCTGCTAAGGAAGCGGCAAACATGATAGATTTAGATTCTGATCCCACCAAGATATTAGATGTGGTGGAAATCGGGAAGCAGCTTTTGATTACGCGGGGTTCCCTGACAACATTTAGCATAGCCAATGATATCGCCAAATATTTTGCGATCATTCCGGCAATGTTCATGGCGGCAATACCGCAGTTAAAAGTACTGAACATAATGGCACTGACTACCCCCTATAGCGCAATATTGTCTGCGCTGATTTTTAACGCTATTATCATTCCGCTGCTCATCCCTCTTGCAATGAAGGGTGTCAAATACAGGCCTATGCGCGCGGAGAAGATGTTATCACGGAATATGCTGATTTACGGCCTGGGAGGTATTATTGCACCCTTTGCAGGTATTAAATCAATTGATTTGCTGATTGCGCCGATGCTGGCTATTCTTGGCATATAGGCTGTATGCAATCGGAGAGGAGATTATAAAATATGATGAAATTTTTAAAGGGAATAAAGAGCCCGCTGCTTATTTCAGCGGTTATGCTCCTGATCTGCGGACTGGGGTATCCCCTTCTGCTTACAGGAATAAGTCAGATCATTTTTCCCCATCAGGCAAACGGCAGCCTCGTTATGATCGACGGGCAGAACGTAGGCTCGGAATTGATTGGGCAGGATTTTACTGATCCGCGGTTTATGAAGGGCCGTCCTTCTGCAGTGAATTATAACACATACACGCAGGAGGACAAGGAGAATGGTAATTATACAGGAGTCAGTTCCGGCTCCAGTAACTATGCGACCACCAACCCGGAGCTGGCCAAACGGGTGAAAGCTGATATTGAGAAATTTCTGTCTGAAAATCCTTCTATTAATAAAGAAGATATTCCTACAGATCTGTTAACGGCTTCGGGATCCGGTCTTGACCCACATATCAGCCTTGCTTCAGCTGTAGTTCAAATTCCTGCTTTGGTTGAAACGACCGGGCTGCCCGAGGAACTGTTGGAGGACATTGTGAAAAAAAATACGCAGGGTAAGTTTCTGGGCATTTTTGGAGAAGAAACAGTTAATGTCCTGAAGGTAAATCTTGAAATTGTGAAGGAGTTAGGATTAGCGGAACAAGCGTCAGAATAAAACCGGGTATTTATGCTATCTTAATGCTAAATAGGTAATTATAATACAATAATAATTTTTTATGTGATATAATTTTTAAAACATTCTATGAAAGAAGAGGGCGTAAAAATGGGAAACGATCATATATTTTCTGGTGTTGTTTCCAAGCAGCAAACCGTTATGGCTAACGAAAAGAAATGCGGGTTACTGAAAATCTATTTTGGTTATGCTGCTGGTGTCGGCAAGACCTTCGCTATGTTGAAAGATGCGCAAGAAGTCAAAAGCAATGGTGTCGATGTAGTGGCAGGATATATAGAACCTCATGCCCGCCCTGAAACAGCCGCTCTTTTGGGCAATCTGGAGGTCTTGCCATTTCTGGAATTGAACTATAAAAATGTTATATTAAAGGAGTTCGATTTGGACGAAGCCCTCCGCAGACGGCCTGAACTGATTTTGGTAGATGAACTGGCCCATACGAATGCCGAGGGGTGCCGCCATGCTAAGCGTTATCAGGATGTGGAAGAGTTGCTGCGCGCAGGCATAGATGTATATACTACTATTAATGTTCAGCATATTGAAAGCCTTAACGATGTAGTGTTCGCCATTACAGGTATCACGGTACGGGAACGTATTCCGGACAGTGTATTTGACAGTGCCGATCAGATTGAGGTTGTGGATATTGAGCCTGAAGAACTCCTTGAACGTCTGAATAAAGGGAAGGTTTATAGCGAAGAGCAGGCACGGCGGGCTCTTTCTAATTTCTTTACGAAGGAGAACCTGATTGCCCTTCGTGAAATTGCGCTAAGGCTCACTGCAGATCAGGTTAACCGTATTGCGGCACAAAACAACGAGCCATCAAAAAACAGCGGTGCTTATTCTAATGAGCATATATTGGTTTGTTTATCTTCGGCACCTTCCAATGCTAAAGTAATCCGTACAGCGGCGAGAATGGCCGACGCATTTCACGGTACTTTTACAGCGTTGTTTGTGCAAACTACAGAAGCATTAGAATATGAAGACAAAGACAGAACGCGGCTGAGGGAACATCTAAGGCTTGCAGAACAGCTTGGAGCACAAATTGCTGCCGTATATGGGGAGGATGTTCCGGGACAGATTGCGGAGTATGCAAAGGTGAGCCGGGTATCCAAAATTGTTATAGGACGATCCAGTCATATAAAAAGATGGCTGGTAAAAACTAATTTTGTCGATAAGCTGTCTATGCTGGCCCCTAATTTAGATATTTATATTATTCCTGATACCAATCCCTCTTACCATTTGCGCCCGCCTAAGTTCGTAAAGCCGGCAGAGTTTTCGCCGGTGGATTCTTTTAAAACGATAGGAATTTTAATTGCTTGTACGTTGATCGGATTATGGTTCGATTTTCTTGGCTTTAGCGAAGCGAACATCATCACTACATTTATTTTAGGTGTACTTTTTAATTCCATCGTTACGAAAGGAAGAATATACAGTGCGGTATCCTCCGTTCTGGGCGTACTGGTGTTTAACTTTGTTTTTACACAGCCCCAGTATTCTTTACAGGCGGCTCTTCCAAGTTATCCGGTTACCTTTATTGTCATGCTGGCGGCTTCTCTCATTACCAGTACTCTGACCAAGAGAGTAAAGGAGCAGGCCCGTCAGGACGCGCAAAAGGCTTACCGGACAGAAGTGCTTCTGGAAACAAGTCAAAAACTGCAGCAGGCAAGCAATCAATCGGAAATTATAAAAGAAACAGCGCAACAAATGGTTAAATTGCTTGACAGAACTGTGATCTTTTATCTTAGTAAGGAAAATACATTATCCTCTCCTATGGTGTTTGGCTGCGAAGAGGAGGAAGCTTTGCGGAGATATCTTAGTGAGGATGAGCTTGCGGTGGCGGAGTGGGTCTATAAAAATAACAAGCGGGCCGGAGCGACTACAAATACCCTTTCTGCCGCCAAATGCCTATATCTGGCGGTACGGGGAAAAGACAAAGTGTTCGCCGTCGTAGGAATCGTTATGGAAAAGCATGTTTCATTGGAGATGTTTGAAAAGAGCCTGGTAATTGCCATGCTGGGCGAGTGTGCCCTGGCTTTGGAAAAAGAATGGCTGAGTGAAACACAAAAACAAATATCTATGCAGATGCAGCAGGAGCAGCTTAGGGCCAACCTCCTTAGGGCAATTTCTCATGACTTGCGGACACCTCTCACCAGTATCTCCGGCAATGCCGGTATTCTCAGAGGTAATTCCAAAGTTCTAAGCGAGGAGCAAAAACAGGGACTTTATACCGATATTTATGATGATTCCTTGTGGCTGATAAATTTGGTAGAAAACCTGCTATCCATTACCCGGATCGACAATGGAACGTTGAATCTGAACATGCAGCCGGAACTTTTGGAAGATGTGATCATAGAAGCATTACTTCATATCAATCGACGAAGTGTGGAACATAAAATTGAAACTGTGCTTGAGGATGAATTTTTAATGGCCAGGATGGATTCACGGCTTATCATTCAGGTTATTATCAATATTATTGATAACGCAATCAAGTATACACAGGAAGGCTCGAGCATTGTGATCTCGGCAAAAAGAGATGGAGCATTTATTCGAGTCGAAATAGCCGATGATGGTTCAGGCATTCAGGATTCGGCTAAGGAAAAACTGTTCGATATGTTTTATACGGCTAAAAATATCAGTTCGGACAGCCGACGTGGACTTGGATTGGGTCTGCCGCTATGCAAATCTATTATCAATGCGCATGGGGGAACTATTTATGTAAGAGATAATATGCCGCAGGGTACGGTATTTGTATTTACTTTGCGGGCAGAGGAGGTAAATGTTCATGAATAAACCATTGATTTTGGTTGTGGAAGATGACAAGGCCGTTCAAAAGTTAATCACAACAACCCTTGAGACACAAAGCTATCAATATCATACGGCAGGAACGGGCAAGGGCTCAATCTTAGAAGCAGTATCCAGGAAGCCGGATATCATGATTCTGGATTTGGGACTTCCGGACATGAATGGTATAGATGTTATCAAAAAAGTTCGGACATGGTCTAATATGCCCATTATTGTAGTAAGCGCACGCAGCGAAGATCGAGATAAGATAGATGCCTTAGATGCCGGTGCGGACGATTATCTGACCAAACCGTTCAGTGTGGATGAACTTCTGGCGAGGCTAAGGGTCAGTCTGCGCCGGGTACGTTATGACAGTGAAAAACTGCAAAGAGACGCGACCGTATTTACGAATGAGAATATGAAAATTGATTATGCTGCGGGCTGTGTGTGGATAGACGATGAGGAAATACATCTGACACCCATGGAGTATAAGCTCTTGTGTTTGCTGGCTAAGAATGTCGGGAAGGTCTTAACACATAATTTTATTCTCCAAGAGATATGGGGAAGTTATTCCAGCGATATTCCTGCCCTGCGCGTTTTTATGGCAACGCTGCGCAAGAAAATTGAAAAGGATGCTTCACAACCCAAGTATATACAAACACATATCGGCGTCGGGTATCGTATGCTCCGTGTGGGCGACGACGGGAAATCTGGTTGATATCTTTATATTATCTTAATGTTGCCGCAAGAATCTTAATGCCGTGCTAACATATAAGCTGATATACTTAAAAACATGCAAATAGTAGTTGTGTTTTTGGGGAGATAACTATGACACTTCAAGAAAAATTGAAACAAGAAATAATAAGCATGGCTTTCTGCGTAACCGGATTGTCATTTATTCTAATTAGTTTTTATATAATTATGGATAAGTGCAACCTTTCTGTTATGATGGGCATGGTCATAGGCGGCGCAGCATCAATCGGGAATTTTATTTTAAATGTATATACCGTACAACATTCTGTAAAATTTGACAAACAGAAAGCCTCCCGCATTATATTACTTTCAAAAGTAATCAGAATGTTTTTAATGGGTTTTATTGCTTATTATATATTACTGGTGCCGCTATTACATGACTTTACCGGTATTCTTGCATTATTTTTTCCTCAAATAACCCGTGCATTTTTATACTTAATAAAAACCGAAGACTGATAATTCAGCTTATGTACCGAGGGGAAATTAATTCCCTCCGGGTCCATCTTGACGCGGCCTTGATGACTCAGGAAGCGGCTCCACATTGTAGTCAGGCTTAGTATGATTTTTACCTCTCGGCAAATCTATTTCCGGGATGTTACCGTCATCAAAGGTATTATTAGGTTCATTTTTTTTAGATTTCATAGTATACCATCCTTTCGGATATAGAGTATCCAGATGGAGAGTTTTTTATGCAACAGGAATAATTTTCCATTATATAAAATAAGCTGCAAATCCATTCTGTAGATTTGCAGCTTATTACAAGTATTTATTTTGTTTTATGCACATATACGAGTAAAGCAACTAGAAACCCTCCGAATTGAAATATTAAAGATAATGTTTGATATGTATCCATAATAAACATCCTCTTTTTTCTATATATATGCTAGTTGTCCCGAGATTATTCTCTAAATTTGTAAATTATTGCGCTAAATTAAATAAAAGTGAGGGGACTCAGCCTAATCTCCGGTGCGTCCCCCTCAATTATGAAATATATAATATTGGCATATCTTCTAACTGCTCAGACAGCTTTTGACGTAAAAAAGCTTCTACCTCCTGCCGAACTTCGTTTCGGTAGCAATATTTGCCGCGTCCGCGTCCGGTCATGGTTTCCCGATTTAAAAGCATTACGGAATTAGGGAAGGCATCTGTGTTTATGGCATTTTGTACGAAGCTGTAAGTCATTAGTATGATTTCTATGAAGCTGTTCTGTTTAACCTTTGGGCTTAGCTCTTCGGCCAGCTGCTCAATCAGTCTGCCATATAATTGTTTCCAGTCCGGAAGCAGAATGATCGGGGCGAGCAGTATTCCCACCGGATATCCGGCCTCAGCCATTTCGTTCAACGCATGGATCCGTGCCGACAGCGAAGATGTTCCTAATTCTATACGGCTTATGATCTCTTGTGGATTCACGCTCATGCGAAAAATGATCTTGCCTTTATGGTCGAGACCGAGCAGTGGATTTACCATATCGAATTTTGTAGGAAAGGTAAGGTGTCCGCGGCCTTCCTGCGCAAAGCGCTGGATGGTATAGATCAGATTGTCTGTGATTGCATTTTCCAACAGCAAGTCGCTGTTGCTGCCTATCTCAAAGGTTTGCGGGGAGGGAGCGGCAGCGGCTTTTTTCAGAAGCCTGTCCAGCATTTGCTCGCGATTGACGAACAGGCGAAGATAGGAGCATTTGTTGTAATTGCATACCAGGTAACAATATAGGCACATTGCCCGGCAGCCTGAAGAAGTATATGGTACCAGCCAGTCCGAAACCTTATGGTTGGGGACATATTTGTGGGTTTTTCTCGTACCAATGATTAGATGATTTTTTAACTTTGCAAAATCACGGTTCTCTGACGCTGCCAACTCGGGTATATGGTTGTGACTCTCTATTTCTATCCAAGGCAAAGCAGCATATTTCTCTTGGAGCATCCGGCCCAATTCATAGTTGAGCGCAGCCGGTTCATAATAAACTGCATCAAAGCGCATATCCATTCTTGGAATCCTCCTGACAGATATAGCTTTCCCCTAAATAGATGATTCTATTATTTTTTAACTGTTTCGATAAGCCTCAAGAAAATGCAGGCAATGCTCCTCCAGCTGTAAAAGGCCTTTTTCTTCGATAGGAAAATGTCCGGCATTCTCCAGTATGTGTATTTCTTTGATACAGCCGAGCTTATCGTAGAATATCCGGCTCAGGGACACGTCCGTCCATTTGTCAAGACCCGGATGAACGAGAAGAAAAGGACAGGATATGAATAGCTCGGGCTCGATTTTTAATGCCGGATTCAGCATGGAATGAACAAAGGCGATGGGAACAGAGACTCCCGAGGACTTTTTGTCCTTCATGAGCAAGGCTGCCAGTTCGCTGTTGTTGGCAATGGCCTTCATATTTGCGATGGCTTTCATCGGCATATTGATTTTACCCGCTATTTTGTTCACAGCGGCCAGAAAAGGCTTGGCAGCGGCTCCCATAAGCGGGTTGGCCGCCGTTTTCTTGGTAATGTAAGGATTTCTTTGATCCAGTATGCAGGTTGTAATGACTCCGCATATTTCCGGACATTCGCTGGCTGTCTGATAGGCGAGCATACCGCCGGCGCTCAGGCCGAACAGGAAGATACTTCTGGCAGCTTGCCTTTGGTAGAAGGATAGGATTTCACATCCGCATTTTACCCAGATATCATAGGTTATGGTACCGCTGTATTGGGTGCAGCCGTATAAAGGAAAATCCGGACATATGACTTCATATCCGCTTATTTTCAGACGGACGGCAATAAAGGAAAGCAGCCTGCCGTTCCCTCCGACTCCATGGAATAAAATGACAGTTGCTTTAGGCTTGCTTACCTTATAGTGATCTATATGTATATTCATGTCGTGTACCGGTATGAAATATTCTTCGGGCATGGTCCCGGCGGAGAGTCTGTTTTGTTCAGGAAGGAAAACCTGCATTTCTTTCCACACGACGTCGTTACGGTAATCTTTCATATCTTTTTTCTCCTATTAGTACATTTTATAGTACCCCGTGCCTGCCGTCAACGAGAAGCGCTACTCCATGCTTTCATAGATTGACGCTTCCTCTTTCGACCGGTGTATACTTCCGTGAGGATGAAGAGAAGGTGCATAGATGGTAAACATTTTTAGAGGAATGGAACCTGTATTGACTATGTTGTGCCATATACCTGCAGGAACTATGACGGCATAATCTTCCGTTATATGTGCCTGATATTGAAGGCAATCCTCACAATTCCCCATGATGACCAGGGCGCTGCCCTGTTCGATATAGAAAAACTGATCGGAGGTTTGGTGGACATCCAGACCGATATCGGAATCTATTGGTACGGACATTAGAGTGAGCTGCATATTTTTGCAGGTCCAGCGAGCGGCACGGAAGTAAGTGTTGCTTATCGTGTCCTGCCTTAAATCGGTCACGAAGGGCCTGGGCCCCTGATCGATGATGTTTGTGGTATCGTTTAAATAATCCATGAGTTACTCCTCGAATATATCTATATTATTATTATATGGATGTGCGGAATTATGTGATGTAGGGACAATATGTGAATTAGTTTTATTTAGTATTGATAAAGAGTTATAATAATCAGGAAGATAAATAAGGGGTATTTTAACTTGTATTGCCGAAGTGAATCTGTTATAATCGGTGGTGGTAATTGACCGCATACACAAGATGTGGTTGAAATAAAGAAACTATAAGAAGATCAAAGGAGAGGAAATATGAAAGGAAATATTGTTGTTGGACAGTCCGGCGGACCTACAGCCGTAATTAACTCATCGGTAGCTGGCGTATATGCAGCAGCTAAAAAGCTTGGTGTAAAGAAAGTATATGGTATGGTACATGGTATCCAGGGATTTTTGCAGGATAATTTGTGCGACCTCGATGAATACCTCGCAGATGAGACCGGTATTGAGTTATTAAAGAGAACTCCTTCAGCATTTTTAGGCTCCTGCCGTTTCAAAATGCCTAAAATTGAAGGGCATGAAGAAGTATATGAAAAAGTATTTGAAATAATGGAAAAGCATGACATCGAATGTTTATTCTATGCGGGTGGTAATGACTCAATGGATACCGTAAAGATGCTGTCCGATTATGCTGCTGCTCACAATAAACCGCAGAGATTCATGGGCGTACCTAAGACTATCGATAACGATCTTCCGATTACGGATCACTGTCCTGGATATGGTTCCGCAGCGAAGTATATCGCTACGAGCTTGAAGGAAATCATCCGCGATAACGAGTCCTTCGGTGTTGAGAAGCCTACCGTATGCATCGTGGAGATCATGGGACGCCATGCAGGCTGGCTGACCGCAGCGGCAGCTCTTGCAAAGGGAGAGGACTGCAGCGGCGTGGACGCGATCTACCTTCCGGAAGTGGCTTTTGATGTGGACAAGTTCATGGCTAAGGTAAAGCATCTGGGAGCTACGAAGAGTTCCGTAGTAATCGCAGTATCCGAAGGCGTGGCTTTGGCAGACGGACGTTTCGTATGCGAACTCGCAGATGCAGATAAGGCGGTGGATGCATTCGGACACAAGCAGCTGTCCGGTACTGCGGCATACCTTTGCTCTTTGGTAGCGGCTGAGACAGGCCTTAAGGCTCGTGCGGTAGAATTCTCTACCTTACAGCGTGCAGCTACTCACCTCGCTTCTCTGACAGACATCAACGAGGCATTCCAGGTTGGACATGACGCTGTTATTGCAGCAGAAGAAGGTAAGACGGGTATGATGATTACCCTTGACAGAAACGGAGACGACCCTTATCAGTGCGGAACGAGTGCATACGACATTCATGCAATCGCTAACGTTGAGAGACCGGTTCCGGCAGAATGGATTACGGAAGACGGATGCGGCCTTAACGAAGGTTATGAGAAATATGCAAGACCGCTTATTATCGGCGAGTTACAGTCTTTATTCGTGAATGGTTTACCGAGACACTTGATAAGAAAATAGATTTAAAATAATTTTTGTAAAATGAGACAGATGCGATGTGAATTGCATCTGTCTTATTTTATTTCATAGGAAAGACCTTGTTATGTTGTAGTAGTAGAGTTTCGGTTTCCTATGAAATAAAAGCACTCCGTGCAGGATGCGCAGCCTCGCGCGCGGAACAAAAGCTGTGCTGCCGGCCGTATGCGCTCAGCGCGAAGAATGGATTTTTCGATAATCGCTAGGAGAGCAGTTCATGATCTTTTTAAAGGTTTCCGCAAAGTAGCTGCTTCCGTGAAAGCCGATTTCTTCGGCAATTTCTGTCATCGATTGACCGCCGCTTAAAAGCAGGGGAAGGCTTTTTTGTATCCGATAATTCAATAAGTATGTAAAGGGGGTCTGTCGCAGCGTCCGTTTGAACAAATGGCAGCATTCGCTTTTGCTTATATGGCAGGAGCCGGCGATGTCCTGAAGGGAAATATCCTCGCTGTAATGAGACTGGATGAAACCGATTGCCGTTTTCAGGCGGTTGATGTCGGTTGTCGTGCCGGTCTCTTTTTGATTTAAAGAAGGCTGAAGCTCCTGAAAAAGGAGAGACCAGAGCGAACAGAGCTTTTCCACAACGAGAAGTTCATAGCCGTCCTTCGCCTGATTCTGCAATTCGGCGGCCTCTAATAACAGGGATATCATTCGTTTTCCAAAGGAGGAATCCCCGCTTAAATATTTGGAAAAAAGTTCCGGCTCCGTACAGATAGGATTAACATACCGGTTGAAGATAAGGCTGTCTTCATAGCCGAAGATGATGACAGGATTGAGAACAATGGCAATATAGCTGCAGTCCGTCTCTACACCGACTGTTCTGGCAGTGTGCAAGACGTTGGAGTTAGTGAAAATCCCGTTTCCCGCGCTGATTTTATATAAGTTATCGTTTGCCTGGTATTCCATGCTGCCTTCCGTTACATAAGTGAATTCTACTTCGGGATGCCAGTGGATGGGAAAAGAATTCTGCTCATAATTGGAAAGTCTTTCATAACCCACACGAAAGGGAAAGGAATACTTGTCGGTAGTATTTCTTTCCTTCAGATTATTATCAAGAAAAAGTTTGAATTTCTCCATGGAATCCTCCTATACCATCAATTGATAAGGCACACACCGCCGAATAGGACCTTATCAATCGAGGGTAGACAATATTGTTATGGAAAACTACATTTTTAATATAGAATAAATATATTTTTATACATTATACTTGGTATATAGGCAAAAAGCAATGTGCATTGAGAAGGCGGATAAGATTTGGAAAAAGCAAGTTTATTTGTCGTAAAAGGGAAGGAGTTTTAGATTATGGAGCAGTACAAATATACCGACGCAGAAGGCAGCTTCAGGATAGAGGATCCGGAGCTTACGAGCTACCTTTATTTTCCGGTGGCAGGGGAGTCAGGGGTCATGAGCAGTATTACGCCTCTTCTTGGCGGAGATTCCAAGACCGGACAAAATACGTTCTTGTTAGAGCCGGTCAGCAGTGAAAATTTACATAATAATAAGTCATCTCGTAATTTCTGGCTGAAAATGCAAAATGGAGAGCTCTGGTCCGCTACGGGAGTTTCCTCCAGGCAGCAGGCGGAGAAGTTCACCAAGGCAAAGGAAGAAACCGTGCTCGAAGCAGGCATTATGTGGCATATGATAAAGAGAAAATCTGCTGCTTATGGCCTGACCTCGGAAGTGACGACCTTTGTTCCTCATACGGAGGACAAGGTGGAGCTGACTATGGTAACTATTGAAAATATAGGGAAAAATTATATGAAGGCAACACCCGTGGCGGCAATTCCGATATATGCGCGCAGTGCGGACAATATAAGGGATCATAGAAACGTTACGAGTATGCTGCATCGGATTATAACGGCAGAAAACGGCGTGATAGTGAATCCGACGCTGACCTTCGACGAAAGGGGCCATAGAAAGAATGCGGTAGTATACGGTGTATTCAGCCGGGGCGGCGGCAGGCTTCCCATCGGATTTATTCCTACGGTTGAAGATTTTATCGGCGAGGGCGGAGATTTTGAGAATCCCGGTGTACTTTATGGAGATAAGATAGATACGGTACCGGCGGGTGCACAGGTGGACGGATTTGAAGCTATGGGTGGAATTGTGTTCGAGGAATTCACATTAAATCCAGGAGAGAGAATTTCTTATGTGATTGCCCTTGGCTATGGCGAAGATTCGGACGCTCTTTCGAAGGCGGCAGACTCCTATTTAACGGAGGAGGTCTTTGCAAAGAGGCTGAAGGAGACAAAGGAATATTGGAATGAGAAGGTAAACATATCTTATGAATCAGGAGATGATAGATTCGATAAATGGATGTATTGGGTGAATTTCCAGCCGATACTGCGGCGCATTTACGGCTGCTCCTTCCTGCCCCACCACGACTATGGAAAAGGTGGAAGAGGCTGGAGGGATTTGTGGCAGGATTGTCTGGCGCTCCTTATGATGAATCCTTCCGGTGTCAGGGAAATGCTGCTGTCTAATTTTGGGGGCGTGCGCATGGACGGAACCAACGCTACGATTATCGGAAAGGAGCAAGGTGAGTTCATTGCGGATAGAAACGGAATCGCCAGAGTTTGGATGGACCACGGTATGTGGCCCTTCATGACTTCTTATTTATATATCAAGCAAAGCGGCGATTTGGATTTCATGCTGGAGGAAGCGGGATATTTCAAGGATGCGCAAGGCTTTCGGGGCGAAGGCCGCGATGAGAGCTGGGCGGAGGAACAAGGCTGCATTCAGAAGACGGCAGAAGGCGATGTTTACAGAGGAACGATTCTTGAGCATATATTATTGCAGCACCTTACAGCGTTTTATGACGTAGGAGAGCACAACCATATGAGGCTTCGGGGCGCCGACTGGAACGATGCGCTGGATATGGCGCCGGAGCGGGGCGAAAGTGTGGCGTTTACAGCAGCATATGCGGGAAATATGGAGGAAATCGCAGACCTTTTACTTTATATGCAAAAAAAGGGAAAGGTGAAGACTGTCGCTCTTTTGAAGGAAATGGAGCAGCTTCTTTGTGAAGAAAAAGGGCTTTATGACAGCATAGAGGAGAAAAAGAATCTGCTGAAGCGTTATTGTAATGTCTGCGGGCATACGGTGAGCGGCGAGAGATTTGAAATAGATACGGAAAGGCTGGCAGAGAATCTGCGGAAAAAAGCCGGGTGGCTGAAGGAACATATCAGGAAGACGGAGTGGCTTAAAAATAGCGCAGGATGCTCCTGGTATAACAGCTATTACGATAATAACGGAAACCGGGTAGAGGGTGATTTCAAAAAAGGTGTACGCATGATGCTGACAGGGCAGGTATTTACTATTATGTCGGGAACTGCGCAGGAGAAGCAGATAGAGGAAATCGTGAAGTCTGCGGACGAATATCTTTACGCGCCGGAGGTAGGCGGTTATCGCCTGAATACGAATTTCGGAGAAATAAAGGCCGATATGGGAAGGATGTTTGGATTTGCATACGGACAGAAAGAAAATGGTGCGGTATTCAGCCATATGACGATTATGTATGCCAATGCTCTTTATAAGCGCGGGTTTGTAAAGGAGGGATATAAGGCGGTAAAAAGCCTTTACAGCCATGCCAGCGATGTGTCGAAGAGCAAGATATATCCGGGGATCCCTGAATATATAGACCCGAGAGGGAGAGGGGTTTACCATTACCTTACAGGATCGGCGAGCTGGCTGTTGATGACGGTTCTCACTGAGATGTACGGGATAAAAGGGGAGTATGGCAGTCTGAAGCTGGAACCGAAGCTTATGGCGGAGCAGTTCGATAAAAATCATGAAGCGGCAGTGCATTTGGAGTTTGGGGGGCGGAAGCTGCATGTGAAGTATTTGAATCCGCTTATGAAGTCGTATGGGGAATATGAGGTGAAGGAAGTTATTATGAATGGGCAGCTTGTGGCCGGGAGGGACGCATTGATTGGAAAGGAGTATTTCGCTTCCTGTAAGATGTGCAGAGAGAATGATATTGTGGTGGTGTTGAGGTGATTTTCTGAATTTTGAGGTTGTGGAGGGGCCGGCTTTCTTCGGCAGCTTTGGCTTCGCTTCCTGCGCGCACGGCTTGTATTTTCTAAAGGAAACCGTTTAGATGATGGCGGTGGTCGGGGCAGCAGCAAAGCACATCCCTGTGCTGTGCTGCCTAAATGCCGCATCCGTGCGGCATTTGCCCTGATTTTTGAGGGTTTCCTTAAGAAAATGCAGGCCGCACGCTAGACGGAATCGAATCCAAACTGCCGAAGAAAGCCTTGGAAACGGTAAAAAAATTGCATGGAAAAGGGTGGCCGCTGTAAGGGAAGCGGTGGCTGAGTAGTTGGAAATATTTAATTAAGGAAGGTGTGGGAAAAGATGTTTGATAAGAAGGGCAGATATGTAATAGAGGATTATGGGAAAAGGACGGTTTTTGCTAGTTTTTTGCCGGGGATTAGCGGAAAGCTGGGGATTCCGGTTTGGACTTTTTATGTGAATAGGGGGCAGGGGATTAGCAGCTTTGGGAGTGGGGATAAAGATCATTCTATTATGGAATTTTATCCGGCGCACCAGGCTTATCAGATGACGAAGCGGCAGGGCTTTCGGACGTTTGTGAAGAAAGATGGCAGGTATCTGGAACCGTTTTCGGATGAGGGGAAAAAGACGGCGATGTATATTGGTATGAATGAGTTCGAGATAGAGGAAGCGGATAGTGAGGAGGGGCTTCAGACGAATGTTCTTTATTATACGCTGCCTGAAGAAAATGTCGGCGGACTTGTGAGAGAGGTTACGTTTAAGAATATAAGCGGCAGAAAGATGCGGATTCAGGCCCTGGATGGTATGCCGGCGCTCATACCTTACGGAGTGTCCCTTTCTAATATGAAAGAGATGGGACAGACGGTTAAGGCGTGGATGCAGGTAGAGGATACGGAGAATGGGCTGCCGTATTTCAGGGTCCGCGCCAGTATTGTGGATAGTATTGCCGTACAGGAGATTAAAGAGGGAAATTACAGCTTTGCGGTAACGGAGAGCGGAGAACGGCTTCCGGTTATTGTGGACCCGGAGGTGGTATTTGCGTATGATACTTCATTGACTAGAGCGGTCGGCTTGGAGGATATGAATCTGACAGAGTTGTTGGAATGCGGGCAAATAACGGAAAACAATGTACCGTGCAGTTTTTTTGCGATAGAGAAGGAACTGGAAATAGGAGAAAGTATCACCATATATGAGGTAATAGGTATGGTGGAAAGCAAAGAAGTATTGAAAGAGTTTTCCGACAAGTGTGTCGGAAGAGAATATTTCGAAGAAAAGAGAGCGGAGGCCATCCGGTTGACGGAGGAATTGTGCGGAGTGATCCATACGGAAACGGGGAATCCGGTATTCGATGCGTATTGCAAACAGACTTATCTGGATAATCTACTTCGAGGAGGATATCCCGTGAAGCTGGGAAGAGAGAAGATATTCTATCTTTATTCAAGAAAGCACGGAGATATCGAGAGAGATTATAATTTTTTCCAGATGTCGCCGGAATTCTATTCGCAAGGGAATTCCAATTTCAGAGATGTGAATCAGAACAGAAGATGTGACGTGCTGTTCACCCCTTATGTGGGAGACATTAATATTAAGACGTTCTATAATCTCATTCAAACGGATGGATACAATCCCCTTCTTGTGCAAAGGGCGATATACGCGATAGAAGAGGAAAAGCTTGAGGAGCTTTCTATTTTTATCAAAGATGACTTATTGGGTCAAACGAAGAAGGTGTTATCCCAACCTTTTACTCCGGGAAGTCTGGCAGGATTTGCTAAGAAGCATAAGATTCTGAAAAAGATGGAAGGAAAGAGTGAAAGTGTTGCTTTGGAGGAATTTATCGGTGTGGTAATGGATAAGGCCGTCAGCGCTGTTAATGCATCCTTCGGAGAGGGATATTGGACAGACCATTGGACATATAATTTGGATTTGGTGGAAACTTATCTGGCAGTATTTCCTGATAAGGAGGAGGAGCTGCTGTTCGATGATGCTTCCTTTACCTATTATGAGTCACAGGCGTCAGTGAATCCGAGACGGCTTCGTTATGAAGAAACAGAAAAAGGAATCAGACAGTATCACACCCTGGATCATGAGGTAAAAAAGGATGTGCGCGGGCAGCTTGTCCGAACCGGATATGGAAAGGGTGATACTTATTATACGACGCTGATGGAGAAGCTGCTGCTTTTGTGCGCGATAAAGGTTGCTACGCTGGATCCTTATGGAATGGGTATTGAAATGGAGGGCGGTAAGCCCGGGTGGTACGATGCGCTTAACGGAATGCCGGGGCTTTTGGGGTCTTCCATGTGTGAGGCTTATGAGCTGTGCAGATTGCTGGATTTTACTATTGAAGAGCTGGAGAAATACCAAAGAACAGTAGTATGTGCGGAAGAAATTGCGGACCTGATGACAAGGTTGAGCAATGAACTGGGAGCAGGAAATGTTACATGGAGAGGAATTGAAGCTTGGAAAGCCTTCAATGATATAAAGGAAGAATACCGTGAAAAGACTTTGTTTGGACTGAGCGGTAGAACTGTTGAAATCAAAGCAAAGGAAGCTGTGTATATTTTAAGCAGGTTCCGCACGCTTGTTTTGGAAGGTATCGAGAGAGCACTTGCATATGGAGACGGGATGAGTCCGGCATATTTTACATATGAAGTGACGGATTATGAGAAGAGCGGAAGCGGTATTGAGGTTAAGGCGGTATGCCTGGGACAGATGCCATATTTCCTGGAAGGCCCTTCTCGTTTCCTGAAGCTAAGCGTGCCCGGGCAAGAGAAGGAAAAGCTGTACCAGAGAGTGAAAAGCAGCGGAATGTATGATGAAAAGCTTCGGATGTATAAGGTAAACGAGTCACTGAACGGTGTAGGTTTCGAAGTGGGCCGCTCCAAAGCATTTACGCCCGGCTGGCTGGAAAACGAATCCATTTGGCTTCACATGGAATACAAGTATTTGCTGGAGCTTTTGAAATCGGGAATGTATAGTGAATTCATAGAGGACTTCCAAAATGCGGCAGTGCCCTTCTTAGATGCAGACATGTATGGCAGAAGCCCTCTTGAAAATTCCTCTTTTATCGTCAGCAGCGCAAACCGCAATGAGAAGCTGCACGGAAAAGGCTTTGTGGCAAGGCTTAGCGGTTCCACTGCAGAATTTATCCAGATGTGGCAGATCATGATGTTCGGTCCTCGGCCTTTTTACATGGAAGAGGATAGATTGAAGCTGCGTATCATGCCGATGTTCCCCGCATATCTAATTGGAGAGGAGCGGAAAATACGAGCGGCATTTTTGGGAAGAACTCCAGTTGTATTCCATTTGGCAGAGAAAAAGGATTTCATTCCCGGAAGCTATAATATAAAGGTAAAAATCATGCACCGGGACAATTGTGCAGAGGAATTTGAAAATGGAGTGATGACCGGCGATACGGTTTGGCTTGTAAGAAAAGGAGAAGTCAAGCAAATAGAAGTATTCATGAATTAGAATTGACTATAGACAATACCACTCTTTTATTATAAAATTATAGAAAACGCTTTCCGAGTTGAGGGGTAGATTATGGTATCGATTAAAGACGTTGCCAAGCACGCCGGAGTTGCTATATCCACAGTTTCCAAGGTGCTCAACGATTATCCGAACGTTAGTGAAGAGACAAAGAGAAAAGTAAATCAGGCGGTACAGGAACTTAATTTTGTTCCCAATTCTGTCGCAGCGGCACTTTCCTCCAAGCAGTCCGGCAGAGTAGCCCTGTTGCTGGGCTTAAATACAAAGACACAGGCGATCGATGAGATTGTTATGCAGTATATTTCCGGTGCCATCAATAAAGCGATGGAGATGGGGCTGGATGTTATCACGTTCTTTTTTTCCATGTTTGAAAATAAGAACGTGGAAGAGATAACGAGATATTTAAAGGCTCAGAGCATCCATGGGATTATCATTTATGGAATGTCCAAGGAGGACAAGGTGCTTCAGAAGCTGATCAATATGCAGGAATTCAAGGCGGTGCTTGTAGACGCGCCCCTTTACAATCCGAGCACCTCCACCGTATGGGTGAATCAGGAGCAGGCTCAGTATGATGTGGCGAAAAAGACGATTGTAGAAAACAAATGCAAGAAAGTACTTTATATTGCAGGGAAGAAAAATGGCTATGTGACGGAGGAACGTTTAAAAGGAATCAAACGCCTTGCACAGGATATGGATTTGGATCTTATGATCAAGCATGGGGAATTCTCGGAATTGCAAGCGAGAAACATAGCCTTCCGGTTTGCCAAGAATAAGGATGTGGTGGTGTGTGCCTCGGATCTGATGGCTATCGGAGCGATGCGGGCGCTTATGGAAATGGATATTTTCCGTCCGGTATGCGGTTTTGACGGTATCACGCTCATGGGCTATGCCGGGAAGCAGATGAACACGATCCGCCAGAATTTTGCAGGAGTGTCCTCAGCTGCGGTGGAGGAGCTGCATTATCTGATGAATGGAGGGGAAGGACGGGAAAAAGTACTCGGTTATACCATTGAAAGAATGAAGTACATGGACATTATCTGTTAAGATTTCACAAAATTATATGAAAAAAATGTTAAATATGACAGTTGCAGAAAACGTTTTCCTATGTTAACTTACTTAGTGAGAGAAGAAAAGATAAAGAAAATGTTTAATCGATACAGGAGGAGAGAGTATGTTGCAGCAAACCAATATGAAACGAGACGTGTTATTGTCGAATCTGGAACCTCAGCTGGAAGAACTGGCAAATGAGATGTTTCAGAAGAAGATGGAGGCGCTGACCGACCACGAGGTATATTTCTGTCTGTTAGAGCTTACCAAGAGACTGATGGCAGTATCAGGACAGATTTCGGGAGAAAAGAAAATTTATTATATTTCGGCAGAATTTTTGATTGGAAAGCTAATGTCAAATAACCTGATTAATCTTGGTGTTTACGATGAGCTTGCCTCTATTTTAAAGTCCAGGGGAAAGGATATCGCTAAAATAGAGGAAATCGAGCCGGAACCGTCTCTGGGAAACGGCGGACTGGGAAGGCTTGCAGCATGTTTTCTCGATTCCATCGCAACTCTTGGACTGCCCGGAGAAGGCATCGGACTCAATTATCACTACGGTCTGTTCAAGCAGGTTTTCAAGAACAAATTACAGACCGCGGAAAAGAATGACTGGATTGAGGAGCGTTCATGGCTGACTAAGACGGATGTTGCCTTCGATGTATATTTTGGAAAGAGAAAGGTGACATCGAGATTGTACGATATCGATGTAGTCGGCTATGGCAATGACGTGAATAAACTTCGTCTATTCGACATCGAGTCTCTGGATGAGAGCATCGTAAAGGAGGGGATAGACTTCGATAAGGAAGCGATTGAGAAGAACTTGACTCTGTTCTTATATCCCGACGATTCCGATGAGGCAGGCAACCTGCTTCGCATCTACCAGCAGTATTTCATGGTAAGTAATGCAGCGCAGCTCATACTGAGAGAGATGAAGGAGAAGAAATATGACCTTCGCAGGCTGTATGATCATGCGGTGATCCAGATCAACGATACGCATCCGACGATGGTGATTCCGGAACTGATCCGTATACTTGTAAATGAGAAGGCCCTTACCATGGATGAAGCGATTGAGGTAGTGAGCAAGACCTGCGCTTATACGAATCATACGATACTCGCAGAGGCACTGGAAAAATGGCCGCTGAAATATTTGGAAAAGGTAGTTCCACAGCTGGTGCCCATCATCAAAGAACTGGATAAGAGGGTTAAAGCGCAGTACAGCGATCCCAAGGTCCAGATCATTGACGCGGATGGAAGAGTGCATATGGCACATATCGACATCCACTATGGTTTTTCCGTAAACGGCGTTGCCGCTATTCATACGGAGATTTTAAAGGATACGGAACTCAACGCCTTTTATAAGATTTATCCCGATAAATTCAATAATAAAACAAATGGAATCACCTTCAGAAGGTGGCTGTTATCCTGTAACAGAGAGTTGGCAGGATATCTTTCCCGGATTATCGGCGACGGCTACAAGAAGGATGCGAACGAGCTGGAGAAGCTTCTTGAGTACAGTGACGATCAGGAGGTGCTTGATAAGCTTGCCGAAATCAAGATGAATAGGAAAAAGGATCTTGCCGTATATGTGAAGGCGGCGGAGGGCGTGGACCTCAATCCCGATTCTATTTTTGATATCCAGATAAAGAGATTGCACGAGTATAAGCGCCAGCAGATGAATGCGCTTTACATCATCCATAAATATCTGGAAATCAAGGGAGGCAAGAAGCCGTCCACGCCGCTTACTTTCATTTTTGGTGCAAAAGCGGCACCCGCCTATGTCATCGCTCAGGATATTATCCATCTGCTTTTGGTACTTCAGGATATTATAGCTAGCGATCCGCAGGTAAGTCCCTACATGACTCTCCTCATGGTGGAAAACTATAATGTAAGCTATGCGGAGAAGCTGATTCCGGCATGTGACATATCCGAGCAGATTTCGCTCGCGTCCAAAGAAGCTTCCGGAACCGGTAACATGAAGTTCATGTTAAATGGTGCGGTCACCATAGGGACCTCGGACGGAGCCAATGTGGAAATCAATGAACTGGTAGGCGATGAGAACATATACGTATTCGGTGAGAAGTCGGAGGCGGTAATCGAGCATTACGCGAAAGCGGATTATGTGTCTGAGGATTATTATAAGAAAAGCCCGGTTATTAAAGAGGCTGTGGACTTTATTGTGGGCGGGGAGGCCCTGGCGAAAGGAAATAAGGAGAACCTGCAGAGGCTTTATAACGAGCTTCTGAATAAGGATTGGTTTATGACTCTTCTCGATTTGGAAGAGTATATTGAGGCGAAGGACAGAATGTTTGAGGACTACCAGAACAGACAGAAGTGGAAGAAGATGATGCTTGTGAATATTGCAAAGGCAGGCTTTTTCTCCTCCGACAGAACTATTAGCGAGTACAATAGAGATATTTGGAAGTTAAAATAAGAGATAAGAGTGCAATATGATTGAAAGAGGATTTCCCAAAGGTCATGCAAGACCGGGGATGTCCTCTTTTTCTATGTAATAAGATCAGAGCGTCAAAGGTACTGTTTTAAAATCTTTGAGCCAAACATCGATTGGGTGAGCGGACGAAGCACACTTTTGTTCGTGATGCGGCCACACCGGGTGTATAAAATATTTGAAAACAAGAAATAGTAATACATAATATGTTTTAAATAAGTGCCTATTATGTGCTTTGGAAAATGACCGGAAGTTGATATGCTTCTTTATAAAGAGGTGTGATATGGGTGCTAAAAAGACAGTCGGTGAAAAAGAACTAAATATTCAAATAGGTGAGCGTTTGCGTGAAATCCGTGAAAACCTCGGTTATACAAGAGAGGAGTTTGCGGATATATTGTGTGTGGCCGAAGGTCATTATAAACGATATGAGACGGGTGCCACTGAACTTCCTATGTATAAGGTGAAGATTCTGCATAACAAGCTAAATATCGATCCCACCTATCTGATCATCGGGGAAATGGAGGACAGCTTCGATTTGGATGTTTTTATGGCCAACAGTACAAGGGAGCAGAGAGACCAGCTCTTTAAGAGAATATTTGAATATATGGAAAGGCTTTTAGTTAAGATATAACACCGCACACACATTTCAGGAGATTTGTGAGAGGGGAATTACAAATGATGAGGATAGCGGTATGTGATGACGAAATAATCCTCACATCGGAGATGGAAAGTCTATTGCTCAAAATTGCGAAAGAAAATGACGTTTCTGTGGACATCGATGTATATTTCGATGGAAACAAGCTTACCGACAGTATTTATTCGGGAGAAAAGGTTGACTTAATTTATTTGAATATAGAGGATGAAAACGATATTGATACGGCGAGAGAGATCAGGGCTATGGATAAGCATGCATTGATCATCTGTGTCTCCAGCAAGGATAAGTATATAAGAAGGCTGTTCGAAATAGATACCTTCCGGTTTATGGACAAGCCGGTAGACAAGGAACTGTTCGAACGCTACTTTTTAGACGCTTATTTAAAAATCCATGAACGAGCAGTCTGCTTTACCTACCGCTTTAATAAGGAAGTACATAATATATCGTTAGAGAACATCATCTATTTTGAAAGTCAGGGAAGGAAAATATTCATTCATACCAGAGAGGGCAGGCGGGACTACTTTTTCGGGAAGATGAATGAGATAGAGCAGGAACTTAAAGGCTCTCAATTTCAGTTTCTCCGGACGCATCAATCGTTTCTTGTAAATACCATGTACATAAAGAGTCTGCTGAAGGCCTGTGTTAGAATACGGGACGGCAGGAAGATTCCGGTAAGCGAAGATAGGAGACGGTTCGTAAAGGAGAGATATTGTGAGCTGATAGAAAGAGAAAGAGGATTTTGAGTCGGGTAATGCACAGGGTATGTAATGGAACCACCTCCTAGAAGGTGGTTCCTCTTTTGTATAAGATTAGTTTGACGCGGAAGAAATCAGTCTGGCTTTACTGTCAAATCAACACTTCCCGGCGTATAGGCAGCGCCCGCTGATATTCCTTTATACGCGACTCCGCAAAAGCGGAGAAGGCATTTTATTTTCTCCCTGAAAGGGAAGATTATATCAGTCGAACAACTGTCATATACGTGCTTGAACCCCCAAGAAGGGTTGCCGCTCCCAACAGACCGAACAACTGTAGTGTCAGCGTATCTCCCGCGGTCAGCGGAGCAATAAAGGACGTAAACAGATTGCTTGCCAATACGGTAGGAGAAACGACAGAAGCTGCTATCGGCGCGCCGTTTTGCAATACCTGTGAGGAAACCGCAAGCGCAGTCGTTGTGGCAACGGCATAGCTGATCAGGTATTCTCCCGTCACCGGTACGGTAAATTCAGTATCCGTACCGTCTACAGTGAACGTGTTCAGGTTTTGATTGTCAGGCAGGGGGATATCGGTACCGCCCAGCACAACGGCAATAACAGCTGAAGTCGTGTTGGCTGTTGACATGCTGTCGCTCGTAATAGCAGGCCCAGTCGGTCCGGTAGGTCCGGTAGCACCATCAGCACCAGTCGGTCCAGTAGGTCCGTCAGCACCAGTCGGTCCGGTCGGTCCGTCAGCACCGGTAGGACCGGTAGCACCATCAGCACCAGTAGGTCCAGTAGGTCCGTAAGCACCAGAAGGTCCGGTCGGTCCCGTAGCACCAGTAGA
>JAEWPN010000090.1 GCA_023399455.1 Bacillota bacterium
ATGGAGGTAAAATATGAAAAAAGTAGTAGCTTTGTTACTCTGCATGACTTTAGTAGCAGGAACACTTACCGCATGTGGCGGTGCAAAAGCAGAAGCAGCAAAAACCGGCCTTGGAGTTGCGACATCTATCGCAAAATCAACACCGGCAGGCGAAGAAGACGGATTGGCAGAAGTGGATTCCATTATCGCAGCCGTGCTCGTTGGAACAGACGGTAAGATTCTGGCTTGTAAAATTGACGCAGCTCAGACAAAAATTAATTTCTCAGCAGACGGTAAGCTTATAACAGATCCTTCCACAACTTTCCAGACAAAACAAGAGCTCGGTACTAATTATGGTATGGCCGCAGCTTCTTCCATCGGCAAAGAATGGAATGAGCAGGCAGACGCTTTCGCTGCATATACAGTTGGAAAGACCGTAGATGAAGTTAAAGGCGTTGCAGTAAATGAAGAAGGCGTACCTACGGATGCGGACTTAACTTCTTCCGTAACGGTTCATGTAGGCGATTTTGTTTCTGCAGTTGAGAAGGCAGTAGCGAATGCAAAAGATTTAGGTGCAAAGAGCACGGATAAACTTGGCTTAGGTACTACTACACAAATGTCCAGCTCCACAGATGCAACCGCTGATGCAGAAGGTCTTGCTCAGGCTTATTCCATGTACGCTGTTGTAACGACAGATGATAGCGGCAAAATCACAAGCAGCTATGTAGATGCTTCTCAGGGCAACGTTAACTTCGATACTACCGGAGCAATTACTTCCGATCTGGCTGCTGCAGTTTCCACAAAACAGGAACTTGGCGATGCTTACGGAATGAAGTCTGCTTCTTCTATCGGTAAAGAGTGGTTCGAGCAGGCTGATAGTTTTTCTTCTTACGTAATCGGAAAGACTGCATCTGAAGTGAGCGGAATCGCTGTTGACGGTGAAGGCTATGCGGCAGACGCTGATCTTATAAGCTCCGTAACCGTACATGTAGGTCCTTTTATGTCTGTAGTTGAAAAGGCTGCATCAAACGCGAAATAATAATGGACTTGAAATTAATTTACGGGGGGATGCATTATTTTTCAAAAAAATAGTGCATCCTCCTTTCATATGGTATAATTAGTAGATATTTTCATAACAAAACAGTTTCGCAATGAACTAAGTATAATTAGGAAACTGATTTTTAGAGGTGGACAAGTTGAAGGGAAAAATTACGGCATTTCTATTGGGAATGATGATGATATCGATGCTGTCGGCATGCTCGTTTGGTGCGCAAAAGCGCTATGAGTCTAGCTTCTTGGAGCTGTTTGATACAGCGAGCGTAATCGTAGGATATGCGAAGAATGAAGAGGAATTCACGGAATACAGTCAGATGATATATGATGAACTGAAGCTGTATAACGATCTGTATGATATTTATAACGATTATGAAGGCATAAACAATATAAAAACGATCAATGATAATGCTGGTATAAAGCCGGTAAGGGTGGACCGGAGAATCATAGATCTCCTTTTGTTTTCAAGAGAATTGTATGAGAAGACAGACGGAGAGATAAACGTGGCCTTCGGCTCGGTGCTCTCTCTATGGCACGATCATCGCAGCGCAGGTTTGGATGCCCCGGAGAAGGCGACACTTCCCGATTATGAGGAGCTGAAGAAGAGGAACCAACATATCGACATTGACGATATGATCATCGACGAGGAGGCATCCACTGTTTATTTGAAGGACCCTGAAATGAGTCTGGACGTAGGAGCTATCGCCAAGGGCTATGCGGTGGAGAGAGCAGCGCTTTTCGCACAGGAGGCGGGATTTGAGAACGGAATGATTTCTGTAGGGGGAAATGTCAGGACCTTTGGAAATAAGCTTGACGATAACGGCAAAGAGATTCCCTGGAGTGTAGGAATCCAGAACCCGGATCTATCCAGTGATGAAAAGACGCTTTACGTGTTGAATCTGTCGGGATATTCCCTTGTTACCAGCGGCATTTATGAGCGCTACTACGTAGTGGACGGGAAGCAGTACCACCATATTATCGATCCCAAGACGCTAATGCCGACGGAATATTTCGTATCAGTCTCCATTATTTGCCCGGATTCAGGAATGGCGGATGCGCTTTCAACGGCGGTATTCAACATGCCCTATGAAGAGGGAAGCAAGCTGATAGAAGGGCTGGATGGTGCGGAGGCTCTATGGGTGTTTCCCGACCAGAGCATGAAGTACAGCAGCGGCTTTCAAGCGATGATCAAAGATTAATTATATGTCAATCGATGGTATATTAATTATTGATATGGGACCGAAGGTTGAAAAGTAATTGAAGTGGAATGGTGTAGACTATGATAAAGAAGAACGATTTGATTCTCGCCGGAGTGATTCTTATAATTGCTCTGGCGGCGGTGATTTTTATAAATGTTACGAGGAAAGAAGGGGCGATGGTGGTAGTCACTATAGGCGGTGAGGTATATAAAACCCTGCCTTTGGATGAGGACACTAGGCTGACTATAGGAGATGAACAGGGAAATTATAACGTTCTGGAAATCAAGGGCGGAGAGGCAACGATGACGGAAGCTAACTGCCCTGACAAAATCTGCGTGGCCCATAGAAGTATCCACTACGACCATGAGTCCATTATATGCCTTCCACATGGAGTTTCGGTGGAGATTAAGGATGGAGAGAAGGGCGATGTGGATATAATCGCTAATTGATGAGGAGCACACATGAAGACTAGAAACGTGGCAACCTATGGGATGTTGATCGCATTGGCCTTTATTTTAAGTTACATAGAGAGTATCATACCGATTCCGGTGCCGATTCCGGGCATCAAGATTGGACTGGCGAATCTGGTGGTAATTACCGCCTTATTTACCATGGGGCCGAAGCAGGCTTTCGTACTGTCCATGATTCGAATCGTTCTGGTAGGTTTTACCTTCGGAAATCTCTCCACTATGATGTTCAGTTTCGCGGGGGGTATGCTGAGCTGGCTCCTTATGGTAGCAGCAAAGCGATGGAAGCGTTTTTCCATGACCGGAGTGAGTATTCTTGGAGGGATTGGCCATAATATCGGACAGATTTTAGTAGCTATGTGGGTAATAAATAGCAGCGTACTTTTATACTATCTGCCGTTTCTTATTATTTCCGGCCTCATTACAGGGGCGGTTATAGGGATCGTGGGAGCGCTTATAACAGCTAATATCAAGAAACTGGATTTTATGAAGAGATAGGACTGTAAATGAACGTCAGTGGATATCCGGCCATTCTTCTTTCAACAGACGGTATTCCACCCGGGTTTTCACATTCCCGTCATGCCATTCGCTGTTTAAATGTTCGGCTTCTTTTATGAGCCCGCACTTTTGCATCACCCGTTCCGAAGGGGAATTTTCCTGCAGGCATCCGGTCGTAATTCTGTACACATCGTTTTCAGCAAAAGCGAATTCGATAATCCTGGTAAAAGCTTCCGTTATATATCCGTTGCTCCAGAATTCCGGGAAACTGAAATATCCCGCATGTACAAGCTGTCCCACGGGAGTAAATTCAGTAACCGTATATCCGGCACTTCCCACCGGTTCATGACTTTCTTTTAATTCCACATGAAAAAAATAGAAGCGTCTAAGTTCCTCTTTGCTATCCGCCAAAACCTTCTCAAAATCAATCCGTGCAAGCGTTTCGCTGTCTATTTTTAAATCCTGCAGATAATACATTGTTTTCTTATCGCTTTTTAAACGATAATAGGAGGGGAAATCCTCTTCTACATAATCCCTCAGAATCAACCTATCAGTTTCTAAATAAATCATATCTAATCCTTTCGATGATACACCAAATGCAGATCCAAACGTAGTGTATCACAAAAACATGAAGATTTCTATATGAACCTCCAGATTAAGACTTAGTCATAGATTAAAGCTATCGGCGGGGATAGGATAAGAGTATTATCAATATGGACAGGGACTATGATATAATAAAAAATCGGTATCCCTTGAAAGGAATAAAAACAATGTCTGGATATGTCTTAGGAAACTTTTTTATTTATGCCGTGATCAATGCCTTCACTCCGGGCCCCGGCAATATACTGGCGCTCAATACGACGACAAACTACGGCCTTCGCAAAGGCCGTCCCTTATTCTTAGGCATCTTCGCCGGCTATTATGTGGTGCAGACCGCCTGTTCAATATTTGTTTACGGTGTCAGTACCTTCCTGCCCAGTGTTCTGGACTGGATGAAATACATCGGAGCAGCCTATATTTTATGGCTCGCCGTACACATTGCAATTAGCAGGCCGGAGGAAGGCAGGACTGAAAAGTCCGCCTCCTTTTTTGAAGGCTTTTTGCTGCAGCTCATCAATGTGAAGATATACTTATTCGGCATTACCGCCCTTACCGGCTATGTCACAGATTACAGCAATACTTTTTCCATTCTGTTTTTCTTTGGACTTCTTATTGCTTCCATGGGAACAATAGCAACCGCTTCATGGATAGGCATGGGCATGCTGATACAGAAGGCCTACCGAAAGCATTACAGGATCATAAATATCATATTAGCGCTTTCACTGTTAGAATGTATTTATAGTATGTTTAAATGACTTAATAAGGGCAACTGTTTATCGGTCTGTAATAACCTTGCGGGAAGCCGCAGACCGGGCAGATTTCCGGAGCGCAGACACCGGACATAATATTTCCGCATTGCATGCAGACCCATACGATTTCCTGGGGCTTGCAGAAAACCTGATCGGAACTGATGTCATCGTACTGCTGTTGGAGCAAGTTTGCGTGATTGTAATCGATGTTGGCAACTCCCGCAAATAGGGCGGCGATATGGTCGAAGCCCTCTTCCCTTGCTATCTGTACATATTCCTGATACTGATTTCCGGCTATGGCATTTTCCGCATTGGCGGATTCAATGAGGTTAGATGCGGTACTGGGAAGACCGCCCTCGTAGATAGCTCGCAGCCAAATACGCGCATGCTCGAGATCCTGACCGGAAAGGGTATCGTAGAGCCTGGAGATCGTGATATAGCCGTCCGTCTGGGCTATTTCTCCGTATAACGCGAATCTGGCGCTAAACATCAATTCTTCTTCATAGACTCTGAGTAAATTTCTATAAGTACGGCTTTCTCTAAATTCCATATTTCCTCCGGGTGAAGCGGCTTTTCATTCTTTTATATGATATGCGGATATTCCGTGCATGGTACTGGTTTGCGGATGGAAGATGGGGTATAATATATAACATACCTTTTTGGATGAAGGATGGAGAAGAATATGATGAAAAAGCTGGACAGAGAGTTTTATAACAGAGATTCCATAGTTGTGGCTAAGGAGCTTCTCGGGAAGATTATCGTGCATGAGGTAGACGGACAGAGGATTGCGGCCAAAATAGTAGAGACAGAAGGGTATATGGGAATCTTGGATAAAGCAGCCCATTCCTATGGAGGCAGAAGGACACCCCGGGTTGAGGTCATGTATGGCGGTCCGGGATTTTCTTATGTGTTTTTTGTATATGGCATGCACAACTGTTTCAATATAGTTACGAGAGAGGAAGGCGTTCCTCAGGCTGTGCTCATCAGGGCGGCAGAGCCTATAGACGGGCTGGATGTTATGGCCAGGAGCAGATTTAAGAAAGAGTATGCCGAGTTGAGCCGGAGTCAGGAAAAAGCGCTGACCAACGGCCCGGGCAAGCTCTGTGCGGCACTTTCTATCGATAGAAGACAAAACGGTGCGGATTTGTGCGGGGATGTACTGTATGTAGAGGAAGGGGAAACGCAGGACATCCGGATCGTGCATTCCAAACGGATAGGCATAGATTATGCCGGGGAGGCGAAAGACTATCTTTGGAGGTTCTATATAGAAAATAACCGGTATGTTTCTGTGATATAAAATCAGACCGTGGAGATTTCAGGGGATATTAAACTTGACTATACGTATTAAATATTATAAACTCTACTTATTAATACACATATAAAAATAGTTTTAAAAAGTGGGGTTGGTTATGGAAGATAGATATGTAATTGGTTTGGACTTTGGAACCTTATCGGGAAGGGCAGTTTTGGTAAGCTGCGAAAACGGGGATGTTCTTGCAGATGATGTAAAGGAATATGCTCATAAGGTCATGTCGGATTATCTGCCTGATAAGGTAACCGGATTAAAAGGCAACTGCGCGTTGCAGCATCCCCGGGATTATTTGGATGTGATGAAGGCAACTGTCAAAAATGTAATGAAAAAAAGTGGAATTAATAAAGACGAGATTATTGGAATATCCATGGATTTTACGTCTTGTACCATACTTCCAATAGATGAAAATGCGGTTCCTCTTTGTATGAAAAAGGAATATGAGCACAGGCCTCACGCATATGCGAAGCTGTGGAAGCATCACGGAGCGCAGACAGATGCCGATATTATTAATGATATCCTGAAAGACTATCACGAATCTGATAAGGAAAGATTCGCCGGAAAAGTATCTCCTGAATTACTGATCCCCAAAATAATGGAAATTATCAGGGAAGATTATGAAATATATGAAAAGGCAGATGAAATATTAGAGGCAGGTGATTGGCTGACAAGAGTTATCACCAATTCTGAAAAGAGAAGTGGATCGATGGCAGGCTACAAAGCATGGTGGCTTCCTGAAAAAGGATATCCGGAAAGTGAGTTTTTTGCGCTGCTTGATAGTAAGCTGGAGCATGTAGTAAAAGATAAGCTGGGAGAAGAGGTTTGTCCCATAGGTAACAGTATCGGTAATTTAACAGATCTATGGGCTGAATATTTAGGATTGTTGCCGGGAACACCGGTTGGAGCAAGTATTATTGATTCTCATGCCGGGGTGCCCGGAAGTGGGATTTACCGTAAGGGACAAATGATGCTTGTGGCGGGAACCTCCAGTGTGATAATCGCACTCAGCGATAAACCATTTTCCGGCAAGGGCATCTGCGGAACATATAAGGGCGGGATCATACCGGATTATTATGCTTTGGAATCCGGCCTAGCTGCAGTGGGAGATATGCTGCAGTGGTTTATTCAAAACAGTGTTCCTGCGGAATACTTTCTTGCGGCCGATAGGAATGAAGTGACAATCCACGAGTACTTATCGATGTTAGCCGGTTCCTATAAAGCAGGAGAAAACGGACTGATCGCTTTGGATTGGTGGAATGGAAATAAAACACCTCATGTGGACGGTGAGCTGTCCGGAATGCTGATCGGTATATCCATGAAGACAAAACCGGAAGAGATATACAGGGCGCTTATAGAAAGTACAGCTTATGGAACGAGAATGATTGTAGAAACGATGAAGGAAGCGGGCATAGAAATAGATGAAATAACAGCGAGCGGAGGAATAGCAGCTAAAAATCCATTCTTTATGCAAATTTATGCGGATGTTTTGGGCATTCCAATTGGAGTTGCGGCAAGCAGTCAGACGGCGGCTTTGGGTTCCGCCATATACGCGGCAGTTGCTGCTGGTGCCAGCGAAGGAGGCTATGATACTATTGAAGAAGCCGTAGCGGCAATGAGCAAGACCAAAGAAAAGATTTATTTTCCAATTGCAGATAATGTGATTAAATATAATCAGATTTATCGGGAATACCGGATATTGACGGATTATTTCGGCCCGGAGGGCAATGCTGTTCTAAAAAAACTTAGTGTATGGAAATCTGAGACAACGAATTGATAAAAAGGAGGGACATGTATGGCAAAGACTAACATGGAAGTAAAAAGAATGAATCGGAATACTATTTTTCGGTACATACTCAAAAAGGATATTGTCTCTAAATTGGATATTGCTGAGGCTTTGCATCTTAGTGTGCCTACTGTTGCTCAGGGCCTTATGGATCTGGAAGAGAAAGGATTGGTCACGGAAGAAGGTGTGTTTGATTCCACGGGAGGAAGAAAGGCAAAGCGGTATTCCTGCATCAAGGCTGCAAAGACAGCACTGGGAGTAGATATTACGGCAAATCATATAAATATAGTAATGGTTGATCTGGCGGAGCAAAGCATAATATCCGTAAGGAAGAAATTTAAAATCTTTTATGATAATGACACGTCATATACTGTGTTAAAAGACGAAATAGAAAAAGTCATATATGACAGCGGCGTTGCTTATGACAGCATATTAGGCATGGGTATTTCTTTGCCCGCTATTATAGATAAATCGGGTGAGGTTATATATGCTTCCTATGAAAAAATGAAAATAGATGCTGATTTCCATCATATATTAAGCGGGCATTTTTCTTTTCCCATACTCTTGACCAATGATGCCAACAGCGGAGGACGTGCGGAAGCAAATCTGCTGGAGGATGTGGATGATGTCATATATTTTTCATTGAGCCAAACCGTTGGTGGTTCTATTATGATCAACAGACAGCTGTTTTACGGGCAAAATCAAAGAGGAGGAGAATTCGGCCACATGACATTAATGGTGGACGGACCTGCTTGTTACTGCGGAAGAAAGGGCTGTGTGGATATATATTGTTCTTCTGTCATCTTATCTGACGAAACGGAGGGGAATCTGGAGCTGTTTTTTAGAAAAGTGGAAGAAGGGGAAGAAAAATGTGTGAGGATATGGGACGGCTATCTGGATAATTTAGCGATTGCGGTTCACAATCTTTATATGGTTTTTGACAGTGATATCATTATTGGCGGCTATGTAGGCATACACATCGGAAAGTATCTGGAAGACTTGAAAGAAAGAGTAAAAAAAATCGATACTCATGTTAAAAATGCCGATTTTATAAGGGCGTCAAAGCTTAAATACGAAGCTCCGGCGATAGGTGCCGCCTCTATTTTCATCGAAGAGTTCAGGAAACAGATATAGCGCATCGATGACAGGTTTAATATCCCGAAACGTGTTTGTTTAGTTTTACACGTTTTCGGGTTATTTTTTTGCAATTTAAACAATATGCACAAACTTAAAAGTAAAATTTCTGTAATACCGACGAATATATACATTGTTGTTGACAAATTGTTGTGCAATAACTATAATGAAGATACATTTTAAAATAGATTTAAAAAGTATTATAATTAAGGAGGCAATCTAATGAAAGCAATGATAACAACAGGCATACAGAAAATGGAAATGAAAGAAGCGCTGCGACCGAAGCCGGAGCCCGGGCAGGTACTGGTCAAAATCGAATATTGCGGTATTTGCGGATCAGATGTTCATTTTTATAAGGACGGCAGAATCGGAGATCATATTTTGGAAGATGATATCGTTCTTGGACATGAGGTGTCCGGAATTGTAACGGAACTGGGTGAAAATGTGACACAGCTGCAAGTCGGGGACAGAGTAGCCATGGAGCCGGGAATTGCCTGCGGAAAATGTAGCTTTTGCAAATCCGGATTATATAACCTATGTCCTGAAATGGTATTTTTTGCAGACCCTCCGGTATCCGGAGCACTGCAGGAATATGTTGTGCATCCGGCCGATTTGTGCTTTAAGCTGCCGGACAATGTTTCGACTATGGAGGGAGCATTAGTAGAGCCGCTTTCCGTCGGACTGCATGCTGCCGGGATGGGGGATGTGAAGCTGGGGCAGAGCATCATTATTCTAGGAACAGGATGTATCGGCCTTGTTACATTGCTGGCATGTAAAGCAAGAGGTGCGGCCCAGATCGTCGTAGTGGATTTGTACGATAAGCGTCTCGAGTTTGCCAGGAAACTGGGAGCTACACATACTATCAATGCGAAAAAAGATAATGTGGAAGATAAGATCAAAGAGATATTTAGCGGTCAGGGGGCAGATGTAGTATTTGAAACGGCAGGTTCTATCGTCACGATAGCTCAGACACCGTTCCTGGCTAAGCGCGGAGGAACTATTGTGTTAGTGGGGCAAGCCTCCGAAAGCAAGGTATCTTATAATTTTGCTGAGGTTATGATCAAGGAATTAACAATAAAATCTGTATTCCGTTACAGGAATTCTTATCCGGTAGCCATTGCAGCTTTAAGCACGAAGTCAATTGATGTAAAGCAGATTGTTACACATGAGTTCGAATTCAAGGATTCGAAGCTGGCATTTGATACTGTCATAAAAGACGCAGAAAATGTGGTAAAGGGTGTTATCCGTTTTTAATATCAGAAGCTGATGGAATATAGTGTGAGAAAGGCAAGGTCATTAAAATGGAAGATAACATCAAGATGGAGTTGAAAAACGTATACAAATCGTTTCCGGGAGTAAAAGCATTGGATGATGTTAGTTTTAAATTGAAAAAAGGAACTGTACATGTGATATGCGGAGAAAATGGTGCCGGAAAATCTACTTTAATGAAAGTTCTATATGGAATATACCAGCCGGATAAGGGAGAAATAATAATTGATGGCCAGTCTGCCAGAATCAATTCTCCGGTGGATGCCAGGAATTATGGAATATCCATGATTTTTCAGGAATTATCTTTTGTGCCCGATATGACGCTGGAAGAAAATTTATTCCTGGGCAGATGGATTAAAAAAGGGGCTTTTATGGATTGGAAGGCGATTCGTAAAGAAACCGTGAGGCTGCTTGAAAATGAGGGACTGCCATATAAACCTAATACATTGATGCGTTCTATGAGTGTTTCCAATATTCAGATGGTGGAAATATTAAAAGCTATTTCCTTCAATGCGGAAATTTTAATTATGGATGAGCCAACGTCTTCAATTTCGAATAAAGATGTGGAATTCCTGATAGATAAAATAGAAGCTTTGCGTTCCCGCGGCATGAGTATTATTTACATATCGCATAAAATGGATGAGATCTTCCGGATTGCGGATGAAATAACTATATTGAGGGACGGAAAAAGCGTTGCTACCTTGCAGAAAGAGGATACTAACATAGATGAAGTGATCGAATTAATGGTAGGCAGAAAATTGGAAAACCAATATCCGAAAGAAAAAGTAGAAATAACGGATGAACTGCTTCGGGTGGAGAACTTATCAAAGCAAAACATATTCCATGATATCAGTTTTCATGTTAATAAAGGTGAAATCGTCGGGTTTGCCGGACTGGTGGGAGCCGGAAGAACGGAGACCATGAATTCTCTTTTCGGTCTGGATAAGTACGATAAAGGCGAAATTTATTTGAGGGGAGAAAAGGTATACTTCAGGAATGTACGCGAAGCGATTGCGGCGGGGATAGCCATGGTTACCGAGGACAGGCGCAGATTTGGAATCGTTCCGGTCCGAAGCGTTATGGAAAATGCTTCTTTGGCGGTCCTGAAGAAATATTTCTATAAAGGCTATAATCACAAAGCGAAAGAAACTGCCGATATCGCCGGAGTATTCCAAAAAGTAAGGGTTAAAACCCCCGATTTGAAAACTCCGATAGAAAACTTAAGCGGCGGCAATCAGCAAAAGGTCATACTGGCAAAATGGATGCTTTGTGACAGTGAGGTTCTTATACTGGATGAGCCCACGCGAGGTATCGATGTAGGTGCCAAAAAGGAAATCTATGAATTAATAACTTCATTTGCCAGAAGCGGTAAGGGCATCGTCATGATATCTTCCGAATTGCCGGAGCTGATAGGAATGTGTGACCGTATCTACGTTATGAAGGAAGGAGAAATAACAGGATGTCTGGAAAACGGGGAATTGTTTACACAGGAAGCTATCATGAATTTTGCAGTATCATAAATACTCGCTTTATAGGCAAGGAGGTTTCAGATGAGTAAAGAAAAAAATGTATGGGATATTTCAAAGTATATTTCCAAATACAGTCTATTTCTTATTTTAATTATAATGATTACAGTATGCAGCTTTGCGAACGAAAATTTTCTGACAGTACCCAATTTACTGAATGTTGTTAAGCAGCAGTCCGTTTATATTTTATTGGCATTAGGCGCAATGCTTCTTATCTCTGCCGGCTGTCTCGATCTCGCGGCAGGCTCCAATCTGGCTTTGGCAAGTGTTGTATCTCTTATTGTTTATATAAGACTGCCGAATGTTTTTATTGCATTTGCAGCCGCGATAACGGTAGCTGTTGTCTGCAACTTAGTCAGCGGATTAATGGTGACAAATTTTAATACGCCTCCCTTTATAGCAACTCTGGCAATGCAATTGATTTCAAGGGGACTGGCACTATATATTACAAAGGGCCAGAATATGTCGGGAGTCGGACCGGATCTTGCGGCGGTAGGGCAAGGAAGTACCTTTGGAATTCCCAATAGTATTTATATAATGCTTATTCTGTTTCTTATTACCGTTTACATAACAAAGCAAACAAAATTAGGGCGTTCTATTTATGCAGTCGGCGGCAATGAAGCGGCGGCAAACGGTTCCGGCATCAATGTAAAGGCGGTTAAATTAAAAACTTATACGCTAAACGGCATTTTAACCGGTGTAGCAGCAACAATATATCTTTCACGCGTAAACAGTGCTATGCCAAATGGAGCACAAAGCTATGAATTCGATGCCATGATAGCGACGATTGTAGGCGGAACCAGTTTTTCCGGTGGGGTCGGATCCGCGGTGGGGACTGTAATAGGAGCTTTTATAGTAGGTTTTTTGAATAACATTATGAATCTGATAGGAATTGATTCATATCTCCAGCAAGTGGTAAGGGGAATAATAATTGGGGGAGCTGTTATTTGGGATATCTACTTTAAAAATAAAAAAACATTTACTAAAAGCTGATTCAGAAAGGAAGGGAAATTATGAGAAAGGTATTAAAAAAACTAACGGTAGTGACAATTGTTATGAGTATGATGCTGACAATGGCGGGGTGTGGTGCCGTCCCCAGCTCGGCAGGGGGAGGAACGGAGGAAGCTGCAAAAGATGAAGGAAAATATAAAGTACTGTTTGTGTGCAGAAATAGAGCAGATACTTTTGCTGCGCGTTTAGCAACCGCTTTTCAGCAGTATGCAGATGATACCTATGCGGATGAATTTGATTTTGATATTCAGGATGCACAGGCCGACAGCGATAAGGAGAACCAAATCATTGAGCAGGCCGTTGCCGCCGGCTATGACTGCATTATTGTTCAGCCCAATGACAGCGATTCCCAGACTCCCTATGTAAAATCCGCAGTGGAAGCAGGGGTAAAGGTAATCACTACTAACGCTGGAATACGTGATATTGAAGGCGCATCATGGATTGATGCAGACCCTTATGAACAAGGAAAAGTAATTGCAAATCTGGCAGTTGAAAATGCTCCTGAAAATGCAAGGGTAGTGATCATGTCATGTAACCCCGGTAATTTGCATACGGAAAGCCGCTTACAGGCATACAATGATATCTTTGTCGCAGAAAGAACGGATTGCGAAATTCTGGCTCAGAAGATCTGTACGAAAGCCGATTCGGCAACCTTTATGGAAACAATGGAAGACTGGGTGCAGGCTTACGGTAAGATCGACGTTTGTCTTACGATAGGAGATGACCTCGCTAAGGCCTGCTATGAAGTGGTAAAAGATGATCCTACCTTTTCGGAAACGCAGTATTATGCAGTTGATGCTAATCCAGATGCTCTTTTAAGAATCAAACTGGGAACCCAAACGGCAACCGTAATGCAGGATACGACAGAATTGGCGCAAAAGAATCTGGATGCTGCACATAAACTGTTGACCGGTGAAGAAGAGGTTATAGAAGAAACGATTGAAACTATTTTAATTACACAGGAAAATGTGGATAAATACATTGAATATTATATGGAGCAGGGTGCACTTACGCAGGAGGAATATGATGCGGCCTTGAAGTAAGCAAATAAACAGGCAGTGCAATATGTCTACAATATAATGAAGGACTTACATATAGGTTTATGATAATTATAAAAGATTAGAATAGAATTGAGGAAAATGTGAATTGGAAGAAGGAAGAAAAAGACAATTATTATGGCTTGGTATGAAAATCCGTGAAAAGGGATTAGAAGCTGTGCAGGCAGCCGGTTCCGGACATATAGGAGGATCGTTTTCCCTGGCGGATATTTTAGCAGTTCTTTATTTCGATAAAATGAGGGTTGATCCCCAAAATCCTAAAGATCCTGATCGTGACCGTTTTGTGCTTTCTAAAGGACATTGTACGCCGGCAATGTATGCAGCTCTGGCACTAAAAGGCTTCTTTCCGGAAAGTGAGCTGAAGAACTTCAGAAGTATTAACAGCAATTTATCCGGACATGTCGAGATGACTAAAATTCCCGGAGTGGATATGTCGGCCGGCTCCCTGGGGCAAGGATTCTCGGCCGCGGTAGGAATGGCGGTTTCTGGTAAGGTTTATCATAAGGATTATTACGTCTATACAGTTATTGGAGATGGTGAATTGCAGGAGGGGCAGATTTGGGAGGCCTTTATGGCTGCCGGAAATTATAAGCTGGATCATCTGATTGCCATCATAGATAATAATAACCTGCAAATTGACGGTACTATTGAGGAAGTGATGTCTCCTTATCCTATTGATGAAAAATTAAAGGCCTTTAAGTGGAATGTACTTAAGGCCGACGGTCATGACCCGGAACAACTGGCAAATGTAATTGATGCGGCAAAGCAATGCAAAAATATGCCTTCAGTTATTATTGCGAAGACGGTAAAGGGCCGGGGAGTTTCTTTCATGGAGAATAATCCGGGCTGGCATGGAAAGACGCCGGATGCAGAACAGTACGGCAGGGCGTTCGAAGAATTAAATAAGCATATTGCAGAGTGGGAGGCAAAGCTATGAGTGAAATTATTGCTACCAGAGAAGCGTATGGACGTGCTTTATGTAAGTGCGGAGACAGAGAGGATATAGTAGTGTTCGATGCGGATCTGACCATTTGCACAATGTCCTGCTACTTTGCGGAAAAATATCCGGACAGGTTTTTTAATGCAGGTATAGCAGAAGCCAATATGATAGGAATGTCCGCGGGAGTTGCCGCGACGGGTAAAACGGCTGTTTGTCACACGTTTGCAATGTTTGCCGCCGGAAGAGGATACGATCAGATCCGTAATTCTGTATGCTATCCCGGACTGAATGTTAAGGTCATCGGAACACATGCCGGATTATCTGTAGGAGAGGACGGGGCGACTCATCAATGTATCGAAGACTTGAGCTTAATGAGGACTATTCCCGGTATGACAGTTATCTGCCCTTGCGATGCGAACGAAACAGAAGAAGCTGTTAAAGCAATGCTTAATTTTGACGGTCCATGCTACCTGAGACTTGGCCGTTCCGGTGTTGAAAATATTACCGGACATATTTCTGATTATAAATTTGAATTGGGAAAAGGTGTTGTATTAAAGGACGGTGGAGATGTTTCCATTATTGCAACCGGACAAATGGTCCAGATAGCATTAACGGCTGCAAGAATTCTGGAGGATAAGGGAATCCATGCTATGGTAATCAATATGCATACCATAAAACCATTCGATAAAGAAATTGTCATGATGGCGGCCAGAAAGACGAGGGCTGTCGTTACTTCGGAAGAACATAATATTGTAGGGGGCCTGGGGGCGGCAGTAGCAGAAGCTGTGACCTCGGAGTATCCGGTACCGGTAATCCGTCATGGGGTGGAGGACGTGTTCGGACATTCCGGAAAGGCGGATGAGTTAATGGAAAAGTATGGATTGACAGCAGAAAATCTTGTGTTAAAAGCAGAAAAAGCAATTAGTATGAAAAACTGAAATAGCAGCATGCCAATTCCGGGCAGCCATTTTTAAATGGAGGGGTTGGCATGCATTTTAGATTGTAAGTAATATCAGGATCCGTTGACATATAATTAATATAGTGGTATATTTGTAACATAATGTTATAAATATACCACTATAGGAGGTGTCTTGTGAAATTCAATAAATTGGGGTTTTTATCAATCCTTGCGCTTTTAGGATTTCTGGGATTTACTGTTCATAGACCGCTTCTTGGCTTTTTCGGCTTTGCCTATTACTTACGGTACTTTTTTGTGACACCGGATGAGATGTTTAGGCACAATGTTAGAAAAGCGGCAAGTATTGGCTTCTTTTCAGGTGTTTGGGCTACGGGTCTTTCTATTGCCGTCTATCTTTTGTTTCCGCCATTTTTATCAAGCAATATGGTGTTGGCATCCTGCTATGTCGTCTCCGTATTTTGTTTCACCATCGCACTTTTAGTTCTTGAAATGAAAGAGCAATGGGAGGATTAAATATGGCATTGAAGACAAAAATGCGTGAATATAGGGCAAAACAGAACTTGACACAGGATGAACTGGCAGCCCTGACAGGGGTGCGCAGGGAAACGATCATTAACCTGGAAAAAGGCCGGTACAATCCATCATTGAAGCTTGCTATGGATATTGCCAGGGTATTCTCCTGTACGGTTGAGGAATTATTTTTCTTTAGTGAGGAGGAGAATAATTGAAACGGTTGATCAGATTTTGTGAGAAAATCAAATATTTAGGGCTTTTAGGCTTGTTAAGTCTGTTTTGGGATAATAGACTGCTAAATTTCCTATGGTTGTTCTGGCTCTTTGGATTTGTCGGCATTTTTTATAATTTCCCTGTATTTCTGCAATCGCTGAAACAGATATGGGGAATGCTGGCGGCTCCTTTCAGGTACCGCTTTCATATGCCCAATGCAGAAAATTATCAATGTAAAGTGGGATATTCTTTGCCCTTTGGAGGAGCATGGACAGCAGTCAACGGCGGCATTGACAAAAAGCATTCCCATTCATGGGGAATTCAAGCCCAAAGATATGCTTATGATTTTGTCATACTTGATGAAGCGGGGCATAGTTTTTCCGGTGAATATACAAAGCTTACGGACTATTATTGCTACGGCAAAGAAGTTTTATCTCCGGCAGATGGAGAGGTGGTCGAGATTCGGGACAAATATCCCGACAGTCTTCTATTGGGATATGGTCAGGCCGATTGTTCCGCGAGAGATATAAGGGGCAACTATATCCTCATTCGTCACGCCGATAAGGAATATGGACTTCTGGCCCATTTGCAGCCCGGAAGTGTTTGCGTAAAACCGGGTGATACCGTAAAGCGCGGACAGTGCGTTGCTTATTGCGGTAATTCAGGGAACACTTCAGAGCCACATCTGCATTTTCATTTGCAGGACGGCATGAGTTTTTATACCTCGGCAGGACTTCCCATTGAATTTACCGGGATTACAAGATTTCCCGCCCCTAATTACACCGTTTATGATTCCCGCCGCGTTCTAATCTCTGGATCATTGTCAAAATACATCTTTCGAGGGCTGCGCGTTTCAAATACGCAGCAGATCTTTTAATCTATTCAAACGGAGAACCTTCTGCCAGATTCATCAAAAGGCAGTTTCACTAAAAAAGCGGCTCTGCCTTTTTATAATTGGCAGGGCCGCAGCTTTTAACAGCTAAAATATTAAGATCATGCTCTTACTACGCTGACAAAGCAGCTGTCTACCTGAACGCAGTTAGGTGAGAGCAGCTCGAGCGATATTCGCGTATCTTCATAACGGTCTACCGGTACGATAATGGTGCCTGTGGACACTGTAATGGGTGAACCGATGCGGGTGATAGGAGTACAGCACGTAAATATAGTTTCCGTATCCTTGCAGGAAGTGGATCGTAGTGCGATGCCAATAGTTCCGTTGCAACGATTGTTTACGATTACGTTGATGGTGAAGCTTATGAGGTAATTGCCGCTATCCTTGAGTAAAATGCTCGTTCCATCTCTGGAAAGAACAATGTCGCGGTTCTTAATAAAATTTGTAAGTTGCAGCGGGCAATTTCTATTCCACCAAGTTCCAGCCGCCGCCTCGAAGGCTGCTACTGCGAGAGCCCCGGATGATCCGGTAGCGCCCGTGGCGCCGGTAGCGCCGGTAGCACCGGTAGCACCGGTAGCGCCAGTGGCCCCCGTAGGTCCGGTAGGTCCGGTAGGTCCGGTAGGCCCGGTAGCACCGGTTGACCCGCCAGGAGCGCCGGTAGGCCCGGTAGCACCGGTAGCGCCGGTAGGCCCGGTAGCACCGGTAGCGCCGGTAGGTCCGGTAGCACCCGTAGGGCCGCAAGGACCTTTGCATGAATTGAGTACCTTTTCCAATTTATCTTTCAGAAAGATTTGATTCTGCATAATGCTGTCTAAGAGGCATTTAATGCTTTCATTTATGGCTAGAAGATGTTCTACGCTGACAGGGTCGATGGGCCTGCCATCTGCTTGATTCGGTAAGGTTCCCAAGACATATTGGAGCTTTTCGCCCTCTGCATTGATGATATGGCTGAGGCCGAGTTCCTCCATAGCGATGGAAGCAAGAATCATATTCAAAGCGCTATCGCGAGTTATTTCAGGACTGATTTCCGGAAATGTTGGTTGTGACATTTTATATCCTCCCTTCTGATAGTGAAGAAGTATCTGTTTTTTTTCTATTTTTAAAATATTCCTTATTATAAAGAACTGAAGGTGAATCTGGTTTAAAGGCGGCCGCCATGTCATTATAGCGTTCCGCTTTCTCATGTTCGCCTAAGTGGTCGTAACATACGACACATTCGATGCAGGGAATATACCCCCAGAAATCCGCTTGATGAAAGCCCCATGAACTCTGCGGATTCTCCAGTGTGAGAACCAGATTGAACCAAAAGGCGGCTTTCCTGTATTCCTTCTGCTCTTTAAAATGATATCCGATTTGACAACACAATTCTCCGCGTGGCGTGTCGTATTGAAAGCTCCGCAGCATGGCACGGAAGGCTCGCTTGCTGTCGCCCTGCTCCCGGTAGCATTTTGCCAATTCTCCGCATGCTGCAATATTGTCCTCTACCCAACCCAGTCCCGAGTCCAGAAATTGTTCAAAGGCGTCGATAGCATCTTCGAAACGGCCGTTGTCTTTTAATTCTCTGGCATAATAGTATGTTCCTCGGGGAGAGAGCTTGGTTCCCTTAGACAAAAGGTTTTCGTATATTTCAAGGTTTCTGGAGCTTCTTGCGCCGGGCGGCTTGGCATGTGTGATGCCAATATCGGAGTTTATGATATTTCCGCCAAGCTGCAGGCATTCGTGAACGGGTTCGCTCCATCTGAAGCGGGGGATATTTTTGGAAAGCCTTTCCCTATAGTAGGAAAAGGTGACCTTGCCCTGAGCGTCGAAGCCTATATTATACAGCATCATGACGATGTCGATATCGCTGGACAGTGTTTTTTTTAGTTTTCTAAATTTAACGGCATCTTCGGGGAGTATGATATCATCGGCATCCAGCCAAAGAATATACTCCTTTGTCGCTTTGTCGTATGCGAAATTCCGCGCGGCAGAAAAGTCGTCAATCCACGGAAAATCGTAGATATTCTTTGTAAAACGTCCGGCGATTTCTTTTGTGCGGTCAGTGGAGCCTGTGTCGGCGATAATAATTTCGTCGACGAGGTCTTTTACTGAGTTTAAGCATCTTTCCAATACTTTTTCTTCATTTTTTACAATCATACAAAGACTTATGGTTATCATTTATTTCTCTCCACGTGAGTATATGATGGTTCCTGCATATTATATTTTATGTAGTTAATTGTCATTTTGTGACATAAAAACCCTCTCCCAAAAGGTCAAAAGTCACAATCCTTCGAAATGATGCATAAAATGATTAACAGAATACATGGAAGAAGGAATAAGAAATGTCTACCATAAGTTTATGCATGATAGTACGAAATGAGGAGAAAAATATCGAAAGATGCCTAAAAAGTGCTGCGAAGCTGGTGGATGAAATCATCGTGGTGGATACCGGCTCCGAAGACGGGACGAAGACTGTTTGTAAAAAATACAAAACAAAGCTTTATGATTTCGCGTGGGAGGATGATTTTGCTGCAGCCCGCAATTTTGCAGTGGAAAAGGCTTCCAGCGATTGGATTATGTGGCTGGATGCCGATGAGGAACTACAGATCAGAGATAAAAAAACATTTAAGAAGCGGCTTCGTGATGAGAAAAAAGACCTCATATCAATCAAAATGCTGCACTATTACGGTGAACAGCCGGCGGATAAGAGCCGGGCTTACAGGAACAGCGCGTGCCGTTTGTTCCGAAACAATACAGGGATGCATTTTTCGGGAAAAGTACATGAGAGGCTTATTGGGGATAACATAGTCGATAGGATTTCGGAAGAGGAATATGATGATATCAAGATTTTTCATTACGGGTATATGGATGAAGAAATAGAGCATAAGAACGATAGGAATATGAAACTGCTTCTTAAGGAAAGGGAAGAGCAGCCGGAAAATGCGTGGGTCCAATATCATCTCGCTGTGGAATATTATCATACAAAGGCTTATGCGGAGGCTTATGGACTTGTCAATTTATCGATTCTGTGTTTTCTTAAAGAAGAGATCCTGCCCCCTGCAATTGTGTATAAGCTGAAATACGATATTCTGCTTGCAGCGGAAGATTATGAAACCGTATCACAGAGTATAGAAAAGGCAATCGAGCTTTATCCGGATTATGTCGACCTTTATTATTATAAGGGCATGGCGCAGTTCGCGCTCGGAGATTATAAGGAAGCGAAGAGCACCTTCAGGCACTGCCTTATCCTTGGAGAAGATGATGTAAGATATTTGATCCTGGCCGGAGCAGGAAGCTTTCTGGCTCTTAACTATATCGGACGCTGCCATGAAATGCTTCAGGAGAAAGAACAGGCACAGGAGGCCTACAGACAGGCAGAACTTCTTCTATAGAAGGGTTTTTTGGAGGCATTAGGACTTGTTATTTTTCTTGAATTTGATATACTTGAATCATCTGATAACAACAAACAAGTATTTATCAAATTTAGTTAAGGAGGAATAGCAAATGAACAGATTTACTTTACCGAGAGATATCTATTACGGAAGAGATTCATTGGAGGTTTTGAAGACCTTAAAGGGAAAAAAGGCTATCGTAGTTGTAGGCGGAAGCTCCATGAAGCGTTTTGGTTTTTTGGATAAAGCTGTCGGTTATTTAAAGGAAGCAGGGATTGAAACCCTTCTGTTTGAAGGCGTTGAGCCGGATCCTTCTGTAGAAACGGTTATGAAGGGTGCGGCGGCGATGAGAGAGTTCGAACCGGACTGGATCGTTTCCATGGGCGGAGGTTCACCCATCGATGCAGCTAAGGCGATGTGGGCGTTTTATGAATATCCCGAGACGACTTTCGAAGATTTGATCACTCCTTTTAGTTTTCCTGCTTTGAGAACGAAAGCAAAATTCATAGCGATTCCTTCCACTTCCGGGACGGCTACGGAAGTAACTGCATTTTCCGTTATCACAGACTATGCGAAGGGAATCAAATATCCTCTTGCTGATTTTAATATAACACCCGATATCGCTATCGTTGACCCCGTTTTGGCGGAGACGATGCCCCAGAGCTTGATAGCTTATACGGGAATGGATGCTCTGACACATGCGATCGAAGCATATGTTTCTACCCTTCATACTCCGTTTACGGACCCCCTTGCTATCAAGGCTATCCAGATTGTGGACAGCGATTTGACGAAGAGCTATGCCGGAGATAGAGATTCCAAGGAACTCATGCATTACGGACAGTGTCTTGCGGGGATGGCATTCTCGAACGCCCTCTTAGGCATAGTACATTCCATGGCTCACAAGACGGGAGCAGCTTTTTCCACCGGACATATTACTCACGGATTAGCAAATGCGATGTATCTTCCGTATGTTATTAAATATAATGCGAAAAATGAAGAGGCGGCGAAGCGCTACGGCGAAATTGCGGCTTCTATCGGAATAGAAGGAACGCAGGATGAAGCGATTAAGGGCTTGTGCGAAAGAATCGTAGAGCTTAACAATCAGATGCAGATACCGAATACCCTGAAAGAGTTCGGCATCGTAGAAGAGGAATTCAAGGAAAAAATTGCAGCGATTTCAGAAAATGCGGTAGGTGACGCATGTACGGGTTCGAATCCGAGAGCAATCGATCCGGCGACCATGGAGAAGCTCTTTACATGTATTTACTACGGTAAAGAAGTTGATTTCTAAATAGCTGATATTTTATGTAAACCTCCGAACCGGCGCATAAGTTGAACGCCGGGGCGGGGGTTTTGTGAAATTAAAAGCGGTAAATCTAATAGGAATGAAGAAAAATGAGCGTAAGAGAACAAGAGAGTATAAAAACACATTCGCAGTTAGCGATGGAATATTTTAAAGAAGGTTATAATTGTTCGCAGTCGGTATTTTTGGCATTCAGTGATTGTTATGATATGGATAAAGAGGCGGTGCTTAGAATCAGTTCTTCTTTTGGCGGAGGTATGGGAAGACTGAGGGAGGTATGCGGAGCTGTGACGGGGATGTTCATGGCGGCAGGAATGCTATATGGATATGCAGACCCTAAGGACCAGAAATCGAAGACGGAGCATTATGAAAGAATACAGCTTCTGGCGAAAGAATTTGAGGAAAAAAACCATTCTATCGTATGCCGGGAGCTGCTTGGATTGGGGGCAGGGAAGGATAAGCCGGTTCCGGAAGTACGGACGGCAGAATATTATAAGAAGCGGCCTTGTGTAGAATTGGTGGGGATGGCAGCCGAGATTTTGGACAGGTACAGGGAGGAATGGGATGGTTAAGTTCATACAGAAGGAAGAAGAAAAGGGGAGAATTGCGGATTTTGTACTGAAGAGCCTGCCGGAGTGGTTCGGAGTGCCGGAGAGTGTCTGTGAATATGTGAAGGGTGTCAGGAGCATGCCCTTTTGGGCGGAATTCACGGACGGAGAGGCAGTTGGGTTTATTGCTATGAAGGAGACTAGCCGGCATACGGCTGAGATTTATGTTATGGGAGTGCTGGAAGGATTTCAAGGGAGAGGGATAGGGAAGCGACTGTTTGGGGAGCTGTATTCTTATGCGGGGATGAAGGAGTATTCCTTTTTGCAGGTAAAGACAGTACAAAAGGGCTGTTATGAGTCTTATGACAGGACAAACACCTTTTATGAGGGCCTGGGATTTAAGGAATTGGAGTGTTTTCCGTCACTTTGGGATGAGAGCAATCCCTGCCAGATTTACATTATGGAGGTTGATTTGAGGAAGAGCATTATGTCGAAGGGATAATGGTGAAAGGGTGAGATCATGGAAGTGGAATTGGTAAGATGGAAAGAGGAATATTATGGGGATTTCTTTCAGTGTTCCAAGGATAAAGATCTATATGATAATATGAGCGATGATTTTCCTCATACGGAGGAAGAATGCAGGCAGGCGGTGGCATCTTTTGTAGAAAGTGATGGTAAAAAGGCATGCTACAGGGCAATCCTGGTTAATGGAAGAGTGTGCGGATGCATAGCTGCCTTTTTTGAAACTGGCATGTATTGTAAGAATGCTGAAATAGCATATTGGATTAGGAAAGAGGAACGGGGAAAAGGGATTATGACAGGGGTAATTGCGGGCTTCGTAAGCACTTTATTTTCTGACTTCAATATCCACAGAGTATACGCCAGACCCTTTCTGCATAATGTAGCTTCATGCAAAGTGTTGGAGAAGGCGGGATTTGCGGAAGAAGGGGTACTTCAAGATAGCGTTTATAAAAAGGGGAGTATCTATAGTGCGGTTATATATGCAATAATTAAAGAATTACATTGTAAGAATAATGAGTCTCTTGACAGCTAATAGGCGTTAGCCTATAATTAGGCTAACACATATTAGCCTAAAGGAGGTTGAGCGGTGGAAGAACAGTCAACCAAAAGAAAGATTATGAGTGAGGCACTCAAGCTATTTGCCAGAAAGGGATACGAAGCGGTCAGTGTGGCGCAGATTGCGGAGGCAGTAGGTATTAAAGCGCCGTCGCTTTATAAGCACTATAAGAGTAAGCGTGATATTTTTGATGCTATTTTGGAGGAAATGAGTTCCCGCTATGAAATGCAGGCGGCTTCCATGCAAATGAATGGAGTGAAGCCCGATAGGGATATGGAATTATATATCGGCATTGACGAGGAACGGCTGATCGAAATGGGAAAAGGATTATTTTCCTATTTCTTGCACGATGAATATGCCGGGCTTTTCCGGAGGATGCTCACAGTGGAGCAGTTTCATAATAAAGAACTGGGGGCTCTTTTTGTTAAACAATATGTGGATGAACCGCTTTCCTATCAGGGAATGCTTTTTAGCCTGCTGATACAGGCGGGAGTATTTATTCCGGAGAATTCGAATGTGATGGCACTGCATTTCTATGCGCCGATGTATTTGCTTTTGGTTTTATGCGACTGCCATCCGGAGAGAGAATCCGAAGTGATGGAGATGCTGGTGCAGCATATCAGACAGTTTAGAAGGCTTTACGGGAAGAAGGAGGATAAGCGATGAAGATAACGGTGATTCATGGTCAAGGGCATAAGGGTGTGACCTATACGATGACGCAGACGGTACTTAACTTTCTTATTACGGACAAGGATGAGATACGGGAATTTTTTCTCCCGAAAGACGGGCCGGATTTTTGCTGCGGGTGTTTCAATTGTTTCCTGAAGGGGGAATCCTTCTGTCCTTCTGCCGATAAAGTACAGCCAATTGCTCTGGCTGTGGAGTGGGCGGATATCATTCTGCTGGACAGTCCGAACTATGTGATGGAAATGAGCGGTTCCATGAAAAATCTCATGGACCATCTGGCTTACCGTTGGGCATCACATAGACCTCACGGGTCTATGTTTACCAAAGTAGGCATTGTAGTATCGTCTTCCGCAGGAGCGCCGCCAAGGGGCACGGTAAGGTCAATGGCGAGACAGCTCAGGTGGATGTGTGTACCGAAGGTGTATACATTAGGGCTCGCCTGCTATACAGCGCCGGGAGAAGCGATCAAGCCCCAGAGAATGAAGCTGATCACAAAGAAGGCAGAAAGGATCGCGAAAGCGGTAAGGAGAAGAGCAGAGCGTCCCCGGCCAGGCCTGCGGGGAAGAATTATGTTTGGAATTTTCAGAAAGATGCAATCCTCCCCCGATTCGGCATGGAATCCCACGGATAGGGACTTTTGGGTAAATCAGGGATGGACGCAGAAGTGCCGTCCATGGAGACAGTAATGACAAGTTCAAACAATATTTCGTATGAGCTGCACCGACTTTTCTAATCCGTTCTCAGCCTGCATTTTCTTGGATAAATCCGTGACATTTTGGTATATTTGTGCATAATCTGCATTTAATTCATCGATAGCCTCTATTAATCTATTTGTGCTGAGTTTCTTTGCTTTTATCGGCCTTACTCCTGCCTTCAGGCGGTATATATGCTCAGCAAATGCGAATTGATCCAGTACGTGAGGAACAGGGATCGAAGGAATGCCATAAATCATAGAAGAGGCCGACGTACCGAAGCCACAGTGGTGTATTACACAGCAGCCTTGCTTGAACAGCCAGCTATGGGGGATAGAACCGACTCGGATCATCGATTCGGGTAGCTGATAATCGGTAAGTGTTTTGTTAAAGCCTTGTATAATAGCGCGTATTCCTGTTTGCTCGAAGGCCTTGACAAAGATGTCAAGTTTTTCTTTCTCCTGCCTGCTTTCGAAGGACATTGCCCCCAGCGCGAGTATGACCGGTTTGCTCCCTTCGTTTAAAAAGGATTTTAATTCCTCAGGAGGCTGATAATTATCCTCGGGAGCGAACCAATAGCCGACGACAGCATTCCTTTTTGCCCAATTGGGGTTTGGCTCCGCTATATAACGGCTGATGGGTATCAGATTGAGTTCCTTTGACATCATTTGGTCCATGGATTTGATGGGAGGCAGGTCATATAGCTTTCTGATCTTGTTGTAGGGTTTGACCACCTGAGGATTGATGAGGGCGCCGAGCACCTTGTCTTTTAACGTCGGATCTGTATTTTCCCTGGGAAGCATTTCCGTCTGCAAGGTAACGTCTATGGTTTTTATATTTAAGGCTTCAGTCTCAGCCGCCCCCATATGGCTGTGAGAAATTATCGCGAGATCTTTTCCCTTGCAGGCGTCACAAATATCATTTGAAGAATTCTGGATAATGCGAAAGACAAACTGCATCGTTTTTAACATGCTGAGTATAGGACTTTTGGTCTTTCCCCTGATTACTGCCGCCTCATATTCGATGTCGATATCGGGGCCTATGGGAACGAATTCAAGACCGGTTTCCGATACGAGGTCTCTCCAGCAGGGATGGGTGCCGATAACAGGTTTAAACCCTTCTTGTAACAGGGCTTTCGCAAGATAAATATACGGTTGGACATCTCCTCTGGTACCCATTGTAAAAATCACGATTTCTTTCATTTTTATCCCCATCTGCGCGTTTCTGCGCGTACTCAAATCAATAGTCGAAAGCTCTTTTATCTCAACCTTTTCACCGCTTCTGAATTATTGCTTTTGTAAATGATATGAATTGCAATGTATTGCTGCTTTATATATACTTTACTACATTTATCTTTATTTGGCTATGGCATCATAGGGAATGTACATAGAGAGGTCGGAAGATTAGGGAAGAATTTATTAATATTTGTGATGTTCAACCATGTGTCTTGAGTGATATACTAGAAAGAGCATGAAAAGTATAGAGTGTTAGAAATTGGAATAAGAGGAGTGAATTTATGAGGAGCGCAGGGAGTGATTCTCATTTGTTCAAAAAGCAGTGAGAGGTTGGGAGGAAGCAGATATGAAGCATTCGGGAACGGTAAGATTAGAAACAAAGAGACTTATTCTCCGAAGACTGGAACTAAGCGATGCGGAAGATGCGTACCATAACTGGACAAACGATGGCGAGGTTACGAAATTCCTTACGTGGCCGACTCATGAAAATATTCAGATGACAAGAAATTTTATACAATCCAATGTGGATCAATATGACAAAGAGTCTGATTTTTATAGCTGGGGGATTGAATGTAAGGAAATCGGTCAGGTCATAGGAAGTATCGGTGCAGTTAACGTAAATGAGAGGGCGGAATCAGTACATATAGGCTATTGCATAGGAAAGGCTTACTGGAACCGGGGGATTATGTCGGAAGCTTTTGGGGCGGTAATCCAATATTTATTCGAGGTAGTAGAGGTAAACCGTATTGATTCCAGACACGACCCGCGGAATCCTTATTCAGGTAAGGTCATGGAGAAATGCGGACTCATATATGAAGGGACATTACGTCAGTCCGATAGAAACAATCAGGGGATATGTGATGCGGCGTGGTACGGATTACTGAAAGCTGAGTGGAAAATGAACAATAATTATAATGAGAGATAGGTGATATACATTAAGAATTTAGCAAATGCAATGACGATTTTCAGGATTGTGGGAACTATTTGCTTATGCTTTTTAGAACCACTGACTGTTTATTTTTTTACTCTTTATTTTTTGTGCGGGCTGAGCGATATGCTGGATGGTTTTATTGCAAGAAAAACGGGGAATACGACTGCGGCGGGAGCTATGCTTGACAGTGTAGCCGATTTCATTTTTCTTTCGGTTATGCTTATTATCTTTATTCCCTTTCTCCCGTGGAAATTATGGATAGCTGTATGGATTGGCGCAATAGCTCTTTTGCGTTTGGTCAGTCTCTCGATCGGTTTTGCGAAATATCATACGGCAGCCTCTTTACATACGGTATTAAATAAGGCGGCGGGTTTTTTACTGTTTGCATTTCCGGTGTTATATCGTTTGGCAGGAATGGAAACGACGGCGATCATACTATGCGGCATTTCGAGTCTGGCGGCGGTGGAAGAGCTGTTTATAACGATAAAGAGCAAATCCCTTAACAGAGATATCGCAGGGTACTTGCAGCAAAATACTTCCGATATTAGAAATAAGCAAGAAATGAAAAGCGAGTAAAACAAGACAGATTAAAGCAGAGGAACTACATGGAAACAGCAGAAAAAATTTTAAAGCAATATTTCGGATATGATACCTTCAGAGAAGGTCAGAAGGAGCTGGTGGGCAGCATCCTGGAGGGAAAGGATACCTTTGGAGTGATGCCTACGGGGGCGGGGAAATCCATATGCTTTCAAGTGCCCGCGCTTATCATGGAAGGGATTACACTGGTGGTGTCGCCGTTAATTTCGCTGATGAAGGATCAGGTGGAGGGGTTGAATCAGGCAGGAGTCCACGCGGCATTCTTAAACAGCTCACTGACTTCGGGGCAATATTTTAAAGCGTTGGAATACGCCAAAAACGGCAGGTATCAGATTATCTATGTAGCCCCTGAACGCCTGGTGACGGAAAGCTTTTTGGATTTTGCCCTGAATGTGCAGATTTCAATGGTCGTGGTGGATGAGGCTCATTGCGTGTCACAATGGGGGCAGGATTTCAGGCCCGGTTATTTGAAAATAGTGGAATTTATAAATAAATTGCCATCCCGCCCGGTAATCAGCGCTTTTACCGCTACGGCGACTAAGGAGGTGCGGGAGGATATCGTTTATCTTCTGGCGCTTCAAAATCCCGTGATAGTAACTACGGGCTTCGACCGCCCCAATCTCTATTTCGCGGTACAGTCTCCGAAGGATAAATATGCGTCCATGAAGAACTTTTTGGAGCTCCATCCTGCGCAAAGCGGCATTATATATTGCCTCACGAGGAAAACGGTAGAGGAGGTCTTCGAAAGGCTTTGCGGCGATGGATTTTCCGTAGCGAAATATCATGCGGGACTTTCGGATAGGGAAAGAAGGACGGGGCAGGAAGAATTCATCTACGGAAGAAAGGAAATCATGGTAGCTACCAACGCCTTTGGAATGGGAATCGATAAGTCCGACGTCCGCTATGTAATTCATTATAATATGCCGAAAAATATGGAAAGCTATTATCAGGAAGCCGGAAGAGCGGGAAGAGACGGAGAGGCGGCGGAGTGCATCCTGCTTTATGGAGGGCAGGACGTGGTGACTAACCAGTTTTTTATCGATCACAATCAAGACAATGAAGCGCTGGATGAGGCGGCCCGTAAAGTGGTTATGGAGCGGGATAGGGAGAGGCTTAGAAAGATAACCTATTACTGTTTTACCAACGAGTGTCTGAGAGATTATATTTTACGCTATTTTGGGGAATATAAAGAGAACTATTGCGGTAATTGTTCCAACTGCCTGAGCAAGTTCGAGAAAACGGAAGTGACCGATATCGCGAAGGTACTGATCGGATGTGTGAAGACATGCGGACAAAGATATGGAAGCGGAGTCATTATAGATGCAGTGCATGGGGCGAATACGGCGAAGATACGCGGATATGGGATGAATCACAACCCCTATTACGGCGAGCTGGCGAAGGTGCCGGTATTTAAGCTGCGGCAGGTGTTGAATTATCTGTTTTTAAGTGAATACTTGAAGGCGACGAGCGATGAATATGCCATCGTGAAGCTGACGGAGAAAGGAAACGCAGTACTTGCCGGAGACGATATTGTCGTTATGAAGATGCCAAAGGAAGAGGAACATCCGGCAAAGGTATCAAAAAGCAAAGGAAGCGGAAAGGGAGCATTTTCCGGAGGAGAACTTACCGGAAGAGAGGAGACGCTGTTCGAAGGGCTGCGTGCGCTCCGCTCGGAAATTGCCAGAGAGGAAAAGGTGCCGCCGTATATCGTATTTTCGGACAAGACGCTCAGTCATATGTGCGTGGTCAGGCCCCGGACAGAGGAAGAAATGCTGACAGTATCCGGTGTGGGAGAGTTTAAATATAGAAAATATGGTGAACGCTTCCTGGAGGCGATTAGAAATGGGGAAAAATAGTCGGAAGAAGAGGAAAAGATATGACGGGAATCAGCGTATTTGAGGTAATCGGACCGAACATGGTGGGGCCTTCCAGTTCCCATACGGCAGGCGCGGTATCCATGGCGCTTTTGGCGCGGAAAATGTTTCCGGGGACGATAAAAGAGGTAGATTTTACTCTATATGGATCCTTTGCAAGAACCTATAGGGGACATGGAACCGACAGGGCTCTTCTGGGAGGAATCTTAGGATATGAAACCGACGATTTAAGAATCAGGGATTCCTTTGAGCTGGCGAAGGAGGCGGGGATCGGATATTCCTTCTCCATCTCCGAAGACGACGACGTACATCCTAATACGGCGGATATGCACATAACAGGAGATGATGGAAGGAAGCTGTTCGTACGGGGAGTATCCCTTGGCGGAGGAAAAGTAAAAATTGTCCGGTTAAACCGGGTGGATGTGGAATTCACTGGAGAATACAGCACTCTCATCGTGAGCCAGAGCGACAAACAGGGAGTGGCGGCGCATATTACTAAGAGCCTGAGTGACCGGGGCGTAAACATTGCTTTCATGCGATTGTTCCGGGAAGAGAAGGGTGCGGCGGCTTATACGGTGGTGGAATCGGACGAAAGGATACCGGAGGAAGCCTTGGAATGTATCAAGGGAAATCCCTATGTATCCGATGTGATGCTGGTGCAGGTCTGAATAGTAACAACAATTATAATATAGAGGAAAAAAAATGGACTTTCGAAGCGGTAAAGAATTGTTGGAGTTGTGCGGGCAGACGGGTCTGCCTATTTCACGGATTATGAAGAAAAGAGAAATGGAATTGCAGGGAATTTCGGAGCAGGAAGCAGATCGTAAGATGTCGAAGTCACTTGACATTATAAGAAGTTCAGCTAATGACCCGCTGGAAAACGAGACGACTTCTATGGGCGGACTTATCGGCGGAGAAGCGAAGAAGCTGGGTAAACTGCGGGCGGAGGGAAAATCTATCTGCGGCGGGATGGTGTCCAAGGCAATGACCTATGCTATGGCAGTTTTGGAGGTAAATGCCTCCATGGGAGTTATTGTAGCAGCTCCCACGGCAGGTTCCTCCGGCGTTCTTCCGGGGGTGTTGCTGGCTCTTCAGGAAGAACTGGGGCTTCCTGACGAAAAAGTAATGGACGGTCTTTATACGGCGGGGGCAGTCGGGTATCTGCTCATGCGTAATGCTTCTGTAGCAGGTGCACAGGCGGGATGTCAGGCAGAGGTCGGTTCTGCATCGGCAATGGCTGCGGCAGCAGCGGTAGAAATGATGGGTGGAACGCCTGGACAGGCTTTAAGTGCGGCGACAGGGGCGTTATCCAACCTCTTAGGGCTGGTATGCGATCCGATCGGCGGCTTGGTGGAAAGTCCATGTCAGAACAGAAATTCCATCGGCGCCGCCAATGCTCTGCTGAATGCGGAGCAGGCGCTGGCGGGAATCGAGCAGTTCATTCCCTTTGATGAGATGGTACAGGCGATGTATCATGTGGGCAGAAGTCTTCCTTTTGAGCTTAGAGAAAGTGCTCTTGGAGGCTGTGCGGCAACTCCTGCGGCATGCGGCATAAGCTGTATGTCCGGGAAATAAGTTAATGGAGTGACAGACAACGATAGCAGGGCGCTAAGTGAACTAACATCTGGATTCAAAATATAAGGAAGGATACGTACATGAGAAGAAAAGACAGAGAAGTAACCGATAGGGAAACTATAGAAGAAATAATAAAAGCATGTAAAACCTGCCATCTGGCCATGGTAGATGATGGGAAGCCGTATGTGGTTCCATTGAATTTTGGTTACGAACTGGATGCGGATAACCTGACTTTGTACTTTCATAGTGCAAAGGAAGGCAAAAAACTGGATATCCTGCATAAAAACAGCAGCGTATGTTTCGATATAGCCAGTGAAGGAATGCCCATTCATGCGGAATCGCCTTGTAACTGCGGCTATTACTTTTCCAGTATCATAGGCATGGGTACCGTGGAATTTATCGAGGATACAAAGGAAAAATGCAAGGCTCTTTCCTTGCTGATGAAGCATCAGGCGGATAGAGACGTGGAATTCAACGAAGCTCAGGTGAACAGCGTATGCGTGTACAAGGTGAGTACTTCGGATTATTCAGGCAAGAAGAAGCAGATGCCTCATTGAGTTCTTTTTTAGAACATATCGGATATTTTATATTGTAAGAACTTATTGGGAGTAGGATCATAAAATTAGAACGGCGGTACTAAGGAGGATATATCGTGAATTCCGAAGAAAAGATGGAAGTATTTCAAGAGCTTTTGCTTATAATGAAGGAGGTATTGCAGGAAGAACTGGACATTGCTTTGTACTTAACGGACACTGAAAAATGTATAGAGTATTATCCGGGAAAAACTGTAGATGCCAAAGTCAGAAGGGGAGATTTGATCAGGCCGGATGAACCGATTTATGATGTTATCCATAATAGGAAAACAATGAATGACATTGTACCTAAAGAAGTGTTTGGTGTAACATTCAGGGGAATCGGAAGACCTATAATTGATAATAATGGAGAGGTCATAGGGGCTCTTGCGGTAGCAAGGAATATAGAAAATGAATTGCTGCTGTCAGAGGCCTCGGAAAGCATGTTTTCGGCGTTGGAAGAAATCAGTGCCAGCATTCAAGAGATATCTGCCAATACTCATGTGTTTTCTGAACATTTAACAGGAATAGAAGAGCTATCAGACATGACAAAAAATGCGATTAATGAAGCCGGCTCTGTAATTAACAGCATACAATCCATTTCAAAACAGTCGAATCTGCTTGCGTTGAATGCCGCAATCGAGGCGGCACGGGCAGGGACTGCAGGAAGGGGGTTTTCAGTGGTCGCCGAGGAAATGAGGAAGTTGTCAGAGCATAGTAATGATTCTGCGGCAAAGGTTGCCAATATGCTGAATGAGATGAAAGAGTTCATCGTTAAAATATCGGATGAGATTACTGGAATAACAGAATCTTATAAAGGACAAGTGGAGATTACATCTCAAATAACAGTAGCGATAGAAGAGGTAACAGGATCTTCAGAGAAGCTGGTAGAATTGTCTCAAAATTAACAGCATGTTCCATGCTTACATAAATAGGGTACCCACCGAAAAATGGGTGCCTTTTTTATTTCATAGAAAAGACTTTGTTACGTCGCGGTGGTAAAGTTTCGGTTTCCTGTGAAATAAAAGATATTGACAAATATATTAGTGTGAAGTAATATAAAAAAAGAATGTTATCACTATTGATAATAATATTAAATGTGAGAACGAATGTCAGGAGTGTGATAATAGGAATGGGGCAAGATATATCGAAACTCGTTATGAATCCGATTCGGCTCAGAATTATCCAATATCTGCTCATTCATGGGTCTGGGACCCCTTCGCAGATAATGGCGGAGATGAGCGATATTCCGCCGGCGAGCTTATACCGGCATATTAAGCTGCTGTATGAAGCGGATTGCATTACGGTGGTGGAAGAGAAGAAGATAAGAGGAACTGTGGAGAGAACATATGCGATGAAAGGCGGAAAGCCTTGTGAATTCAGTAAAGACAGCGTGGAGCATTTAATCCAGTCATCGCTTATGTCTTTGATGACCTCCTTTGGAAAATACTTTTCCAAGGAAACAGCGGATCCGGTCAAAGATTTTTTGGCACTTTCTACATCAACCCTTCTTTTGACAGATGAAGAGTTCATGGAGGTTATGGAAAAAATAGGGGAAGCGATAACGCCCTACCTTTGCAACACGGCCCAAAAGGGGAGGAACGTCAGGAGATTTACTTTTATTTCTTCTCCGTGTGAAGAGGATGAAGACGATTAGGAAGAGGTGTTGGGAGAATGTTGAGCATAAAAAATCTGACCAAAACTTACAAAGGCGGTAAAAAGGCCGTATCCGATTTAAGCCTTGAAATCGGGCAGGGCGATATTTATGGATTTATCGGCCATAACGGAGCCGGTAAAACCACGACAATCAAGGCGGTAGCAGGAATCATCGATTTCGAAGAGGGCGAGATACTGGTTGACGGACATTCTGTAGTAAGGGAACCAATATTATGTAAACAAAAAATGGCATATATTCCGGATAATCCGGATTTATATGAGCATCTTACCGGAATCCAATATCTGAGCTTCATAGGCGATATTTTCGGAATAGAGGCAGAAACGAGAAAAGAGAGAATCAAAAAATATGCGGATGCATTTGAGATGACATCAAGTCTGGGCGATTTGATCGCATCCTATTCCCATGGAATGAAGCAGAAACTCGCCATTATTTCAGCACTCATCCATAAGCCTGCGCTGTTAATTCTGGATGAGCCTTTCGTTGGTTTGGATCCGCAGGCAAGTGTTTTGCTGAAAGGATATATGCGGGAGCTTTGCGAGGAGGGCAGTGCCATATTTTTTTCTACTCATGTACTCGATGTGGCGGAGAAGCTGTGCAATAAAATTGCGATCATTAAGGAAGGAAAGCTGATCGTTGCCGGACCGACCGAGGCGCTTACACAAGGGAAGTCGTTAGAGGATGTATTTATGGAGGTGGTAAGGCATGGAGGAGATGCAGCTAAGAAACAGTAGTGCCGTCGTTAGGCAGATCGTGAAGCTGCTTAAAATACAGCTTCTGCAATATATGGACATTAATGAAGCGTTGCATTCGAAGGACAAAAAGAAGCGACACAGCTTATATTTTCTTTTGGGAACCTATATTTTTCTCGGTGCGATAATTGCCATTTATATGAGCGGAGGAGCCTATGGGCTATGCTTTTTAGGACTGCCGCAGATTGTTCCGGCATATCTGTTGTCCATAACCAGTATTTTAATTCTGGTGTTTACCATACTTAAGGCGGGAAGTATGCTGTTTCAGATCAAGAATTATGAAATGCTCATCGCTCTTCCGATAAGCCCTATGGCGATCGTTGTAAGCCGGTTTTTGAATATGTATGCAGGAAGTCTCGTGCTGGCAGTACTGGCAATGCTTCCGGCAGGAATCATTTACGGAGTCTTTGTGAACGCATCGGCGGCATTTTATATCATATATGTGATCAGTATATTTCTAGTGCCTCTCGTTCCGCTGACTACAGCGTCTGTAATCGGAGCGGCGGTAACAGCGGTGGCCGCCAGAATGAAGCACAGGAACGCTTTGACGATTGTGACTTCGATGGCGTTAATAATCGGCGTTCTGTCATTGTCTTTCTATCCGGCGTTTCAGGCAGGAGCGATTACGGAGCAGCAGATGACGGATTTCACATCGCTTCTTAGTTCTCAGATAAACAACTTATATCCCCTTGCCAATTTATATACGGAGGCCATTGTGACCGGAAGCCCCGCCTCGTTTGCAGGGTTTGCAGCAGTTTCCGTAGGAATTTTTGCGGTATTTGCGGGTGTGGTGCAGTGGAAATACGCATCCATATGCGCGGCGCTTATTACTCATGCGGCAAGAAAGAACTATGTACTGGGGAAGCAGCATAGAAGGAGTCCGATAGGAGCGATGTATATAAAAGAGATGAAGAGGTATTTTTCATCGTCTATTTATGTCATGAATACAGCGATCGGTTATATTATGATGCTTTTGTTGGGAGTTGCCTTCTTGTTTGTCGGAAGAGACAAAGTGATGAATGCGATGGAAGTTGCAGAGGCAGCACGGGATATAGCAGAAAAAATACTGCCCTTCATACTGGCCCTGATGGGAATGCTGGGGACCACCACTATCAGTGCGCTGTCTATGGAAGGAAAGCAGTGGTGGATTCCGAAATCTCTTCCGGTAAGCACGAAAGTGATACTCGACAGCAAAATACTTGTAAATCTCACCTTAGCCGTTCCCAGCTGTGCTATCGCTGCTGTGTTATGTGTGGCGGCGTTAGGATATCAGGGAATGAGCTCGGTGTGGATGTTTGTAATTCCTCTCATGTATTGCGTATTGGCTTCGGTGATGGGAATGGCGATAAATATAAAGTTTCCTCAGTTCCATTGGGATAACGAGACATCGGTAGTTAAGCAGGGGACAGCGATACTTGCGGGAATGGTACTGGAATTCATAGTTGCTATAGCAGGAGTAGTGCCGGTATTTTTTGTAAGTGGGGCCGCATACCATGTATTTATGGGTATAATAGCGATAGCCTTGCTGCTGATGGCGACAGTGATTTATAAAAAAATAGTAAATTTTGACTTAAGAAAGCTGGATTAGGGTGTAAAAAAATTATATTAGTTGTATACTGTTAGGGGAAAAAGCGAAAATAATTACGACAGATAAGAATCTGGTGAAAGAGGAATTTATGATTGAAATTAATTGGAAAAAGATAGGAACGGAAGATGAAGAGATTATTCAAAGCTATTATGATATGGAGCCGGTAAGAAACTGTGAATTCACTTTTGCGAACAATCTGTTATGGTCGCCTTTTTATAATATACGCTATGCGGTAGTGGAGGATATGCTCGTATTTATCTCCGATGAGGCGGAGGTATCCATAAGCTGTCCGCTCGGTAAAGGAGACCTTGGGAAGGTAATCGACGTTCTTACTGAATATTTTAAAGAGAAGAACAAATCCTTCAAGCTGCATCTGGTATCGCCTTCGCAGTTTGAGAAATTAGATAAATTATATCCTGGAAGATTCAAGGTGGAGTACAACAGGGATACTGCGGATTATGTCTACGAATCGGAGCGCCTGATTTCTCTTGCAGGGAAAAAGCTTCACGGAAAGCGTAATCACATCAACCGATTTAAGGAAGCTTATCCGGACTGGAGCTATGAGAGTATTACGGATGAAAACGTGGAAGAGTGTATCGCTATGGCTAAAGAATGGCGAATCCAGAACGGGTGCGAGGAAAAAGGCCCAATGCACAACGAATTCTGCGTGACTCTGCATGCGCTTAAAGAAAGAGAAGCACTGATGCTAAAGGGCGGACTTATCCGGGCAGGCGGACGCGTGGTTGCATTTTCGTTAGGAGAGCCTTGTGGTAAGGATATGTTTGTAGTTCATATCGAAAAAGCGTTTGCCGACATTCAGGGAGCTTATCCTATTATTAATCAGCAATTCGTGTTGAATGAGGCGCAGGAATATCGATATATTAATAGAGAAGAGGATACGGGTGACGAGGGACTTCGGAAAGCAAAATTGTCTTATGATCCGGTATTCCTGATGGAAAAAGGACTTGTTACGGAAGTATAAGTGTGAAGCTCTGAAAATAAAAAGAATTAGGAAACATAGGAAAGCGTCATAATGGATAAAATTAACAAGAATGCAGATATCGTGCATAAAATGCTGAAATTTATCGAAGAAAGCCCTACCTGCTTTCATGCGGTGGAAAATGTGCAGAAGCAATTAAAGAAGAATGGTTACCTCTCGATCAGTGAAAATGAAAAGTGGAAGCTTTCGGCAGGTGGAAAATATTATGTAAACAGAAATGATTCCGCGCTCATTGCCTTTCGGTTACCGGAGAAGGAGGTAAAGGGCTTTCATATGATAGCCTCTCACAGCGATTCTCCCTGCTTTAAGATAAAAGAAACGCCGGAAATCACGGTAGAGGAACAATATATAAAACTGAATACAGAGCCCTACGGCGGGATGATCATGGGGACTTGGCTGGACCGGCCGCTCTCCGTTGCCGGAAGGATAGTGGTATCGGAAAACGGAAGGCTGGTCAGTCGGACGGTGGCAGTGGACAGAGACCTGCTCATCATTCCCAACATGGCAATCCACATGAACCGGGATATAAATAAGGGCATGGAGTATAACGCGCAGACGGATATGCTTCCGCTGTATGGAGGGATAGGGAGCAGGAATTCCTTCCGGGACCTGATCGCCGAGGCGGCAGGGGTGAAGTCCGAGGATATTTTGAGCAGCGATTTATTTTTGTATAATAGAGAAGCAGGTAGAATCTTAGGCGTTGAGGGAGAGTTCATCGCTGCCCCCAGACTGGATGACCTAGAGTGTGTCTATGCATCCTTGCAGGCGATGCTCGATTCAAAGCCGGAGGAACATATAAATCTTATGATCGTATTCGATAACGAAGAAGTGGGAAGCATGACGAGGCAGGGAGCAGCATCTACTTTTCTTCAGGATACTCTACTGCGAATATGCGAAGCGCTGTCCCTGACTCAGGGCGATTATTGCAGACTGACGGCAGATAGCTTTATGATATCTGCAGACAATGCTCACGCGGTACATCCCAACCATCCGGAAAAAGCGGATCCAACTAACCGGCCTTATTTAAACGGCGGTATCGTCATCAAGTATCACGGAAGCCAGAAGTATACGACGGATGCGGTTTCAGCGGCGGTGATGAAGGATATTTGCAAACGTGCGGAAGTTCCCTTTCAAACCTATGCCAACCGCTCCGATATAGCGGGCGGCTCTACGCTCGGGAATATTTCGGCGGCGCAGGTGCCGGTCAGCACGGTGGATATCGGTTTTGCGCAGCTTGCTATGCACTCTGCATATGAGACGGCGGGCAGCCGGGACGTGGAGGCTATGATAAAGGCACTTAGCTGTTTTTATGGCATGGGAAGTACGGGTATATTTGGTGATTTATGATTTTAGATAATCCCGAGCCTTATGGGGCAGGGATTATCCTTTTTTTTAGAAAGTGTAATACTTTTTATTGACAAGTAGGCGATAAGAGAATAAAATGTGTCTTAAAATTAAATTCAGTCATTTTTCATACTAATAAATCTTTTTCCATTTTGTTTTGCAATGGGGCAATATCCTATATCTGTAGGGGATTTGCTCCATTTTTTATATTTATCCCTTCACAAATCCCCAACAAATATAGCATAGAAATGTGGAATACCTTGATCAAGGCCATTCAGGCAAACTGTTATATATAAATAATAAAAATAGGAGGAGAGAAATTATGAGAAGAAAAACAATGGCACTTTGGATGACAATGGTAATGACAGCAGCGCTGGTGACTGGATGCGGTGCATCTGGATCTGGGACGACCACGGTAACAGAGGCAGAGAGTATCGCTGCGGCCGGGTCTGTAACAGAAGCAGAGACCGTTGAGGAAGACCCCGTTACGGAAGCAGAATCCAGCTCCGTTGAGGAGCCTTTAACAGAAGAAGACACCAGTACAGAGGCATCGGGCGAAGATGTGGAAATCTATGCGTTTATCGCCGCAAGCTTAAATAATACGATGGAGAAAATAAAAGAAAATTATGAGGCAGATCATCCGGGTGTGACCATCATTTACAATGCGGACAGCTCGGGGACTTTACAGAAGCAGATTGAAGAAGGGGCAGAGTGTGATGTATTCTTCTCAGCGGCGACTAAACAAATGCAGGCGCTGGAGGAAGGAGGCTATCTGGTGGACGGTTCCATAACAGATTTGCTTACCAATAAGATTGTGCTGATCAAGCCTTCCGGCATGGAGACAAAAGTGACTGGATTTGATAATATCACTGAAGCATCCAGCCTTGCACTGGCCGGAGAGGATGTGCCGGTCGGCCAGTATGCCCGTCAGTTATTTACCAATCTGGGGATACTTGATCAGGTGATGGCAATGGAAATCAATGAAGGCGCTAATGTAACGGCAGTGCTTACCGCAGTGGCAGAGGGGAGTAATGAAGTTGGCGTCGTATATGCTACCGATGCGGCATCCATGGCCGATAAGGTAGAGATCATCGCTAAAGCAGATGACAGTCAGGTAGAACCGGCAGTTTATCCAATCGGTCTGGTAAAGAATGGAGAAGCTGATGATGCACAGATAAAGGCCGCAGATGAATTTAAGACCTATCTGATTACAGATGAAATGCCTTTGACTTTGTTTGAAGAAGCCGGTTTTATAGTTACTGAGTAAAAATATAAGATGAAACGAGTAAAGGGGGTGAAAATCATGTTGGAACTTGTACGGACCATAGATTGGAGTCCCCTTTTTATTTCCCTCAAGACCGGCATCGTATCAACGATTCTTGCATTTTTAATAGGAATTGGGGCTGCCAGGCTGATTATGAAGGTAAACAGCACCGCAAAGGCCGTCCTGGATGGCATTCTGACATTACCGTTGGTGCTGCCGCCTACGGTGGCCGGTTTTTTCCTGCTTTTGATATTCAGCTTAAGACGGCCGTTTGGTTCTTTTCTGTATACGAACTTTGACATTAAGATGGTACAGACCTGGCCGGGCTGTGTGATTGCGGCGTTTGTGATCGCATTTCCGCTGATGTATCGGAATGCAAGGGCGGCATTCGAGCAGGTGGATATTAATATGATCTATGCGGGGCGCACGCTGGGACTTACCGAGAGCACCATATTCTGGAAGGTGGTAGTTCCTATCGCAGGTCCGGGTCTGGCCTCAGGGACAGTTCTGGCATTTGCCAGGTCTATCGGAGAATATGGAGCTACAGCCATGCTGGCCGGAAATATCCTGGGAAAGACAAGGACGGTATCCGTAGCAATAGCGTCGGAAGTTGCTGCCGGAAACTGGGACGTGGCCGGGCTGTGGGTATGTGTGATTGTCATCCTGTCATTTTTTGTCGTGACATTGATTAACTATATCTCTGGAAAAGGGATAAAGAATATGAACAGGTGGATGTAATATGGCATTGCAGGCAGAGATAAAAAAGACTTTTCCGGGATTCGTTCTGGATGTAGAAGTTGAAACCAATGGAAGCTGTCTGGGGATTCTGGGGGCATCCGGATGCGGAAAAAGCATGACGCTGAAATGTATCGCAGGAATTGAGAAACCGGATAGCGGAAGGATAGTGCTAAATGGCAGGGTACTATTTGATTCGGAAAAGAGCATTAATCTGTCGGCTCAGGAGCGGCGGATAGGTTATCTGTTCCAGAATTATGCCCTGTTTCCTACTATGACAGTAGAAGAAAACTTATCCATTGTAATGGGAGGAAAAAAGAAGGACCGGGGGATGGAAATCCGGGAGCAGTTAAAGCGCTTCCATCTGGAAGGATTGGAAAAGCGTTATCCGTCGCAGCTTTCGGGCGGGCAGCAGCAGAGGGTAGCGCTGGCAAGGATGCTGCTCTACCATCCGGAGATTATCATGCTGGACGAACCATTTTCTGCATTGGATGGATTCCTGAAGGATGCCCTGCAGTTTGAGATGATGGAGGTGATTCAGAAATATTCGGGGGATGTGATTATGGTTTCCCATTCCAGAGACGAGATATACAAGCTGTGTACAGATACGATGGTGATGGCAGAGGGAAAGCGTATATTAACAGGAAAGACTGGTGATATCTTTTATAAACCTCAGTATATGGAGGCAGCCAGACTGACCGGATGCAAGAACATTTCGGCTATCCGTAAGGTGAGTGAATATGAATTGTATGCGATTGACTGGGAAATCAGTCTTCGTACCCGTGAAATAATTGAAGATGATATTCACTATATTGGAATCCGTGCCCACAACTTATTTCCGTTGTGGGAAGAGCCGGGAATCGATACAATGAATGTCATGCGGGTGAAACAGACCGGCTATGCAGAGACTCCGTTTACGCGGCAGTTTCTGTTCAGCAATGCGGATGGGAGCAAGAATATCGATATATGGTGGCTGCAGGATAAGCCGGTTTTTAAGGGAAAAGAAGAGAAAACGGTACGATTTCCTTTTTATATTCAGTTCCCGGAAGATGCGCTTCTTTTGCTTCATTAGAAGAGGGCCTTTCTATACCGAAATCGTCAGAAAACAACTCGGTACTGTTAAAAAATAGTGAAAATAGGATTCAAATGAGAAATTTTTTTGTTTATTGTGCAATATTGAATTTAAGAAGGAAAAACAATATAGTTAATACATCCTAAGTAGTCGACGAAGCTTCAGGGAAGACATATTGTTACGAAGAGGTAGCTCAGATATTTATCTGCTTGCTGCCTTTTTTTTATTCTAAAGGAGGATGCGCTATGAGACAGGTTGCTATCTATGGAAAAGGCGGAATTGGAAAATCAACAACAACACAGAATCTGACTGCAGGGCTTGCGGAGATGGGAAAACACATTATGATTGTGGGATGTGACCCGAAGGCGGACTCGACCAGACTGGTACTCGGAGGTCTGGCACAGAAAACGGTTCTTGATACCCTTCGTGATGAAGGAGATGATATTGAACTTGAAGCGGTTATGAAGGAAGGCTACGGCGGAATCAAAGGCGTAGAGTCAGGCGGCCCGGAGCCCGGCGTTGGCTGTGCGGGACGCGGTATCATCACTTCCATAAATTTATTGGAGCAGCTGGGAGCTTATACCGATGATCTTGACTACGTGTTTTACGATGTCCTCGGCGATGTTGTGTGCGGTGGTTTTGCAATGCCGATCCGTGAAGGCAAGGCTCAGGAAATCTACATTGTATGTTCGGGAGAGATGATGGCTCTTTATGCGGCCAACAATATTTCCAAAGGTATCGCCAAATATGCAAAAAGCGGAGGTGTCCGGCTGGGCGGTCTGATCTGTAATTCCAGGAAGGTAGACAGAGAAGAAGACTTGGTTCAAGCAGTAGCAGCGAAGATAGGGACCCAGATGATTCATTTCGTGCCTCGCGATAATGCAGTGCAAAGAGCAGAAATCAGGAAACAAACAGTAATCGATTTCTCGCCGGAGGAGCCGCAGGCAGATGAATACCGGCAGCTGGCCCGAAAGGTTGACAACAATGAGATGTTTGTGATTCCAAATCCCATGAAGATCGAAGAACTGGAAGAGATTCTAATGGAATATGGTGTAATGGACTAAATTCCCTCAGGAAGGAGAATAGCTATGTTATTAGTAAGAGCAATCGTAAGACCTGAAAAGTCAGGGTATGTAATGAAGGAAGCGGCAGAGGCAGGATTTCAGGCAGTAACAAAAATGGATGTATTTGGGCGGGGTAAGCAGAAAGGAATCCAGGTCGGAGAAATCTATTATGATGAAATTCCAAAAGAAATGCTGATGTTTTTCTGTAATGATGAAGATAAGGATGATCTGGTCAAGGTGATTTTAAGAACGGCAAAAACAGGTGAAGGCAATTTCGGTGACGGACGTATCTTCATCTCCCCGGTAGAGGATGCTTATACTATCAGCAGCGGAAAACAGGGGTTATGAGACGGTATTTCAGGAAAGAGGAGGAAGGCGATGAAAGAAGTAATGGCGTTTATCCGTACCAACAAAGTAAATGCAACAAAAAAGGCTTTGGCGGAAGGCGGTTTTCCGGCATTCACCTGCAGACCGGTGCTTGGAAGAGGCAAGAAAAGTATCGACCCCGAGTTATTATCGATTGTAATGCAGAGTGGAGAACTGCCTCTTAACATGTCGGGCGAACATTTGACAGAGGCATTCCGGCTGATTCCAAAGAGATTTATTACATTGATCATGGAAGACAGTGAGGCACCAAAAGCTGTAGAAATCCTGATCAAGGCCAATCAAACGGGAAATCCGGGAGACGGAAAAATATTTGTTCTTCCGATTAATGAAGCATATACGGTCAGAAGCGGCGAGAAGACGGTAGAAGCTTATTAGGAGGCGAAATCATGGCAAAAGAAAGAGATGAATTATTAGATAAATACTCGGTGCGGGTATTCAAAAACAGAAAGAGTCATATCACCCAACTGGAATTCAGTGATGCTCCGGATGAGATTGCGGCCAATACCCGCGCGATTCCCGGCATTGTAACCGCCAGAGGCTGCTGCTATGCAGGCTGCAAGGGGGTGGTCGTGGGACCGATGAAGGATGCCGTCGTTATTACCCATGGACCTATCGGATGTGCCTTTTATTCGTGGGGCACCAGAAGGAATAAAGCGAAGTCTTCCTACGAGGGAGAACCTAATTTTATACCGTATTCCTTCTGTACCGACATGAGGGCGCCGGATATCGTATTCGGCGGAGAAAAGAAGCTGGAGGCAGGAATTGATGAGATCATGCAGATGTTCAGCCCCAAGTGTATCTTTATCTGCTCAACCTGTCCCATTGGGTTGATCGGAGATGATGTGCAGGCGGTTGCGCGCCGGGTGGAAGAAAAATATGGGATAACGGCAGTGGGATATTCCTGTGAAGGTTATAAAGGCGTTTCCCAGTCGGCAGGACATCATATCGCGAACAACGGATTGATGCGCTATGTTATTGGGAAAGGTGAAAAAGCTCCAAAAACGAAGTATAGCATTAATATCCTGGGCGAATATAATATCGGCGGTGATGGCTGGGAGCAGGAGCGGGTCTTGAAGAAAATAGGGTATGAGGTAGTATCGGTATTTACCGGAGACGGTTCCTACGAAACTATGAAAAATGCCCATTTGGCAGATTTGAACCTGGTCATGTGCCACCGTTCCATTAATTATATCGCAGAAATGATGAAGACTAAATACGGTATCGACTGGCTGAAAGTGAACTTCATCGGTGTGGGAGCCACCTGCAAGTCACTTCGTATGATGGCTGAGTATTTCAATGATCCGGAGCTGACGAAGCGGACAGAGGAAGTGATTGCAGAGGAGCTGGCAGAGATTCAGGAAGATATGGAATATTATAAGTCCAAACTGAAGGGCAAGACAGCCGGTATCTTCGTTGGAGGTTCCAGATCTCATCATTACCAGCTTCTGCTAAAAGATTTCGGGATAGATACTACCATCGCAGGATATGAGTTTGCACATAGGGATGACTATGAAGGCCGTGAGATTATTCCACAGATCAAAGCGGATGCCGATTCCAAGAACATCGAGGAAATCACCGTAGAGCGGGAAGAAGGATATAAGGACCGCTATACGGAGGAGGAACTGGCCGGAATGCGGGCAGCCGGAGTAGAGCTGGATACTTATGGCGGTATGATCAGGGACATGAAGAAAGGTCATATAGTGGTGGATGATTACAACATGTTTGAAACAGACCAGCTGATTGAGAAATATAAGCCTGATATTTTCTTTTCCGGCATCAAAGACAAATATGCAATCCAGCATGGAGGAGTTGTATCCAGACAGATGCATTCCTATGATTATTCCGGTCCTTATGCGGGATTCCGGGGAGCTGTTATTTTTGGCAGAGATATAACCATGAGTCTGTATACCAATGCATGGGCGCTGGTAACCCCTCCGTGGAAGACAGCACCGATGCTGGAAGGAAGTTTAGGAGGTGGAAAATAGTGCTTGAATTAACGCCAAAAGAGATTATGGAAAAACGTCATATCACCATAAATCCATGTAAGACCTGTGAGCCGGTGGGAGCTATGTTCTGTGCTCTGGGTGTGGAAAACTGTATGCCCCACTCACATGGTTCCCAGGGATGCTGTTCTTATCACAGAACGGTACTCAGCCGTCATTTTAAAGAGCCGGCTCTGGCATCTTCCAGTTCCTTTACAGAGGGGGCTTCTGTATTCGGAGGAAGAAGCAATATTAATACGGCAGTGAAAAATATCTTTGATATCTATAATCCGGATATCATTGCCATACATACCACCTGCTTATCAGAGACCATCGGCGATGACGTAGGTTCTTATATTCTGGATATGGAGATTCCGGATGATAAGAAAGTATTGTTTGCCAGTACGCCGTCCTATGAAGGCTCCCACATTCAGGGATTCTCCAACATGGTAATAGGTTTCATGAAATATCTTACTAAAAAAACGGGCGCACCCAACGGAAAAACTGCTATTTTTCCGGGTTGGGTCAATCCCGGGGACGATCGGGAATTGAAAAGAATTGCAGCGCTGATGGGAGCCGATTATATCTATTTTCCTGATCATGACGGGACGCTGGATCATCCCATGGATGGAAAAAATGATTATTTTCATCCGCATGCCGGAACATCGCTGCCAGATTTGGAGGCGCTGGGCGACTGTGAGAAGCTGATTTCCATGGGGACCTACTGCAGCCAGGAACCGTCGGATTATATGAAACGGCAGTTTGGTACGCCTTATGCTAATATTCCTCTTCCTGTAGGAGTGTCGCTGACGGATCGCTATGTGACGGAACTTAGAAAGATTACCAAACAGGAGGTGCCAAAGGAACTGGAGGATGAAAGAGGACGATTGATTGATCTGATGCTGGATTCCCATCAGTATACTTATAAGAAAAGGGTGGCCATTTATGGAGACCCGGATATCGTTTATGCATTTACGTCACTTTGTCTGGAACTTAGTATGATTCCTAAATACGTTATTACCGGTACTCCCAAAGAAGGCTGGGTAAAAGAGATTACGGCACTGATGAATCAATACGGAGTGGATGAATCGGAATATGTGGTAAAAGCCGACACGGACTTATTCTATTTGCACCAATTGATTAAAAATGAGGGTGTGGATATGCTTCTGGGATTCAGTTACGGCAAGCAGATTGCGAAAGCGGAGGACATTCCCATGGTCAGAATGGGATTTCCGGTGCTTGACCGGTATGGAAATCCAATCCAGGCTACGGTCGGTTACGCCGGTGGAATACGGTATGTGGAAAAAATTGTTGATGCCCTGATGGACCGGCAGGACCGGGATGTATCTGACGAAGATTTTGATGTCGTCATGTAGGTTTATGGTAACACAACTGCATAGCACCTGGGAGGGAGGCCCCCTCCCTATTGTTATATGAGAGAGGAGCGGTTGTATGGGAAATATTCTGGATGCCAGAAAGAATTCTATTTTATTTAAAGATGACTGCAGCGGGCAAGGAAACGGAATCTGCTGTGACAGTGACAGTGTATCAGGAGCGGTGTCCCAAAGAGCTTGTGTTTACTGCGGTGCCCGGGTGGTATTAAACCCCATTACGGATGCGTACCATATTATACATGGACCTATCGGCTGTTCCAGCTATACATGGGATATCCGGGGATCCCTTACCAGCGGAGAGGATATCTACCGAAACAGTTTTTCTACGGATTTACAGGAGACAGATATCATCTTTGGAGGAGTAAGAAAGCTGGAAGCCGCGGTAGATGAATTGATGAACGCCCACCGGTCAGCAAAGCTGATTTTTATCTATGCAACTTGTATAGTCGGTGTAATAGGGGATGATGTGGACGCAGTATGCCGGACGAAGTCCGCGCAATATGAGATTCCGGTGATTCCGGTCAAATCCCCGGGATTTTCCGGCAATAAGTCCACCGGATACCGGATGGCGTGCGATGCGATTATGGAAGTTCTGTGTCCTCATAAGACAGAGAAAAAGCATGGAACTATCAATATTCTTGGGGATTTTAACCTTGCAGGAGAGATGTGGATCATCAAAAACTATTTTAAGAAAATTGGAATAGAGGTAATCTGCGGATTTACCGGAGATGCCAGGTATGATGATATGTGCAGGGCACCGGGAGCTTCCTTGAATATTGTTCAGTGTGCCGGTTCCAGTACCTATCTGGCTCAGCGGATGGAAGAAGAATTCGGAATTCCTTATATCAAAGTTAGTTTCTTTGGCGTAGAGGATACAACAGCTTCCTTGGTCCGGGTGGCGGAAGCGCTTGGAGATGAGGCAGCCAGAGAGAAAGCGGTAATGTTCTGTATGGAAGAAACCGAGAAGCTGCAAGGTTTTCTCGCCAAATATACAAAGAGTTTAAAAGGGAAAAAGGCAGCAATCTATGTGGGCGGCGGATTTAAGGCCATTTCTCTGATACGCCAGTTTGCCGTAGTGGGAATACAGACGGTACTGGTGGGAACCCAGACGGGGAAAAAAGAGGAATATGAGGTCATCGAAAGTCTGGTGGATCAGGATACGGTTATCCTGGATGATGCCAACCCGGCGGAACTTGAGACATTTATGAAGGAAAAGGGTGCGGATATCCTGGTGGGAGGTGTCAAGGAACGTCCGCTGGCTTATAAGCTGGGAGTGGCATTCTGTGATCATAACCACGAGAGGAAACATCCTCTGGCAGGATTCGAAGGAGTTTATAACTTTACGCGGGAGATCGACCGCAGTATAAATAATCCGGTTTGGGAATACGTGAAAGTCCTTTGAAAAACTGACAGCGGAAAGGTGGAAGAGATATGAAAAGTGAAATAAAACCACTTGTAAATATAAATATTAATCCATGTAAAATGTGTATGCCCATGGGAAGTGCAACCGCATTTCACGGAATAAAAAAATGTATGACGATCCTGCATGGTTCCCAGGGATGTGCGACTTACATACGGCGCCATATGGCGACCCATTACAATGAGCCGGTGGATATTGCCTCTTCTTCCCTGACAGAACAGGGAACAGTATACGGAGGAAATTCAAATTTAAAAAAAGGTCTGAAAAATCTGATTGAACTCTATCATCCGGATGTCATCGGCGTAATGACTACTTGTCTGGCCGAGACGATTGGAGAAGATGTACCGGGAATCATCGATGAGTTCTATGAAGAGAATCCGGGATATCGGGATATCCATATCATATCCTGCTCGTCGCCGGGATATGGAGGGAGCCAGTATGAAGGATATTTTGAGGCGTTGTATGCCATTGCTTTGTCCGTACCGATGGAAACAGAAGAGAATGACAGAATTAATGTGATAACGGCACCATTAAGTCCGGCGGACATACGGTATTTAAAGCAGGTGTTTCGGATATTCGGACTGAAGCCGATTCTCCTGCCGGATATTTCAGATAATCTGGATGGAATTCATGCAAAGGAGTATGACCGGCTTCCCCAGGGGGGAACCGATATTGGGGAAATCCGGAAAATGGGCGGTGCCAGGATGACTCTGGAACTGAGTGGGTTGACACACAAACATTCTGTGGGTGATTTGCTCCTTCAAAAGTATGGGGTACCCTGCAAAAAACTGAATCTGCCGGTGGGGCTGCGGGACACGGATGCATTTTTTCAGGTCTTGTCCGAGCTGGCAGGTATTCAGGTTCCGGATGAAATCAAAGCGGAGCGGGGCAGATACCTTGATGCAATGATTGATTCCCACAAATATAATTCAGCAGGACGCGCGGTGGTATTCGGGGAACCGGACCTGATACTTTCCACGGTCCGCCTGATGTGCGAGAGTGGTGTCATGCCGGTGGTATGCGCATGTGGGGCTGCCTGTCCGGAATTGAAGACACTTCTGCTCCCGGAACTGGAAAAGCTGGCGGATATGTATTTCACGGAAGATTATACCGTTGTGGATCAGGCGGATTTTAAAGATATTGAGCAAATGGCAAAAAGGTTCCATGCCAATATAATGGCAGGAAATTCCGACGGAAGAAGGATCGCCGGGGAAGAAGGGCTGCCGCTCGTCCGCCGTGGATTTCCTATCCATGACCATGTAGGGGGCCAGCGGCTCAGGATGCTGGGATATGAAGGCGGCATGGAATATCTGGATGAAATCACTAATACACTGATTGATACGACGGAGACAACATTCAGGGAACAGCTTTATGATACGTATTACAAAGGCTCTCTCATTGATGAGAAAGGAGCCGAGTCTTCTGATGAAACAGAATCCAAACGGGATATTATGCAAAAAAAGACAATGGAACATCCATGCTACAATTGTGGCGCTCATAAATACGCCAGAATTCATCTTCCGGTAGCACCGGCCTGTAATGTTCAGTGCAATTATTGCGTGAGAAAATTTGACTGTCAGAATGAGAGCCGTCCGGGGGTTACTTCCAAAATACTGACGCCCATGGAGGCGCTTGAGCGGTACCGTCTGGTGAAAGAAAAGATGCCTAACTTAACTGTGGCAGGTATTGCGGGGCCTGGTGATGCACTGGCCAATTGGGAAGAAGTGAGTGAAACCTTCCGGCTGATCCGCAAATATGACCCGGAGGTAACCTTCTGCCTCTCAACAAACGGGCTGATGCTCCCGATGCATGCGAAGGAGATTGCAGAACTTGGCATATCCCATGTGACGGTTACGCTGAATGCGGTAGACCCTCATATCAGCGGCCAGATATATAAGTACATCCGGTTTATGGGACAGAGCTATGAAGAAGATGCAGCCGGGGCGATCATGGTGTCCAACCAGCTGGCGGGAATCCGTATGCTGGTGGAAAGCCACATCATTGTCAAAATCAATATTGTAACGATTCGGGGAATTAATGAAATGCATATTCCCGAGATTGTGAGGACTGTAAAGGATTTGGGATGTTATATCACCAATATCATGCAGTTGATTCCGGTAGAAGGAAGCACGTTTGAACGTCTGGAGCCGATTCCATTGAAACGGATTCAGGAAATTCGTAAGGAATGTGAAACAATTATGCCGCAGATGTATCACTGCCAGCACTGCAGGGCGGATGCCGTGGGGACTCTGGATAAAGACCAGTCCATCGATTTGGGCGGCGCAGTGAATCCGGTGAAGGAGACTGTCCTGACAGAGGCGCCGGTACGATTCGCGGTGGCATCCAAAAGCGGTATGATTGTGGACACTCATTTCGGCCATGCAAAGGAATTCTATATCTATGATTATGTGGATGGAGAGGTCCGTTTCATCGGAAGGAGGAGCGTGGAGCAGTACTGCAATAGTGTGGAGGAATGTGGAGAGAAAGAAGATAATATTCAGAAGATCATCACAACATTGGATGGCTGCCATGGTGTTATCGCTCTGCGTATCGGTGCAGGGCCGAGGCAGAAGCTGGAGCAGAAGGGAATCATGGCAATCAATACCTATGATGTGATTGAGGATGCGGTGAGAAAAGCAGTATCCGGCATATAAGAGAAGGAGGAACAAGATGGTACAGCCGAAATATCATGTATTTATCTGCACGAGCTGCAGAATTAACGGAACCCAGAAGGGGTTCTGTTTTCAGAAAGGAAGCGTTGATCTGGTGCAGGCCTTTATGCAGGAAATCGAGGACAGAGAGCTTTCCGGTGAGGTGGTTCTTAACAATACCGGATGCTTTGGGATTTGTGACAAAGGACCGATTGTTGTTGTTTATCCGGAAGGCGTCTGGTATGGCAATGTGGCAACAGATGATGTGGAACGAATTTTCGACGAACATTTTGAAGGCGGGAATCCGGTGAAAGATTTAATGATTTAAATTTTCGAAGGGGGGAGACCGTATGGTAAGGATTATCGATGCTACGCTGACAATGTTGGATGGCGGCATGGTTACGTCGGCTCAGGCACAGTGCTTTTTGAAACTGCTGCTGGAAATCGGCATTGATGCGGCGGCGGTTTCTCCTGAAATATATGAACTGCTGGAAGGAAGGATGCCGGAAGGGATGACAGGATATCTGGAGCAGGCGGGAGTTCCGGCAGATTATAAGGAGTACCCGGGCGTTCAATATATCATTTCCACATACTGCAGCGGGAGAGGGAGATATATCCGTAACTACCAGATTAATGAACTGGTAGAATTGAATATGATTCCCATACAAGACCCGGAGAGGAGATTCCGGCTGACTGGCCTGGATGATTTACTGACCTTTGAAAGCGGGCGGATTTATGAAAGTGCCATGGAAACGTTGGTAAAGATTGCACCGATTCTTTATCCGGAGGATACATATTATTGTGCGACGGCCATAGCGGTCAGCTATCTGCAGCGTTTTAACGGGGCATCGGTGATGACGACGTTCACCGGTATCGGCAGTAAAGCTGCCACGGAGCAGGTGCTTGCCGCCATGCGGGTAATGAGGCGCCATAAGCCCAACCAGGACCTTACCGGATTAAGGAAGCTCAGACAGCTGTTTGAAGAGATGACCGGTACTCCGGTGGATGCTCATGCTCCGGTCATAGGGGAACGGATTTTCTATGTAGAATCCGGAATCCATGTGGACGGAGTATTAAAAAAGCCTTCTAATTATGAATCTTACCCGCCAGAGCTGGTGGGAGCCAGACGGGAAATCGTTCTGGGCAAACATTCAGGTAAAGCCTCTGTCAGATATAAGCTGAAAGCGCTGGGACTGGATGAAAAAGAATATGATGGGGCCAGAATACTTGAGCAGGTAAAGCGGCTTAGTATAAAGAAGGGGAAAGATGTAACCGACCAGGAATTTCTGGAGATTGCAGGGAGGTGCAGGAACAATGCGTAAGGCGGTCAGTATAGTGGATACTACGCTCAGAGATGGGGAACAGTGTCCGGGAATAACCTTTTCCGTCGAAGATAAGATCCGCTTGGCAGTACTTCTAGATCGGGCAGGAGTCTATGAAATCGAGGCCGGAATCTATGATACGGGAACGGAGGGGCATGATTACATCCGCAAGATTATGCAGAACCGGAAGAAAGCCCTGGTTTCCGTATGGTCTTTGCTAAATCCTGAATGTGTGGAACAGGCAGCACGGCAGAAGCCGGACTTGATTCATATCGGAACTCCCGTGTCCTATGTCCAGATATACCGCAAGCTTAATAAAAATAAAAAATGGGTAGAAAATGTGCTTCAGGATTGTATCCAGGTGGCAAAGGATTATGGCGTGGGCGTAACGGTAGGGCTGGAAGACGCTTCCAGGGCTGATGTGGCATTTATGAATCACCTGCTCCGTTTAATGGAAGGGCGGGGGGTGGAGACTGTCCGGCTGGCGGATACGGTAGGAATCCTATGTCCTCAGCGTGCCAGACAGATGGTGCGTGAATTGAAAGAGGTGGTTTCGCTAAAAGTAGAAATACATGAGCATAATGATTTCGGAATGGCAGTAGCTAACTCCATCGTTATGGCGGCAGCAGGCGCAGATATGGTTGACGCCACTCTGTCCGGAATCGGAGAACGGGCCGGCAACTGCGATTTATACCAGTTTGTACATGCGGCGGGCAGAAAGTTTGAGCTGGAAGTGAAGAATGCAGATATCAGACGGGCACAGATCCTGTTAAAAGAGATGATGGCAGGAGGAAAGAATTATGATACGGGAGATATTATATGAGGAAACCGGAAGAAAAAAACTGGCAGAGGGAATGCGTAAGCTGTGCAGTATCTTAAACTGTGACGGCGGTATTCTGCTAAATGGTTCTTATATTATGTCGGCATCATCTGTTGCCAGGCAGATTGAGGGCGAAGACCTGTATATCAATCAGGGTATTCGGCTGGCATCGGGGGGCATAACGGAAATCAATGCCAGAATAGGCTGTGGCACGAAAGAGGCGGCAGCCATGCTGCTGATCCAGCTGGCGGCCTGTGAGCAAATGGCAGCCGCTGGAATCAATCCGGTATATCTGGCGCAGGAAATAAAAAAGGCAGCGGGCTGGATGGCGGATAAGGCAGAAAAGACGGCAATACGTGGTAGCATTCATCTGGAGGAGGAATTGCTTAAGATTGCCGGAGAGGAAGAGCTGGTCGAAATGGTTCTTCAGGCAATGGAGGCAGGTGAAGTGGTCATCAAGGATTCCATGCAGGTGAAGACCAGAATGGATATAATAAAGGGGATGACGGTCGGCGGCCGGCTCCTTGCAGGAATGCCCGCAACATTAAAGCGGGCACATGTGCTGGTTACCAACCGGAGCATTTCTTCTTTCTCCGATTTGCTCCCATTGCTGGAGAAGCTGGGAAGCTGCCCGTTATTTCTGGTAGCTGATGAGATAGAAGGAGAGGCTCTGACCTTGCTAAAGACCAATATCGCAAACCGGAGAATAGCCGTCTGGGCTGTAAAAGCGCCTGGAATCGGAAAGCGGAAAGCGGATATGCTGGCAGACTTGGCCGTACTTACTGGAACTAAGGTATATGGAGAATATGACTTATTAGCCCGGGGTGAGCTTTCGCCGGAAATGCTGGGACTGGCGGAATCCATAGAAGTGAGGGCAGGATATTCCGTAGTGGAGGGCAGAACCAGTGAAATATCTGCCGGACGGATTGCCGGGATCCGGAAAGTGATTGAGGACCCGAAGACAAATTTCTATGATCAGCAGGTCTTAAGGGAGCGGATTGCCTGGTTGTCCGGTCAGGTGCCTGTAATTTATGCAGGCGGTGAGACGACCGTGGAGGTCAAAGCGAAAAAGCTGCGTCTGGAATATGCGGTTGCCTACGCCCAGTCAGTAAAGAAATACGGGATGATGCCGGAAGGCTTTGCAGACAGCATTTCGGTTAAAACAGCGGGTGAAAAAATCGTACTCGAGGGAATCAGAAAAAGTCTGGATAATAAGGTGGTGAGCGCTGAACTTTTTGTTTTTCTTTTACGGAAGATCACCAGCATCACAGCTCTGTGGCTGACGACAGGGGCTGTTATGGTAAGCACAGGCTATGACAGGGAAGACAGGGAACTGATGAGGGGCGGTGTGGATGTAGAAAGGCTGCGGGCTGGCGATGGATATTAAAAAAGTAAAATTAAGATCTGGCTATATATTGAAAGAATTAGGTGGAGAATTCTGTATTTTTGATGAAATGGACAGTCAGAGCGGCTCGCTCGACGGACTGCCCTCCGTGAATGAGACCTGCATTTTTCTTTGGAACAGTTTAGAACGGGGAACGGCCCTTTCCGATATGGTTAAACTCCTGGAAGAAAAAAACGGGCTGGACGAAGATGAAGCATGGCTGGAGGTGGAGGAATTTCTGGCAAAGCTGATAAATGGAAATGTAGTAGAAGTTGAGAGGTGATCCTATGGCGAAGATTGCAGTATTTTTAAGGGACGGGAATCCGGCTCCCTTCATAGAGTGTAACATGGAGCTTATATATAAAAAGGGGCAGGATGGCTGGAGTCTGGCAGAGACGAAATCATTTCCTCCGGTACCGGCTGGAAGTGTCCGGGAGACACGGCTGGGAATGAAAGAAATCCTGCCGCTTGCAGAGGGGGCGGATGCGATTTGTTGTTCTGAGATAACCGGAATACCTTTCGCTGAATTTGACCGCGCCGGTTACTGTATCTTTTCAGTTAGTATGGTAAATGAACGGACGCTTGACGGAATCCTGGAGGATATTGAAGCGGGCGATGAAAAGAAACGGATCAGAGATGAAATTATAAAGAATGCCAGACCGGCAGAGACGGAAGAACCGGGAATATATGCACTGGATTTAATCATGCTTCAGAAAGAATGCCCGGAGGTATCATCCAAAAAAGCCCTGCGGGAATTTCTGGATACGGTCCCATTTTTGGAGCTTCGTATTGATTGTGCCCATATTCCCCCGTGGCTGGAACGGGAGGTACGTTTTGAACTCAAATCCCGGTCGGGAGATGGAGCCATACATTTGGTCCTGACCAAGAAGCAATGCTGATACGGAGGTGAAGGTTGAAAGAATTTTATTCTTTCAACCTGAGATTTGAGCTACGCTCAAAGTCTCCAGAGTTTGAAAGGAGCATGATTAAAAAATGAAAAATTATTTATTGCTGGAATCGGGATATATACAAACAACCTATGGTGTTTTTGCGGGTGTGGATGCAATTAGTACCTATCCGGGAGGAGAAATGGAGAGCCTGCGCCTATCGGAACGTAATGTAATCATGACGGAAATCGGAGAACTGATCCCTGCGTATACGGAGAATAGCCGACGGAAAAATAAGGTATCGGTAGAATTTGACCGTCAGGGACTGGTGATTGGAGTGTTGTTGGAAGAACAGCAGGAAGTGAGGACACCCATCGGAGAACTGCCTGCGGAGCGGGTTAAATTTTATTCTACGGGAGAGCTTTATCGTTTGTTTGTTCTGGACGGACAGATCAGCGGATTCTGGTCGGAGACCGATGAACGGGGGCTGAATATTCCGCTAAGCTTTGACTTAGGATTTACATCCTTCCGTGCGATGCTGAACGGCATCTGCTTTTATCGGGATGGAGGAATCCGCAGTATCACATTGTTTCCCGGAGAACGCATCACGATTATGACACCTCTTGGGGAGGTGGAGACAGTTGTGGGTTTGTCGTTATATGAATCCGGGGAACTCTGTTCGGTGGAACCAGCAGAGCCTGTGCTGATTGAAACACCGATCGGGCGCTTGACCGCTTATGATATCGACCAGAACGGACTGAACGCGGACAGCAATTCCCTGGTATTTACCAAGGATGGAAGAATCAGAGGTCTGATGACCTGTGACAATCTGATTCATGTGCAGACGCAGGAAGGGATAATGAAGACGTTTGCGCCAAAGGAGAAGACCCATCCACTCTATGATGATGCTGTAACTGTAGCGGGGATGAACGTGGGGTTTGATTATCAGAAGAATACGGCGATCATTGATGGCCATGAATTCAGCCTATCTGAATGCGGGTTCACAACCGGCCTCTTTATCAGACCCGGTACGCATTGCACGCCGGCGGATTGTGCAAACTGTTCTGTTTGTAACAGAGGCTAAGGTGTGTCTGGAAACTGCTTGTGCCATCAATTCAGAAAATTATACATCAGTAAACCCTGCAAGGTTCCTTGGCAGGGTTTTTTTGTATCTGTGTCAAAAAAAAGAGTCGGTATAAATTATATAATTTTGGCAGGAAATTAATAAAAAAGATAAAAAGTGCAATAATACAATATTGTGCTATTTTTTATTGAAAAATAAGCAAACTATCTGTGAAGAGATATCATCATGTTTGAAGTATTTCTTAAATAAGGAGGAACTTCAATTGCAGGACTTGTTAAAAGAAATTAATTTTTATATAAATTCACCGTTTATGTTAGCCGTTTTATTATTAGTAATCGCATTGTTTGGTTTTGTTTTATTGATGCTGTATTATAGGCTTAAATATTGGGGGAAGAAAGTACACTTTCCGGTGGATCCGCCGGGAGAGGAAGAAAAGGCAGGCCCGGGTGAGTGGGAAAAGCAAATGCTTAATCTGGCAGAAAGCCACAGTCAGGTAAAACTAACCAGATATAACTTTGCTCTTAGCGATTATAATCAGGCTGCATATATAAAACTGAATAGAATCAGAGACAACATCTCTGCCGTATCGGGTGATATCATGTCCCTGATTCCGGCAGCGCGCTGGCTCTTTGATAATTTCCAGATGCTGTACCGGGAAATTAAAAAAGTACGCACTTCAGGGACGAGCTATGCCGTATTGCCGGTTCTGAAGGGAAAGGAAAACCGTAATTTTCCCCGTATTTACGTGGTGGCAAAAAAAATGGTGGCTCTTTCCGGCGGCCACCTGAGTGAAGAAAATATTAACCTGATGCTTAAAGCCTATCAGCAGGAAATTTTGCTGACGGACAAGGAAATATGGGTCTTACCGGAAATGCTGGGCTTTTGTCTTCTTGAAGAAATCCTTGATATCTCTGATGAAATTCTTCATATCATTGATGTGAAATCAAGGGCAGAAGACTTCCTCTGGGATAAGCTTGCGAATAAGCAGGGGCCGGTCAATATATCTGCGCTGCTTTGCAAAGTAAGGGATAGTTTAAGGCTGAACTATTCCTTCCATGCCCATGTGATATACCTGTTGAAGAACATGTCTTTCGATGAAGCGTCCATTCAAAGGTATTTGGAATATCATTTCGCTTCCACGGAAAGACAAGTGAAGACCTCAGGTATATTTCTGGAGGAAGGAAAGATTGAATCATTTCTCGAGACAAATATAAGGACTTTAATCGTCAGTCTGAGAGATTTAAATGAAATGGATGAAGAAAAATTCTTTGAGGAACATTCTTGTCTGGAGCAGATTTTATCTAAGGATCCGGATGATGTCTATTCCAAGATGGATGTGGAAGCCAGGGGCATGTACCGAGAGGTCATTGTAAAATTAGCGCTTCGTTACCGCCTGAGAGAGGAAGAGATAGCAAAAAGCTGTCTTGAGCTGGCAATGCAAAGAAGAGAGGATGTGCATTGTTCTCATCATGTGGGAGCTTATCTTTTAGGAAATGGTTATCCGATTCTGAAAGCAAAAGCATTAGGAAAGCCGATTCCCGAGAGTATTAAGAAAAAGATGAATGTAAAGGGGTTCCTTTATTTTCTCACCTTATTTCTTATAATTCCGGGACTGAGCGTCTGGCTGCTCTATGCTTTCCGAACCTTTGGGGGGTTACAGAACACCGGCCGCAATGTAATTATCCTTCTGGCCGCAATGCCGCTTTTGATGGGTATTTCCATAGAGATTACAAATTTTGTATTTACCAGAAACATTAAGGCGAAGAAACTCCCTTCCCTGAATTATCAGGAGGGAATACCCGAAGAAGCAAGAACCTTTGTGGTCATGCCGGTTATCGTTTCATCAAAAGAACAGGGGCTTCAGTACATGGATCGTCTTCAAAAGCATTATCTGGCTAACAGACAGCAGAATCTTTTCTTTGCATTGATGCTTGATTTTGAGGATTCCCCGGACCAGTTCATGCCTGGAGATGAGGTGATTGAGAGCGCCCTTGCCGCACGTATGAAGGAACTGAATGAGCTTTATCCGTCAGAGCATCAGCGCTTTTCCCTGTTTTTGCGCTGCCGCCAATGGAATAAAGCGGAGAACTGCTATATGGGCTGGGAACGTAAGAGAGGAAAGCTGGAAGAGTTCAACAAACTTTTAAATGGGATAGAAAAGGAGAATACCTCCTTTTCTGCTATTTACTGCGATGAAAAGCTTCTTACCACCTTCCGGTATGTGATTACACTGGATGCTGATACGAATCTGATTCATGACAATGCCTCGAAACTGGTCGGATTGATCGATCACCCTCTAAATAAACCGACTCTCGATTTGGCAGGTCAAAAGATAAAGGAGGGCTATGTCATCATTCAGCCCTCAGTAAGAAATCATATTGTGGACAGGAATGGCAGCAGATTTACAAAAATTTTTGGAGGAGAATCGGGGCTTGCTCATTATGGAAGCGTAATATCGGATATCTATCAGGATATCTGGGGCGAAGGAATCTATATTGGGAAAGGAATCTATGATATTAAGGCTTTTCAAAAGGTGCTTCAAAATAAGGTGCCTGAGAACCGGATTCTCAGTCATGACCTTTTTGAAAGCTGCTATGCACGAACAGCTTTTTCCAGCACGGCCAAGATTATGGATAATTTCCCGGGCAGTGTTTTGTCTTTTGCCCAAAGGGAACACCGCTGGCTGCGGGGGGACTGGCAGCTCCTGCCCTGGTTGTTTATGAGGAAGACTGAGGACGGGAGAAGCTTACGAACATTATCAAAATGGAAAGTCTTTGACAATCTGAGAAGAAGCCTGGTTCCCTTAAGTAAAACTTTGTTTGTACTGCTGAATCTGGCCTGGGTACCGAAAGCATATTATCTTTGGTTACCCCTTGTTTTCTTTAATGATATATTTATGCTGGTACTTCTGGTGTTTACGGTGCTCGTCCAGAAACTTGTCCGGCCGAAACTTGTTCTTGTTTATAAAGGATTTTTCAACGAAATCATTACGATGCTTAAAAGGGCATTTCTGGAGTTTACAATTACTCCTTATCGTGCTTATGTCGCATCGGATGCCATTGTCAGAACTCTTTACCGGATATTTATCAGTAAGAAAAATCTGCTTCGATGGAATACGGCGGAGGCGGTGGATGCCTCTATTGTAAATACCCGAAAAGGATATTTTCTTACTATGTGGAGCTCCTTTCTTCCGGCGGCATTTCTTGTATTAATTTTATTTATGGGATATTTGGACCCGGCAGGAATGATTCTGACAGCGATTGTAATTGCTGATTGGAGTCTTGCGTTTGAAATCGCATACCGGATCAGTCAGCCGGAAAAGAAGCTCCCTGTGAGGGATAAAGCGCAGGACCTCGAGTTTCTTCTGGAAACTGCACGCAGGACCTGGCAATTTTTCAAGGAACTTTCTACACAGGAAAATAACTGGCTTTGTCCGGATAATTATCAGACTTCAGTGGTTAGAAAAATCAGCGATAAAACGTCCCCGACCAATATCGGACTTCAATTTCTGGCAATTCTGTCAGCCAGAGATTTCGGGTTTGAAACGCTGAGTTCTACGATCGAAACAGTAGAAAACCTGATGGAAACGGTCCAGAAAATGCTGAAATGGAAAGGGCATCTTTACAACTGGTATCATATTAAAACACTGGAAGTGCTTTCTCCTGCCTATATATCAACCGTAGACAGCGGTAACTTTCTGGGACATCTGGTCGTCCTGAAAAATGGTCTTTTGGATCAGATTGACAAGCCTATATTTCCGGACAATCTTATATCTGAACTCAGGACTGCGGTTAAGAACAGCAATGAGGAAATTCAGCTGAGAACTGGAAGCTTGGCAGGAAATGGGCTTAAGCCCGACTATCTAAGCATAGGTGAACTGTTAGAAGATATTATGGTTATCCGGGAAGACTTAAATGCCAGAGAGATCAGGCCATCCTCACATTACCGTCAGACCAGACAATTGATGAATCTCATCGATAACATTATCAATGAGGCTTCTGCTTTAAAATTAAAGGATGAGAACTTTTCTTCTTATCCTACGCTGGGATCTCTTGCAGCGGAGGGCAATGAATCTGCAAATGGTATGCTTAGACGTATTAAAGCACTCTGCGATAAAATAGATTGCTTTTTGGACAATGCGGATTTTCAGATTTTATTTAATGAAAAAAGGATGTTATTCCATATCGGATATCATGTATCCTCCAACATGCTGGAGGATGGATGTTATGACCTTATGGCATCGGAATCGGCACTCACAAGCCTTCTTGCGATAGCCTTAGGAAAAGTACCTTTAAAGCATTGGTACAAATTGGGAAGACCACTGACTATCGTGGGCGGTATTCCATGTTTCGTATCCTGGAGCGGCACGATGTTTGAATATTTGATGCCGAATCTTGTGTTTAAGGAATATGAAGGTTCTGTCTACGCGCAGACGTCCAGAGCGGCGGTACTTCAGCAGATGAAATATGCGAAGGAGGCTCAGATACCCTGGGGGATATCCGAATCTCAGTATTATCGTTTTGACTTAAACTCAAATTATCAGTATAAAGCCTTTGGAGTTCCAAAGATAAGACTTCAGCCGGTCCGTAAGAATTCGCTGGTGGTTGCTCCTTATGCAACGATGCTGGCGCTGGATATTGCAGAGGGGGAATGCATGAGTAATTTAAGGAGATTGAAGGAATTAGGTGCCTTCGGCGTTTACGGTTTCTATGAGTCTGTTGATTTTAACGTGCCTAATTCTATGGATATGACACCTTATTGTATTGTAAAATCCTATATGGCACATCATCAAGGGATGAATCTGGCGGCAATTAATAATTATCTGAATGAGGGCATCCTTAGGGAGAGGTTTCATGCGGAGATGATGATAAAGGCTTCGGAAGTCCTGCTTGAAGAGAAGCGTCAGTCCTATTTGATTTCCATTGCAAAACAGGGTTATACGATAAAAATCGGAAAGCAACTTTTTAAAGAAAGTATATACAGCGACAGAACGATAGGCACCGCAGGCGTGAATCCGCCGATCGTAAATTATCTGTCAAATGGCAAGTACTCACTGATGATAACGTCGGATGGAGACGGCTTCAGTAAATATGAGGACCGGATGCTTTACCGTTTTCGACCGGATATTTACGAAAATACAGGGAATTATATCTATATCAAAGATATGAAGCAGGGGAGGGTATGGAGTGCCGCGTATCATCCTACAAGAACGGAACCGGAAGATTATCAGGTGGTTTTCTGTCCGCATCAGGCGCAATTCAAACGCAAAGACGGAGATATCTCATCGGATATGATCGTCAGTCTGGATGCGGATAATAATTTTGAGATACGTAAGATTACATTTACCAATCACGGAAATGAAGAAAAGCAACTGGAAGTGACCAGCTATCTGGAGGTAGTGGATGATACCCATCTGGCAGAATTAAGCCATCCCGCGTTCAATAAGCTCTTTTTAGAAAGCGAGTATCTGGAAGAACAGGAGATATTTCTTGCAAAAAGGCGGAGGAACAAGAAGGATGATGATTCATATGTAATGCATATGGTAAGAACGGGAACAAAGCTATGCAAAAAAATAGAATATGAAAATGACAGGAAACGGTTTATAGGAAGAAACAATACACTGGAGAATCCTGACAGCGTGGTTAACAGCATTGCTTTTTTCAATAATTCGGGTTTTTGTAATGATCCGATTATGAGTCTGCGCGCACAGCTTATCATAGAAGCGGGTGAAACTGCCTGCATTTCTTTCATTACCGGAATGTGCGGCAGTAAGGAGGAAGCAATAAAAATTGCAGGGGAATTAAATGTAAGTTATCGAATTGATGATATTTTGGAGAAATTCAGGCTTCAAAAAAATCTGGAGTTAAAGTATCTGGAAATTACCAGGACCCAGCTGAACGCCTTTCAGGATTTGATCAGTCCGGTATTCTATCCTGCGGGTATTTACCGGGGGCCGAGTGAAAATATAAGACGAAACTTTTTGAATCAGAGCTTCTTATGGAAATTCGGAATATCAGGCGATAATCCCATCCTGCTTTTAATGGTACGGTCCATGGAAGAGGAAAGGATCGTGAAGGATGTACTAAAGGCTTACGAATATCTGAGGACCAACCATGTTATGGTGGATCTCGTTATCCTAATTGATTCCAAGCATGGTTATCTTCAGGAGGTGGATGAATTAATAAACGATATGACAAGCTCTCTTCGCATTTATGATTCGGGAAGCGAGAAGCCGAGCTTTTTCACCCTGCATACGTATGAGATGAGACCGGCGGAGATTGATTTGCTGTATACGGTAGCGCAGGTTGTTTTTCCGGAGAAAACCGGGATTTATTTTACCAATGTAAAAGAAAACCTGTATGAGTTACTTGAAGAATATTAGGAGTTGAGGAGGAAGTGGCTTTGGACAAAGAATATGAACAGGCAACACAGGAGGAAGAAACGGAAAACTACGAATTTTTTAATGGCTTCGGGGGATTTGCCGGTGAGGGCAGAGAATATGAAATCCTATTAGAGGGTAATAACAAACCGCCGGTTCCCTGGATTAACGTTGTCTCAAACAATACCTTCGGATTCCAAATATCGGAGTCGGGAGCGGGCTTCACCTGGAGTATCAACAGCAGGGAGAATAAGATAACACCCTGGTCCAATGATCCCGTAAGCGACAAAGCCTCCGAAGCGATCTATATTCTGGATGAAATGACAGGTGAGGTAATGACTCCCATGTCTCTTGGAAGGTCCGACCGGGGGATCTATCGGGTAAGGCATGGATTCGGATACAGCAGATTCCTGCATGAGGAAGCACTTATTGGTCAGGAACTCACTGTTTTCACTCCTTTGGATGAATCTTTGAAAATTTGGAATCTTAAGCTGACAAACCGTTCGGATAAAGTGAAATACCTGAGCCTGACCTATTATGTGGAATGGGTCATGGGTACGGGGAGGGAACACACCAATCCCTATATTCTGACCTCTTATGACAATGAGCATGAATGCTTATATGCGAAGAACATCTATACCATGAACTTTCAAAATATCTATTCCTATCTGTTTGCCAGTGAAACGGTCGTTGGTTATACCGGAGACAGGCAGGAGTTTCTGGGACAGAGGAGCAGCATCCGCTCCCCGCGGGGAGCGGAAGTCAAGTTATCCTGCAATACGGGGGTATGCTACGATTCCTGCGGAGCAATTCAAGTATCCGTTGTAATGCAGCCGGGGGAGTGTAAGGAGGTACTATTCGGGCTCGGACAAAACAGAAGTCTTAATGAGATATATAAAATCAGAGACAAGTATAGGGAGGGCGGCGCGGTCCAAAAAGAGTTCGACAGGGTGAAAGCCTACTGGGACGGATTATTAGGGACGGTTCAGGTAAAGACAAAGGACAGGGCGGTTGATATCCTTGTTAACGGCTGGCTGCTCTATCAGACTGTGTCCTGCCGTATTCAGGCAAGGGCAGGCTTTTATCAGTGCGGAGGAGCGTACGGATATCGGGATCAGCTTCAGGATTCCCTTTCGCTTCTCTTCGCAGATCCAGGTATATTGCGAAGGCAAATTCTTATTGCCTGCAGCAGGCAGTTTGAAGAAGGGGATGTGCAGCATTGGTGGCATCCTCCCATGGGAATCGGTGTAAGGACAAGGATAACCGATGACTTGCTGTGGCTGCCTTATTGTACCGCTGCTTATGTCCGAAGCACCGGAGATACCGCAATCTTAAAGGAGCCGGTATCTTACATCAAGGGTCCGGTGCTTAGGGAGGATCAGCAGGATGTAATGTTTGTACCGGAAACTTCCGAGCGCCTGGAAAGTGTTTATGAGCATTGCAAAAAAGCCATCGATCGCACTTGTTTCGGAGAACATGGACTTCCTCTTATGGGGGGAGGCGACTGGAATGACGGTATGAATGAGGTGGGAATGATGGGAAAGGGAGAAAGTGTCTGGCTGGCATGGTTCCTTTATACTGTTCTTAATGACTTCATTCCGTTGTGCTATCAGGAAGGTGATGGGGCCTATGGGGTGGAACTGGAGGAGAAACGAGGGGCTCTGCTTCAAAGCATCGAAGAAAACGCATGGGATGGGGAGTGGTATCTTCGGGCATTTTACGATGACGGCTCTAAGCTCGGTTCAAAGGAAAATGATGAATGCAGGATAGATTCCATCAGTCAATCATGGAGCGTAATATCAAAAGGGGCGAGGAAGGAACGGGCAGAAACGGCAATGCAGTCGGCGTGGCGTTATCTGGTAAGAGAGGAGGATGCCCTTTCTCTGCTGCTTACCCCTCCTTTTAATAAAACGAGCAAAAACCCAGGTTATATCAAAAATTATATTCCCGGCATACGGGAAAACGGAGGTCAGTATACTCATGCGGCGGTTTGGCTGGCGATTGCCACATCGATGCTCCATGACTATAACATGGCTGCGACTCTGTTTACCATACTTAATCCGATTTACATTACACAAAGCAGGAAAGATGTGCTTAAGTACGAAAAGGAACCATATGTAATGACGGCAGATATATCTTTAAGCCCGCCTTATACCGGAAGAGGAGGCTGGAGCTGGTATACCGGTTCCGCAGGCTGGATGTATCAGGGACTGTTAAGCTGGTTTCTGGGCATTCGGAAAGAGGGGAATGAGCTGGTCATTGATCCGGCGACACCGGCAAGTTTCGGAGATTTTTCCATCGAATATAAGTATGGAGGTTCATTCTATGAGATCAGTGTTGAAAGCAGAAGTAAAGGAATGCTGACAACGGAGACAATCACTGTGGATGACAGATTAATTCAGGGTAACAGAGTACCTCTTCAGGATGACGGGAAAAGGCATCGGATTATTGTATAACTATAGGCATTACTAGTTACTGTTCACTCCGTTCACAGCAACCTATGATTTCTGCATTTGAATTCGCTTCGCGAAGCAGAAATCATCTCCTGAATCACGTTCTTACGCAGCTTAACAGCAAATGTTAAGCTGCTGTATGAACAGTAACCATTACTACCTCAATTGATGGTAGCAAGATGTAATATATCTTGACGATACATTGATATTATGCTTTCATGGAAGAATAAACAAAGAATGCAAAGGGGAATCAGCTTATGATTGCGGACATCACTACCGCTACTATCCGGACTATGACTTATTATCCCTGTATGGTGCCCGGTTGATGGCCCTGCATTTACACGATAATAACGGAAGGTATGCCCAGCATGGATTACCCTTTGACGGCACGATTGATTGGACGGCAACTATGAAAAAAATCGGGGAAACAGATTATACAGGTGCCACGGCGATCGAAGCCATGAACTGGGACTATGAGCATTTATCGGCTGAAGAATTCTTACATAAAGCATTTGAGCGGGCCAAAAGGCTGGAAGCATTAGTTTGAAATTATTACATAAAAATGCAAATATAATAGAAATAATACTTATGAAAGGGAAATATTATGGCACTTATTCAATGTCCCGGATGTGGTAGGAATATTTCAGACAAAGCACTGAAATGTCCCGGATGCGGATGGATGTCCGGCCTGGGAACGAAGGCTCAAAAAAGCGAAGAACCTTTTTCAGATATCCAACAGCTAAAAATCGGTAAGGAGTTAAAACAAGTAAGACAAGAGAAGGAACTGCTCGAGAAGAGAGTAGCTGAGCTTGAAAACAGGATCCCGGAAATTATTGATAACACAGATTACGAGGCGATTGAAAAGCTGCGCCGGGAAAATGAAAGATTGAAAAATGATTATAATAAGTTAATAAAAGAAAAACGTGATTTTTCACAGAACGGTGATGTAGGGTGCGATCGGACATTTATGCCTTTTTTGAATAAAAGAATGATCATAATTGGGATAGTAAGCACTGTTATCGTGTTAATCGCATGCATTGTTGCTATCAGTATCATTGCTACGAAACCAGTTGTCAAAGAAGAACTTAACGATCAGGCGGGCGGAAATGCAGCAATGCAGAGCGATTTAAAAAATGTTAGCGCCGATAACTTAGATGCGGCAGATGGCGATAACGTATATAACGGTAATTTAATTAATACGCATTCAGATTTATATTATGAAAAAAAAGGAGTATTCAGAATCATGTTGGATTCTGCTGAAATATCGGACGATACTGAAATACTTTCACTGTTCTTTAAAATAGATAATCTACAAGAGGACAGCGGAATACAGATTTTTTATAATGGATTATATTTTAACGGTATCATGATAGATTCCTCAAGGAGTCTGAAAGAAGTGGCGGCAGGGAAATCGGCGATAGTTGAAGTCACAATGTCATCACAATCATTCTTGAAAACTAACATCAGTACAATTAAGACTATAGGTATGGAATACAGTACCAAAGGCTCAAACGGGGAAATGGAAACATATACGATAGAAAATGTAAACGTAAAGGTAGATAGAGAGGGAAGTGCAGAGCAAAATGAAATAACGAAAGCACCCTCCGGACTTACCGATGAAATCTTAGGTCAAATTGAAAATACTGATGATAGTATACAAGATATTTATGTTGTATACACCGGGATGGAAAATGACTATAGTAGTATAATTTTGTATTTTAAAGTAATAAATGACAGTGACGAAGACATTGGCTTGTCCTATTATTATAACGGTTATATGGATAATGTTTCCGTAAAAGCGTCGATAATGTCAGATTTTGACGGATATATACCAAGTGGAAAAGCGGCAGTAATAAAAGCGGTATTTGAACGTGATTTTATTTTAAAGAATGTAGGAGATATTGTAAATGAAGTGGAAATATCCCTCGAAAACACAGATTCGAATTTTGCATTTTCAGTTTTATTTGAAGATCTTGCTATTGACGTTAATGAAGAGTAAGATCAATATGATGTTAGTAAAATAAAAGGTAAATACGCTTTTCAGACGTTCAGAAATGAACGTCTTTTTTCTTGCTATCAGGCTGACAGAAAAGACTATCAGTCGTCAAGCATGAACATCCCGCATTCCCGCTTGTGAAAAAAAACATACAGTTTGTGAACGCTCATCATATAGAGCATGAGGATATGTTAGTATTCAGTTAACGATCAAAGTAGGGATAAGTTTGTGCTTATCGATGAAGAAATTAAAAAAAGTGAGAGAGGAAAAAGAGGATGGGGGAAAAGAGTGATAAAAGTGCTAAGACAATCCGGCGTCCAAACAGGCCGTTATTTGTTATTATGTGTTTTTAAATGACAGTCTTGAGCGTAGTGATTCTAGTGGCAGGATCGGTGCTGCCGCCTTTGCAATCGAATGAAAAGGTGAATGTTTTCGGAAGCGGATGTATTGATTTCACTTAAAGTGACTTTAGCGCAGGGCTTGAAATATGCAGGGATTCAGGTCAATGAAGGGGAGCGATGATGCTCGATTTAGCAATATTTGCGTTGTTCATATTATATTTTGTGCGCCGTCATAAAGAGATGACACGCTGGAAGGCTGAACAAAGTGAAAATATTTCGTTTGTGCAGTAAATGGAAAATAATTAAAAACTAGTTAACACGGGAGGTCCGAATGAAACAGAAAAAAGGAAAAGCTGGTAAAATAGTTCGTACAATTTTATCTGGTATTTTAACCATTATTTTAGTAATTGCAATAATAGCAGTGAATACGGTGCTGCCAGCGAACGGGCGAATTGTAAATAATTTACTTGGATATAATCAATCAATAGATAATTCCAAAGCAGACACCGAGGGTGTGGATTTGAATTATTACAAATCGGATTATACGAAGGATGAAATAGGTACGGCAGAGGAAGAATTGAATATGAAGATCGCAGGAGAGGGTATTGTTTTACTGAAAAATGACAACAACTCAATGCCTTATGCTGAAGGTACTACCTTTAGTTTCTTCAGTGCTAACAGCGATACCTTCACTACAGGCGGATTCTCATTATCAGGCGGTTCATCGAATGCTGTAAGCAATTTAAAGGATGGATTTGAATCCGGCGGATTTGGTGTAAATGAGAAGTTATGGAATTTTTATACGAAAGGGAACGGAAAAGAATATGGTTTAGGAGCGGGTTCCATCAGTTTTGGAGATGCTGAGGATTTTTCAATAAATGAAGCTCCGATATCCGTTATACAGAGTGAAGAAGGTCTGGTGGAAAGCTTTGAAGGAACGGTACCCGTATTCGTACTTCGGCGTGTGGCGGGAGAAGGCCGGGATATGCCTCGTTCCATGTATAACCATACGGATAAGGCGGAGGATCAGTCCAAAAGCTACCTGGAGCTTGATTCTACCGAATTAGAGGTTTTGCAGTATTTAAATGATAATTTTGATGATGTGGCGTTACTCGTTAATTCAAATGCGGCATTGGAGCTGGACTGGGTAAGTCAGTTTCCTAATATTCATTCCATCGTATTTGCACCAGCGCTTGGAAATTATGGAATTAAAGCGTTAGCGGATATATATGCGGGAAGGACCAATCCGTCAGGCCGTACGGTAGATACTTTTGCAGCAGATGCGCTGGCATCTCCGGCGGCACAGAACTTTGGTGATTATCAATATTATACGGAGAGCGGAAGCCCGACCAAATATAACTATATCAGTTATTCGGAGGGTATCTATGTAGGATATAAATATTATGAGACCCGGTACGAAGATGTCGTGTTGAGGCAGGGGAATGCAGGTGACTTTGATTATGCGTCTGAAATGGTATATCCTTTTGGATACGGACTTTCCTATACAACATTTGAATGGTCTGATTATTCCGTTTCCTGGGATGGAACAACAGCCACGGTTAAAGTAGATGTGACCAATACAGGAGAGATGGCGGGCAAAGACATTGTTCAGGTGTATGTACAAAGTCCATATACCGAATATGATAAGACGAATAAAGTAGAAAAAGCATCTGTTAATTTAGTCGGTTATGGAAAAACAAATGAACTGGCACCCGGAGAGACGGAGACAGTAGTTGTTACTTTTGAGCAGGAACAGCTAAAATCATATGATTATGTAAATGCGAAGACTTATATCCTGGATGCCGGAACTTATTATATTACAGCCGCTGATAATGCTCATAGCGCTATAAATAATGTATTGACTGCAAAAGGGAAGAGTGTGGCGGACAAAATGACGGCAGATGGAAATGCAGAATTGGTTTCCGAATATGAACCGTCAAATAGCGATGTTGATGCAGTTGTTTATTCTAAAGATTCTTATACCGGAACTGAAATCAATAACCAATTTGATGAGGCGAACGGTGGCCTGACCTATTTGACAAGAAGCGACTGGGGAGGAACCTTCCCGGCTCATGACGGCATAATAAGCGACTCGATCAGTACGTGGGGAAATGAAATAAATGGAACGGATGAAAGTGGAAATCCTGCATCCTATTTATATTATAAAACGTTAAGCAATGATTTGCTTGCGAAGCTGGACTCGACGGATTCCTTAAATCCGATAGATACCAGTGAGATTAAAGCAAAGATCGTATATAATGCGGATAATGGACTTCGATTGATCGATATGAGAGGCTTGGATTATGATGATAGCCGCTGGGAGAATTTATTGGATCAGTTAACGCCCGAAGATTATCAGGTAATGATAGCGCAGGCGGGATATGGAACACTTTCTCTCGACTCTGTCGATAAGCCGTTCGATGTAGATGCGGATACAGCAGTAGGATTAATATATGGCGGAACTGGTATGATGTTTCCAAGCAGTATGGTTTTAGCACAGACCTGGAACACCGCTTTGGCAGAGGAGTTTGGAAAAATGATAGGAAATGAAGCCATCCTTGGAGGAGCACACGGATGGTATGCACCTTCCATGAATATTCATCGTACACCTTTCAGTGGAAGAAATGGTGAATATTATTCGGAGGATGGTTTCTTGTCCGGTAAAGTGGGAGCTGCGACCAATTATGGAGTGGCGCAGAAGGGAGTTTATGCTTTCTTGAAACACTTTGCATTAAACGATCAGGAAAATCACCGGGGGGATCGTGAAGGACAGTATGGCGCTGCTACTTGGTCTAATGAACAGGCTATTCGTGAAATTTATTTAAAGCCTTTCGAGATGAGTATAAAAGCAGGAAATATTACGCTGAATTATGTGGAAAAAACGGAAGAAGGGAATTATGTAAACAAATCTCGGGAATTCCCTGCCGGTCAGGCAATCATGACTGCGTTTAACCGGATCGGTTATACCTGGACAGGAGGACATTATCCGTTAATTACCGGAGTACTTCGAAATGAATGGGGCTTTAATGGATTTGTGATTACCGATAATGCGAATACCGGAGTCTTTATGGATGCGTTCCAGATGATAGAAGCAGGAGCAGACGGAAAGCTTACAAGTATTCCGGAAGGAGCCCGTTATTCCTTTAATGAATCGAATGAGGCGGAGTATCATTATGGACGAGAGGCAATGCACCGCATGCTGTATACCATTGTGAATTCAAAAGCTATGAATGGAGCAATGCCGGGAAGTGAATTCAAGGAAGGCGTACAGATCGTGCAGAAATTACAGATAGGAGTTAGTGTAATCGGCGGCGGTCTCATTCTTTTAATGGTATTTCTCACATATCGGAGATTTCGCAGGAGAAATCCCATTGTTGTAGAAAAAATAGATAACTAAGCGAGCGAGGGAACTGTTTCGACACTAATTAGTGAAGAAGCAGTTTCTTTGCGGCAGTAAATAAGATATCCCATACTAGCCGTTACCCGGATAATTTGGTACAATGGCAGTAAATAGGAAGGGAGGATGAAAACAATGATTCGTATCGCTGTCGTAGACGATGATCCAATAAGTGTTGAACAGTTAAAAAGCTATTTGGCACAGTATCAGAGGGAGCGCGGTCAGGAGCTAAGTATCGTAACTTTTTCAGATGGAGATGAGATTGTAGAAAACTATAAAGCGGAATATGACATCATTCTTCTGGATATAGAAATGAGATTTATGGACGGAATGACAGCGGCCTCCGTTATTCGTAAAAGTGATCCCGAGGTAATCATTATTTTTATAACGAATATGGCCCAATATGCCATTAACGGATATACGGTAAATGCAACGGATTATGTGCTCAAACCTGTGTCTTATTTTTCTTTTTCACAGAGTTTGGATAAAGCTATTGGCAGGATTAACCGGAAGATAAATAATTTTATTGCGGTAGGAGTAAAGGGTGGAACGGTAAAGCTTTATGTTTCCGACATTTGTTATGTTGAAAGTCAGGGGCATCGATTGATTTTTCATACTCGCACGGAAGAATATGTTACCTTTGCTACTATGAAGGAGGCGGAGGAGAGACTAAAGGGGACAGACTTTTTTAGATGTAATAAGGGCTGTCTTTTAAATCTGGCTTATGTGGACGGCGTGCAGAATGACTGTGTGATTATTAATGGTGAAAGCATAGCGATCAGTCGGGGAAGAAAGAAGGAATTTATGGAAGAACTAACAAATTACCTGGGAGGAGCGATATGATGGACCAAGTAATCCTTACTGAGATTCCGAGACTATACACTGGAATCGCGGAATGGGCGGCGTGCAGTGTATATATACTCATGCTGAAGAAGAGATACCGCGGCGCTGCCATGTGGCTGTTTATGGGATCAACGCTGATTATACAATGCCTGGTTCTGGAACTGTCAGGTCACTTTTCTAAAAATTTTTGGCTTTTGGGCATGTTCCTGGCGATTGGCCTGATGCTTCTTTACTTTTATCTTTCCTGCGAGATGAATTGGATCAACGCAGGATACTATTGTATAAGAGCCTTTATTTTGGCAGAATTTGCAGCTTCTTTGGAATGGCAGCTGTATTATTATATAGTGGGAAGCACACAAAACTTAAGTTTATGGCTAAGCATACTTGTTTTGGCGGCAACTTATGCAGTAGTATATGTAGGAGTTTTCTTTTTGGAAAAGAAACACATGTACCTCTCTCAGGAAAAAACGACGGCAAAGGAATTGGTCTTCGTCATTGCGATTGGTTCGGCAGTCTTTTTTGTGAGTAATTTGAGCTTTGTCTACGCCAATACACCTTTCAGCAGTCAGATTACAAGGGAGATTTTCAATATTCGTACCCTGGTTGATTTGAGCGGTCTCACTATTTTATACGCGTATCACATTTTGAGGAGAGAGATGCAGGCAAAGTACGATTTGGATGCCATGCGGAATATTTTACAGAGTCAGTATACTTTATACCGTAAGTCAGGTGAGAGCATCGATATAGTCAACCGTAAATATCATGATTTAAAGCATCAGATAGCGGTTCTGCGGGCGGAAGAGGATTCGGCGAAGAGGCTGGCGTTTCTGGATGAGATGGAAAGCGAAATCAAGATGTATGAGGCGCAGAACAAGACGGGTAACTCCGTGGTGGATACTATTCTGACAGGAAAAAGCATTACCTGCCAGAAGCATAATATTGAATTGACATGCGTGGTGGATGGCAAACTCCTGAATTTCATGCATGTTATGGATATATGCACGCTATTTGGGAATTCGCTGGATAATGCTATCGAATGTGAGATTCAGATTGAGGAACAGGAGAAAAGGCTCATTCATGTGGAAGTGGTTTCGAAAAAGGACTTTATCGTGCTCCGTTTTGAAAATTATTTTGAAGGGGATATTGAAATTGAGGATAATCTTCCTGCTACTACGAAGGCGAACAGGGAATATCACGGATACGGAATAAAGAGTATCAAATACACGGCAAAAAAATATGGTGGATGGGTGACGATAAATAAAAAAGGGAACTGGTTCGAGCTCAATATTGTAATTCCGGCACCAAAAGAATAAATTTGATAAGGGGTGGACTGCCCCTTATTTTTTTATTTCATAGGAAAGATCTTGTTACGTTGCAGTAGTAAAGTTTCGGTTTCCTATGAAATAAAAGCACTCCGTGCAGGATACGCAGCTTCGCGCGCGGAACAAAAGCTGAGCTGCCGAAGTATTTTAGCGTGAGAGTGTGCGAAGCACACTTTTGTTCTTCTGAAAAGACACTTTATAATTACATAGATGGGGGATTGTTTGACATAAGAAAATCGGTTACAAAACAGGAATCTGGATTTGCATTTCCCCCTTTGTTAAATATAAACATATCTAAAAGCAGTTTATGAAAGAAAAAGGACAGTTTGTGTAAACCAAGTCAAAAAAGAAAAAATTATGATATATTTTAATTGCCTAAGTTCTTTAAAAACAGGCGAGAAAAAGGAGGGAAATAATGATTGAGAAAAAGTTAAAAAAATTAATGGCTCTGATGTTATCCGGAGCTCTTGTACTTAGTCTTACAGCCTGCGGAGGCAATGTAGGGCAGACTGAAAGTACAACCGAAACCCCAAAAACATCTGCGAGTCCAGAAGAAACACAGACAGCGTTATCGGAAACACCTGTTCTGTATGAGTCTGCATATACAAGTAAGGAAGAAGCATTACAGGCGGGGCTTGATTTAAATGTGGCGATTTCTGAAGAGGGTATGATCCTTTTAAAGAATGAAGGTGCTGCACTTCCGCTTGCAGGCGGAGCAAAAGTCACGATGCTTGGTTACGCGGCAGTCGATCCGAATGCAGGTTCCGGCGCGAACGTCGTTGACGCTTCTGCCGGAGCAGCTATTGCGGAGACCACCGTAATCTCAGGAATGGAAGATGCAGGGTTTGCTCTGAACAAAACAGTCCTTGACCTCTACACGCAGTGGGCATCAGAGGAGGTAGAAGGGGCGGAGGCAGATGAGCAAGGGAATGTTCCCAAGAAAGCTTCCGATATCCTGGTGGCAGCTGATTTTGCAGAAGCTTCCGGGACTGATGAATGGAAAGCATCTCTGGGAGAGTACGGCGATGCGGCTATAGTTGTCATTTCGGGCGGCACCGGTGAGATTGCAAAGGACGGAAGAATTCACTCCCTGCAGCTTGATGATGAGCAGTATGACCTGATTGATTATGCAGCTGCAAATTTTGATAAAGTTATTGTGCTGGTAAATAACTGTACTCCGATTGAAATTGCAGAAATTCAAAAAAATGATGCAGTTGATGCGATTCTGAATATCGGCGAACCCGGCGACAACGGATTTGAGGCGCTGGGGAGAATTATTGCCGGTGAAGTGAATCCTTCCGGCAGAACGGTTGATACTTGGGCGGTAGATTTTACGCAGAGCCCGTCTTACACGATTTTCAACACCAGAACCAGTGCAACGGCACAGGGTGAAGACGGCAACGGCACAATGACCGGTTATACCAGGTACAGTGTAAACGGCGAACCGGTAAATACATGGTCCGTAGGTTATGAAGAAGGCATTTATGTAGGTTACAGATATTATGAAACCAGAAGCTATGAAGAAAACAAATCAGGCACGGAGGATTCATGGTGGAATGCGAATGTAAACTATCCCTTCGGTTATGGTCTTTCCTATACTGACTTTACATGGGAAGTGACTCCTGCTACAGCAGCAGATTCTTCAGTGACCAAAGCGGATACTCTGACATTTGACGTCAAAGTAACCAATACCGGCGATGCTGCAGGTAAGGAAGTTGTTCAGTTATATTATACGGCTCCTTACGGCACAGAAGAAACAGGCAATGATACGGTAATGGAAAAATCATATGTTGTTCTCGGAGATTATGCAAAAACAGGTATACTTGAACCGGGCGCAAGCGAGGTCCTACAGGTTTCCATTGATGTTTCCGATATGGCTTCCTACGATGATGTGACAGATAAGACATACGTTTTGGATGCAGGTACTTACAATGTTAAGGTTGCAGGCAATGCTCACTATGGCATGAACGCAAATGATGTTGATTTTAATTACATTGTTGCGCAAAAGGAATTGTGCAATGAAGCGGTTACAGGTGCGGAGATCACCAATGCTTTGGACGATGTAACAGAAGGTTTTGCAGACGAAGGGTATACAGCTTTATCCCGCAGTGATTTTAAAGGAACAATGCCGGATGGTTTTGAGGCTGTAAAAGAAATCTCTGAAGAGGAATATGCTACATGGGACTATGATGATGCGGCATACAACGCTTATTATGATGCGACGGCAATCGGCACACCCGTTTATGAGGCAGATGCTGCAAACCGTACAGCAGATAAATATTCCATGGTTTTGTCCGATCTGATCGGCGCGGATGCAGACGATGCGAGATATCAGGAATTGGTTGAACAACTGACGCTACAGGAATTAGCGGATTTGGTCAATGTAGGCGGATTCAATTCCGTTGGCATACCGTATATCGGCAAACCATATTCACGTGATACCGATGGCCCTAAGGGATGGACAGGTAACTACACCGATACAAATGACAGGTTCAACTACTTTAGCTCAGAACCCATGATCGCAGCTACTTTTAATGAAGACCTTCTTTATCAGATGGGAGAAATAATCGGCGAGCAGGGCTTGTGGGGTAACAGCACGGTATCGGGCGGAATCGTATACAGCTATACCGGGTGGTATGCACCGGGTATGAACATTCATCGTTCCCCTTTTGACAGCCGAGTAACAGAGTATTATTCTGAAGATCCTCTCCTGACAGGAAGCCTGGCTGCTAACGTATCTCAAGGTGCAAAATCAAAGGGATGCTATATTACGCTGAAGCATTTTGCATTCCATAATGACGGCGGCGGTGCTACCACATATCGTTTTGGGCCTATATCAAACGGTACGGGAATGGATGGTCTGTCCGCATGGATGACAGAGCAGACAGCCAGAGAAGTTTACCTGAAAGGGTATCAGAAAGCAGTAGAAGAAGGTGAAGCTACTTTCGCAATGGGATCCTTTACAAGAATCGGCAAGACGTGGTGTTCTGCAAGCTATGGTGTTATGAACCAGATTACCCGTGACGAGTGGGGATTCAATGGTGCTGTTGTAACGGATATCGTATTATACAATTCCTGTAATGCATATCAGTTGATTAAAGCAGGCGCTAATATGATGTTAGATGCCAAGGTTTATGGTCTTGAAGGCGGCATATATCTGGATATAGAAGAAATCCTTGCTATGGATAAAGATGCTCAGAATATTACAATCCACTGTATGCAGGAAGCTGCCAAGCAGATCTTGTATATGGTTGCAAACAGTAATGCGATGCAGCTTCCCAAGGGCACGAAGGTAATTTATACAGATACCGTTGAAGTTGATGGTGAAGATGTTGCTGTAACACTGGCAGATGCCAAGGTTGGTGAAGCATATACTTCAGATGCGTTAAACACTGCTGTTTTAAATACCTACTATGCATATTCTGATATTGCTTATACGGTAGAAGGATTGCCGGGGGGAATGACTTTTGATGCGGCGACCGGTATTATCGGCGGAACGCCGTCTGCAGCAGGCGACTACACGATTAAGATTACGGCAGAAGCAACGGGTTATGAACCGGCCGCTATTGAGCTTGCGCTTATAGTTGCTAAATAATCATACGGAATATATAATAAAAAAATAAATCGGAACAGATGCAGATGCGGCGCGGTAAGCAGGTGCATCTGTTTCGCTAAATCAGGAGGAGTGACGTAATGAAAAAGAGAGCAATAGCAGCTTTGTTTATGACGGCAGCAATGGTATTGATGACTGCCTGCGGAGGCGGCGGTTCAGAAGCCGGAAGCAACACTACGGAAGAAGCGAATAATGAGGTGAAGGAAGCGGACGGAACAGAATTTATTTTTGAAGCAGAATACACTGTATTGGAAGGATTGGAGGGGCTTGGAGTATCCGGTTCTCCGACAGGCATCGGCCTTGCAAAAGAAAATGCTGATGCAAGCAATGGCTTTTATGTAGGGGAGCTTGGCTTAAAAAGTCCAATTACCTTTGTCATCACATCAGATGCGGATACGACAGCTACGCTGAAAGCAGTACTTGGCTCTAATACATTAGGAAACTGTACCTGGAATCCTACAAGCTTCGTAGTTACTGTAAATGGTGAAGCAGTTCAGTATGAGGAGTTTACAACAGATAACGGTACGGATGCAAGCAATCAGGAAAATTTCAAAACAAAGAATCTTGGCGAAATCCAGTTGAAAGCAGGCGAGAACGAAATTATTTTTGTTGCCGGTGAGAATACCTATCGCAGCAATATGCCAAGTGCACCTTCCATTGACTGTCTGAAGATTACGGCAGGCGCAGCGCTTTCCATGGATGAGGTTGTAGAAAACATTGAATAATATCATGATACCACAAAGTGCGTAACAATCCGTAGGTATCAACATCACATTGTTAAAAATTGTGCCCGCGGGTCTGAAATAAGAAGCTGCGGAAGAAAAGGAGATAATTATGGGTTTTATTTGGGCTCATAAAAAAACAAAAATTTGGTTTATCGTGACGGCTATCGTACTTGTTCTTGTAATTACGGTAACAGCTGTTCTATTGAGCGTACCCATTGTTACAAATTCATTAAGCCTTGTTTTTGGCGGAGAACGCGCCAATGTGGTAGAGGATAACAGAGTTGAGTGGTATGACAGACAGTATTCCAGTAAGGAAGAAGTATTAAGCGCAGCAAATGATTTTGTGACTGAGGTGGAAAAGGAAGGAATCGTACTTCTCAAAAATGAAAATGATGTGCTTCCCCTGTCCGCAGATGGCGCACGTGTCAGTGTATTTGGCAAGAATTCAGTGAATATTGTTTATTCCGGTTCCGGTTCAGGCAGCAGCAGTAGCGGGGCAACGCAGAAGACGTTATATGAGAGCCTGGATGCAGCGGGAATCTCCTATAATGAAACGCTTAAGAGTTTTTATGAGAATTCCGGCAAATCCGGCAGCGGAAGACCGGGAAATCCTGCCATGACATCAGGACAGAGGCTGCCCGGTTTCGAAACAGGGGAAACGCAGATGGATTCTTATACATCTGATGTGACGGGCAGTTATGCAGATTATCAGGATGCGGCAATCGTTGTTTTTTCCAGAATCGGCGGAGAAGGCTTTGACCTTCCCAGAACAATGGCAGACAGCTTTGGCGGCGACGCCGTCTTGGGAGCTTCTTCTGCAGATAGCCATTATCTGAAATTAGACGCAAATGAAAAAGCGCTTTTGGAGCATGTAAAAGAAAATTTTTCCAATGTTATTGTTGTTCTGAATGTGGGCACCACCATGGAAATACCGGAATTAAAGGCAGATGAAGGAATAGATTCCATTCTCTGGATGGGATTTCCGGGGGCAACGGGTGTTATGGCTTTGGGACAGATTCTGACGGGAATAGATACGCAAGGGAATCAGATTAGTCCCTCCGGTCATACGGTAGATACCTGGGTTGCAGATTTTACGATGGATCCGACCTGGTATAATACCGGCGTTTATGGAAGTGAATTCGGCAACCGCTATCTTTATGAAGGTGACAAAACGGATTATGCTTTTGTAAACTATGAAGAAGGTATTTATGTAGGATATCGTTATTATGAGACCCGCGGATATGAGGAGACGAAAGCGAACCCGCAGTCCACATGGTATGAAGACAGCGTAGTCTATCCTTTCGGGTATGGTCTTTCTTATACTGCGTTTGACTGGAATGTTTCCTTTGCGGAAGCTGATGGAAGCATTATTGCGGCAGATGATACGCTAGAGGTATCCGTGACGGTTAAAAATACCGGAGATTATGCCGGAAAAGATGTTGTAGAGTTGTATTACAGCGCACCTTATGATTATGAAGGGCCTGCAATTGAAAAGGCACATGTTGTTTTAGGTGATTTTGCCAAAACAGGACTTCTGGCTCCGGGAGAAGAAGAGACGCTTACGCTTACTCTGGATGTGAAGAATATGAAGTCTTATGACTATGCGGACGCCAATGAGAATGGTTTCAGCGGCTACGAGCTGGAAGCAGGGGATTACAATATCATCGTAGGAAGCGATTCGCATACGGCGAAGGCAGGTGCAGTATATACCTTGAATGACAGTATGCAGATGTCCACTGATAGGAATGCAGACGGCGAAGAAGCGGAAGTTGTAAATGCATTTGATGATGTGAGTGCCGGTATTTTCGGGACGGACACCTATGCATCCTATGTATCCCGTAAAGATTTTGCCGGTACGGTTCCAACAGCCTATTTGGACGACAGTGAAAGAACCCTGACAGATGAATTAAAGGAAGCGCTGGATGAATCAATCAAGCGTAAATACACAGAGCCTGATGAAGGAAAGCCATGGGAAGTAACGGGAGATGCGCCCTCTGCCACACCGGTAAATAACGGGCTGTCTCTGAGGGATATGCTTTATGCCGAGGACGGAAGTTACGTAGGAGAGGTGTCCTTCGATGACCCGCGCTGGGAAACGCTGCTGGATGAAATATCCCTTGAGGAGATGAAGAATCTGGTCGGTTTCGGCGCTTTCCGCACCAATGAAGTAAAGGGCATTGACGGGGTGGTCGGCAAACCTCTCACGACAGATGCAGATGGCCCCAGCGGGTTTACGAGCTTTTTATCAGAATCAGTCGTATACGGGACTTGTGCTTATCAGGCAGAATGTGTAATGGGCTCCACCTGGAATGTTGCTCTGGCAGAGAGAATGGGTGAGCTGGTAGGTGAAGAAGGTCTTGCAGGCAATGAAAAAGGTGACGGATTGCCTTATTCCGGTTGGTATGCACCGGCCGTGAATATCCACCGTTCTCCTTTTGCGGGAAGAAACTGGGAATATTATAGTGAGGACGGCCTGCTGTCCGGCAAATTCGCCGCAGGTGTGATTCGGGGAGCGGAGAAAAAAGGCGTCTACTGTTACGTGAAGCATTTTGCAATCAATGACCAGGAGACGGATCGTGAATATAACGGTATACTCGTATGGGCGAATGAACAGGCAATGAGGGAGATTTATCTTCTGCCGTTTGAGATTGCAGTGAAAGAAGGCGGGGCAACAGGCATGATGTCTTCCTTCAATCGTGTGGGTATGAAATGGGCAGGCGGCAGCTATGCACTGCTTACGCAGGTGCTACGTGATGAATGGGGCTTCCATGGCTCGGTCATTACGGACTATAGCTTAAATACCTATACACACGTGGACGAGATGATCCGTGCCGGCGGCGACTTGTTCTTAACGCAGGATGCCAAGACATTTGCCATGACCGATGATGCAACGCAGATTACGCTTCTTCGGCAGGCGACAAAGAATATTTTGTATTCGGTTGTCAACAGCAATGCCATGAGTATCCAATCAGATGGCTATCTGCTGCCAGTATGGATGCTGGTGATGATATTTGTGGACATTGCCATTATTGCAGCTTTGATCCTTTGGGGCGTGTTTGCGATCCGTTCCGTAAAAAGTGGGAAAAGCATGAAAAAAGCGTAATGCTATAAACAAAGTGTTATAAAAAGTTAAAGAGAGCTGCCGCCAAGAGGTTGCGGCTCTTTTTTGCTGTGGAAGGGAAAAACAATGGAATTGAAATATAATGAGATGACCATGTGAGAAATGCCTTTTTGCGCCCCTTTCAATGTCAAATATGTTTATAATGCAGTTTGTGCTCTAAAACCGACAGTTTATGACATTAGATACGATAAAGGAAGATAAATGATAAGATATGATTGTCAAAATATGTAAAAACAATTTAAGGGGGAAGTTATGCGCAAATCCATAGTATCTCGTATCTTATTCATATTAGTTTTTCTCACCGGATTATTTGTGGTGAATACCGCTCTTAGCGGAGTTACAAACTCACAGATCCG
>JAEWPN010000115.1 GCA_023399455.1 Bacillota bacterium
TGGGAAATATCCTGAAGCATCAGAATGTTGATCCACCGCTCCAAATCGATGAGGCCCATACGGACCAGAGCATATTTTATGGAATTAAAGGCGGATTCTCCTTTTTTATGGCTGATTACGCGCATCATCCGGTATGCCAGATTGACATCCGATTCGATAATTTCTGTGATAGCGTCGTAAGAAGGCTCATCTTTGCTAAGCTCGCTGAGAATCATGGAATACTGTACCTTCGAGAACCTTCTCGGACTAGAGCCGTCCACAATTTTAGGTTTGCAGAAAAAGTATCCCTGAAATAGGTGGAAGCCCATTCTCAATGCCTTTTGGAATTCTTCTTCCGTCTCGATTTTCTCTGCAAGAAGAAGCTTTTTCTGGGATAGTGCCCGTTTTATATCGGCAGTAATGGTATCTAAGGGTGTAACCATAATATCGTATTTAATAATATCGGCCAGGGGCACGATGGGATAAGAGCCATAGCTTTCTTCAAAATCATCCAGCGCTATCTGATAGCCCTTGTCCTTCAAGCTCTTGATCCTGTTTATCAGGGCAGCATCTACCTTTACTGTCTCTAAAACTTCGATAATGAGGGTTTCAGGTTTGATCAACTCGATATTATCGGACATGATAAAATCGTAATCGAAATTGACGAAAGCCTTCGACTTGCCGACGACCTGATCGATGCCCTGCTCAAACAAGCTTCCGATGACTGCCGCCGTAGCGGAGACGGAGGAAGCATTCCCAAAGCTCACTGCGCTGGAATCAGAGCGGAACAGGAGCTCGTACCCATAAATCTTCATCGCCTTATTAAATATAGGCTGTCGGGCAATAAACATAATTAATCACTGCTTTCTTATCTTTTGTATGACCTTGATTCCCGCAGAATCAGCGGCCGTTTGTGGTATCTTCGATGAGATCTGTGATTGTACGGATAGAACTTAGCTGATTGCTCTTGCTCATCGCGTCTATATATGTTTGCCTGGTGAAATAAAGCTCATGAATCTTTTCCACCAGTAAATTTTCTGTAAGATAGTCTTCATCGATCAAGAGGCTGAAGCCCTGTGATTCAAAGGATTTAGCATTTAAGAGCTGGTCGCCGCGGCTGCTGTGGGTAGAAAGCGGAATGAGAAGATTGGGCTTTTTAAGTGCTAAAAGTTCGCAGATAGAGTTAGCTCCGGCTCTGGAAACCACTACGTCGGCCATGGCGAATATGTCCTTCAGCTCTGTCTTCACATATTCAAATTGCTTATAGCCCGTAATATTTAACATAAGGTTATCCACTTTATCTTTCCCACAAATATGAACTACCTGGAAATCCTGTAAAAGCTTAGGCAGAGCGTCGCGCACAGTCTTGTTGATGGATTCCGCTCCCAGACTTCCTCCTATAATCATGACTACCGGCTTGTTGGAGGTGAATCTGCATATGTCGTAGGCTGCTATCTTGTTGCCTCTGGCCAATTCCTCGCGAATCGGAGAGCCGGTAAGTATGGCCTTTCCCCCGGGAAGCATCTGAATGGTCTCCGGGAAATTACAGCATATCTTGGAAGCTACGGGAATACAAAGCTTGTTGGCTAATCCCGGGGTCATATCCGATTCATGGATAATGCAGGGGATATCTAAGGATGCGGCGGCACGAACCACAGGAACGCTGACGAATCCACCCTTTGAAAAGACGATGTCGGGCTTAAGATCCTTAAGATATTTTCTTGCTTCCGAGTAGCCTATCATGACGCGGAAAGGATCTGTAAAATTCTTCGGATCGAAATACCGGCGGAACTTGCCGGTGGCTATACCGTAGTATGGTATGTCGAAATCCTCGATTAATTTTTTCTCAATGCCTTCATAAGAACCTATATAGTATATTTCGTAGTTCAATTCCCGAAGTCTTGGAATTAACGCAATATTTGGAGTTACATGACCGGCTGTTCCGCCGCCGGTAAGTACGATTCTTTTTGCCATATATTAAATGCCTCCAGACTTAATCACTCGTTATTCACCTATCATAGCTGCAAGCGCATTTGCAAGCTGATCGGGACAAGAGGTGGACTTGAAGCCGCACGTAGTTCCCTTCAATTTATCGATTGCTTCTTTCGCATTCATTCCTTTTACCAGCTTAGATATACCTTGTAAATTGCCGTTGCATCCTCCCGTAAAAGAAACAGACTCGATAATCCCGTCATTTAATTCAACATCAATAGATGTTGCACATACGCCTTTTGTCTGATATTTCATATGAATAACCACGCCTTTCTAAAAACAAATTGTCAAAAAATATGCAAACCAAAAGAACGCATCCGCGTTCTTCTCTTAGACATATATACATTGATTGCAATAATTATAACAGAAAAGATTATATTTTTCCAGTGGTATTCCTTCGGCTTGTCGAAAAATGCAATGGATTACAGCCTGCTGTCTATTGAGATGCGGTATACTTTTGTTTATAATATCTAAATCGGGAAAAGGAGGTTTGCCATGCTTGAGGTCTTTTTGGAACACAAGCTTCTTTGCGGAGCTTTTTTGATACTCTTATTATTGAGCATAATATGCCAGATTATGATAGGAGCAATATACCAAAAAATGATAAAAGAGACGGATAATATGTCCTCTACCAACAATAAATTTTTGAAGCAATGCAAATTGAAGTTCGCCAATTGCTATAAGTTGAACGAAGGAGTGTCTAATATCCCCATATTTGTGGATAAGTTTATTTCCAAGGTATCCTTTATGGGGATATCCCTAACAGGATTTAAACATTTATCCGGACAGCTGATGCTCTTGTCTATCGTGGCTGCGGGAGCAGGGGCCTGCAGGGAAATCGTACGCGGAGAAACAGTAGGAAAGGTGCTTCCTTATTATATTATCAGTTTTTTAGGATTATATGTATTTTTTTCTATTTCCGGTTTGGTTGATATACAGGGAAAACGGGAAAGATTGAAGATTAACCTTGTGGATTATCTGGAAAATCATATGGCTAACAAACTGCGTCAGTCCGCTATCGATTGGGCGGAAATTACCGGGGGAGAAAAGGCGGATAATGCCGGAGCCGTTAAAGAAGCGGAGAAGGCGGACAAGCTGGAAAAAAGCAGCGCGGAAACGAAAAGCAGTCTGGAAACAAAGAGGGATATCGAGGCCATGCGGGAGGAAATAGGTCTTGCTCCCAGGCGCAAAGAACAGGAACCCGAATGGAAAAGCAAAATGGAGGAGGGCAAGCCTCAGCCATTTCGTAAGGAAGAGAAGAAAACAATATTTTCCCATCAGGAAAAACAAGAGCTGGAGGAGCTGCTCAGAGAATTTTTCGTATAGGAGTGCTGTAAACATCAGAGAATATATCCTCTGATGTTTACAGACCTTTTTTATTATTAGTCATAAAATTTCTTTTTACTTATTCACTTAAAATATCTGGAACTTCAATATCTTGTTCTTCTGTTACCTGGTTACCATCTTCAACAACGACAGAACCATTTTCATCCAGCTTTAAAACTGTTTTTTTGGAAGTTATGTAATTATAAAGCTCCGATACTTGTTCTATATCAGGATGTGCGATTACTACACCGTCGCCGTCAATAATAAAAGAATACTTACTTCTTCACTATATTTTTGCTTTATAGACTTCATTTGTACTTCCCTTTCTTAACAGTATTTTTATCTTTTATGCCCGAATTATAAACAATATGTTAACTGTATCACAAATAGTCAATTCTTTCAATCCAACGAAAACTCAAGAAATGTTTCTCTTGAAAAAGAAATACAACTTTGCTAAACTTAACATGATTACTTAATGAGTGTTTTAT
>JAEWPN010000117.1 GCA_023399455.1 Bacillota bacterium
CATGAGGATATAAGGAGTAGGTAAAGAAATGCTCCTCCTGGTCCGTTACCGGATTCGGCTCGATACCGGACTTGATCAAAGTAAGTGTCATAACGGAATCCTTTACTGAATATCCGTACTTGCAATCATTTAGTAAGCTGACGCCATAGTGTCCTTCCGAAAGGTCCATCCATTTCTGCCCGCACGACTCGAAGCGCGCCATATCCCAGCTCGTATTCGTGTGAACCTTTCTCGTAAGATTGCCGAACTGGATATCGAAGGACGCCTCATCCGTATGGATGTCCACCGGAAAATGCACCTTCAGAAGATGCTGATGCTCCTTCCAGTCCACATATGTCTCGAAATCGATTCTCGGGCTGTCCGCATAGAAATAAATCTTCTGATTTATCAAGGAATTGCTCACCTCGCGTTCTATGCTAAGAACCGTACAAACCGGTCCCTCTTCCAGCCATTCAAGCTTCTTGACAGCTTCTGCCTTCCAGCTTTTCTCAGTATGGTAAATATCGATATCCCAGTTATCATAATAAATGGGCTTATCCTCATACATCTTAAAGAGATTGCCTCTTTCCCCCTCTTTCAACACTTCTCTTTCATTCTTCTTATCATAAATGGAAGTAAAGAGACCGTTTCCGTCAAGCTCTACCTTATAATAAGGCGTTTCCAGACTTCCGCCCAATCGTTTGAAGGGACTTTCCACAGCTTCTCCCGCCGCCATTTCAAAACTTTTGAAGCCTTTAGAGGGTATATCTGCAAGGAAAGCGACTGCTTCATTTTCCATGTTCTGAATCGGATATACATGACCCTGCGCATCCTTTAATACGCCCTTACACTCCTTAGGAAGACGCACGATATCATTTCTGTCAAAACCGAGGGTATTGAGTACCGTAACCGCTTTTCCTTCTCCGGCGAGCGCCTCGATTCTCTCTGTAAGCAGTTCATTTCCCGTTACAGCCAATTCCTCATACTCCTTCTTTGTCACTTCATATACTTCATGAATGGAGGAACCGGGAAGAATATCGTGGAATTGATTGAGAAGTATCGTCTTCCACATTTTATCGATTTCTTCTTTCGGATAGGCTATGCCCTTCCAAGAGGCCATTAAGCCAAGCAGCTCCAGATTCATCATCAAAAACTCGCTCTTTCTGTTAGCGCGCTTATTTCTTGCCATGGAGGTATAAGTTCCCCTATGATATTCGAAATACAGCTCACCCTCCCAGGTAGGAAGCCTTCGATTATCCTTAACACGTTCAAACAGTTCTTCGAAATAAGTACCGGAGAATTCCTGACGCACCTTAGGTATTCCTTTGATTCCCTTTTCCATTCTTTTGGAGGTTTCCAGCATTTCTCTCGTAGGACCGCCGCCCCCGTCCCCGTACCCGAAGGAAATTAAGATGTCGTTATTTATTTCCTTATTCTGGTATCTCTTCCAGCCGCCCATAATCGCGTCAGGATGAAGCATTCCGTTATAAGTGGTAAAGAAGTCATCGCTGCTCTGACCTACGCCAAGCGTCGTTATCAAATGAGTAAATACTTTCGTTCCGTCGATGCCCTTCCAGTTAAAGGTATCGTAAGGCATCTTATCTATTTGATTCCATGCCAGCTTCGTGGTCATGAAATAGTCGATGCCGCTCTTTTTCATAATCTGAGGCAGAGCTCCCGAATATCCGAATACATCAGGAAGCCACAGGATTCTACAGTCCACACCGAACTCTTCTTTGAAGAATTTCTTTCCGTACAGGAATTGGCGTACCAGAGACTCACCTGAGGTTAAGTTGGTGTCCGCTTCCACCCACATACCGCCTTCCGGTTCCCAGCGGCCTTCCTTTACCCGTTCCTTTATCCTCGCATATAAATCAGGGTAGCGCTCTTTTAAGAAATCATAGAGCTGCGGCTGGCTGGACATGAACTTATAGTCAGGGTATTCTTCCATCAGTTTCAGTACCGTGGCGAAGCTTCTTCCTACCTTCTCTCTCGTCTGCTCTACGGTCCACCACCAAGCTACGTCGATATGAGTATGTCCGATACAGGTAGCGATTACCTCTTCGTATCCGCCCATATCTTCATACAGTGCCTTTTCCAGATAAGCATCAGCCTTTTTTATGCTTGTATAAAAAGCTTCTGAATAGGGTGTGCGAAGATCCAAAAGATTCACCGCTTCGTTAAGCACCGTCTCAATATCCATTCTCACCTTATCATCTTTCTCCATGCGGCTGAATGCCTGGAGCGGAACGATCAAGTCATAATACAGCTTTTCTATTTCAAGATCCACCTGCTGCATCTCCATGATCATATCGAACTCCGCATGCAAGGTTCCCGTATACGCCTGTATGTCCAGCTTCCATGTCTCACCCGCTTTAGCTCTTGCGGCAAGCGAAACGGTGCGGTGGTTCATATCTAAACCCTGCGTCTCTTTTCCGTCTACAAATAATAGAAACTGAGGATTCTTCCCGTCGTCCCATTCCTCGATCTGAGTCTTTACATGAAGCCGAAGCGCTTTTTCATTCCATTCTCCGGGAACGGTATAATCTGCCTTAAACCAGTAGTGCCCGTCAGGACCGTACCACTTCATCGTCTTAGGGCAGAATTCCTCCCAAGGAACTTCGCTTTTCTCTGCTTCGGACGGATAGAAATATCTGCCCTTTTTATAACTGATGTTTTCTATGGGAGAAGCCTTTACAATCGTAAGCCTCTTCAATTCATCACAGATTACCTGTATTCTTTTATCGATAAACCACATATGACTCTTCCTCCTACAATCCTTTCAAATCCCTTAAATAATCGGCATACCAGAAAATCACCTCTCCAATGCGGTAAAGTTCCGATTCCCTGCTTACCGTGTGCCACAAAAGCTTATATTGATAATACCACTTTTCCAGTTCCTCCGCAGCCTGAAATACATCTTCTGTAACACGGCTTTCCGTTTCGGCGTTCACAACGATTCCCCCGATGCGGTTAAACAGCTTCATTCCTTCTGCCGCCAGTAAATAGGGATAAATTCTCTTTCGCATTGTGCCGTCCATGAATTTCGTGCATCCCGCAAGCTCCTGTACGCAGACATCTATTTCCCGATTTTTCTCCGGTATGGTTTTCACCCGTTCTGCAGCTTCTGCCAGAACTTCTTTCTTCCTGGAGACATCCGATTTAGAGCCATTTTCCTTCCAGTAAACAGCGTTTCCCCAGCCAAAGCATTCCTGCTCCCCCAACCTTCCTGCTATATTTAACAAAGTGCCGGAGGAATCTCCATACTCCAGGGAAGAAATGGCCTCATTCATCTCCTCGTAAGAAGGAAGGCCGCCGTTCCACGAAGCCGCCGCACCGTAAATAAGCCCCGGAATGCTGAATGCCGGATGGTTGATATGACCGAAATCTCCCCAATCCGTATTGAGCATCCCTTCGGCTTTATATTTCATTGCATATTCACACATCCTGGAGATGTTTTCGTAGGAGTTCCTTTGCAGGTTCAAAAGCTGGTTCCATCCCGCTACACCGGGACATACATATTGTCTCACTCCGTTTTCCGCATAAATGCGGGTAGAATCCTCTGTCTGATTATATGCATAGCCCCAGTTCAGGCATACCGTCCCCTCCGGCAGCCGATTAGCAAATTCGGGGAAATCCAGCATGACATCACCCCAAAGCATAGGAATGCGACCGTTTTCGGCAAGAAATCCGCACAATTTCTCCACATATTCCATGTAAAGAGCATCAACACCCTCCTGCGAGGCCCTTTCCTTATTTCTTCCTTTTCCCAAATCGAAGGTTTCATCCGCACAAATATTGAATTTCCCCGAGGAAAATAACGGCATATACTCGGCGATCATTTGCTTGACCAGAGAAAAGCTCTCCTCGTTAGAGACATCTATGGTATGATGGGCCATTCTGTCCATAAAGCTGAAGGGTTTCCTTCCCGCATCCGTCAGCTCACAAAGATATCTGTATTTTTTTGTATTCAGAAGCTTATACAAATGTCCAAAGGTAGAAAGGGAAGGAATAAGTTCAATCCCCCTCTCCATACAATAGGCATCAAGCTCCATGATCTCCTGCGCGCGCAGAGGAGTATCGTCCCTCCACATCTCACTGAACTGCGCAAAAAGAAAGCTGTGCTCTATATAGAGCTGCATCTGATTCATCTTATAAAAGCTCAGCGTATCCGCCAAATTCTTCAGCCACTCAAGCGTCGGTACTCTGCCCCTCGTCACATCGTGAAAAAAGCCTCTGTTAGGAAGAGACGGATAATCCTCCATGCAAAGGCAGGGAATACAGGCACCTTCCTGACGAAGAATCTGCCGAAAGGTCTGGATTCCATACAGAAGTCCGTTCTCATCTCCGCCTTGTATATAAATGCCTTCTTCACTGACATCAAGCAGGTAATGCTCACTCCCAAGAGCTTCCCTCACGCTGAGATTTATCGTTCCTTCTTTCGATCCTTTTACGATCCCATAGAAAAAGCCCAGTTCGTCTATAATATCTTCCTGGAGCAGCTTCGCAAAACCATAAGCCCTTTGCGAGCAGGAAGGCGGTATTTCGACGGTTCCGCAGTAAGGCAGATAATAGAATCCGTCATTTATTGTCAATGCTTTTGGTTCAGGAATCAGATACATTTCACACCCCATACTTTTTAAAAAGGAGCATTCTCCTAATGCTATTGAAAATGCTCCTTTGTTAATATAAGAGCAATCCGTGAAGCTTGTTGCTCATTATTTCATATTTTACTCCGCGGCATCAACCTGCTTCTGAGCTTCTGCGCGGATGGTTTCCCAGCCTGCTGCATCCAGTTCGCCCTTAATTACTTCAATCAATTCTCTCGGGTCCCTGGCTCCGGTCCAGAATTCGGATTTGTATTTCTCATATACCGCACGGCAGCTTGCCAGCTCGGTCTCTACACTGCTGGTATCCATATCGAAGCCCAGCATAACGGAAGGTTCCGCGTTTGCATTCAGTTCCTTTACTTCATCCCACTGATTTACTTCTGTCTCTGCAAGCTGGGAAACATTGAAGAAAGTACCCTGCGTATATCCAGCCATGCTCCAGTCGGAGTTCAATTTCTCAATTTTGCCGTCGTCCGTATAGTTAAAGTTCTCGCCTTCTACGCCATAATATAACCAGTCACGTACTTTAGAGTCCGTATTTACAAGCTGTAAAAGCTCAAGCGCTTTATCCGGATGCTCACAGCCCGAGTAAATGGCATTCAGGGAACCACGTACTGAGGTGTTGGATACTACCGTGTCACCGTACTGTACCGCTACGCAGTCTTCAATTCCGTTGTTCGGTCCCCATGTGGAAGCTGCCGCTCCACTCCAGCCCTGTGCTGTGAAGAACGTTCTATATTTGTTCGCATCGTCCGCTGTCGGAGCGTCACCGTTTATAATTCCTTCCTTATACATCTGATGTATGATATCGAGATTTTTCAGAATGTCCTCATCCTCCAACGGATTTACAACAGTCTTCGTATCGTCATTATATTTCACACCAAGGGCAGAGAGACCAGCTCCCAATTGATCGAAATAAGCTGTTACAAGGAAATCGGCTCCCGATTTCGACATATAAAAGGGCTCAGTTCCTTCGCCGTCCTTAATCGTCTTAAGCGCATCATATAAGCCCGTAAAATCATTTACCGTATCGATATCGATATTGTACTTATCCGCTACTGCTTTGTCCCAGATAAAATATTCGGTTACAGAGCTGTCTTTATAGGTAGGTACTCCGTAAACTTTTCCGTTAATGGAAGCTGCCCGCCAATAATCCTCAGGAATCATTGAATACAGATCCGGTGCAGAGGTCTTTAAAAGGTCGGTCATATCGAGGAATGCTCCTGTCGCCACTTCCGAATTATATCTCGCCTGGTCTGTAAAAAGAATGTCGAACGCCTCTCCCGAGTTAACGATTACACTGCGGCGGTTATCCCAATCGCCCCAAGGCACGATTTCCATGTCCACATTCACTCCGATTTTTTCCTCCAAATAAGGATTGATCTGAGCCAGCCATGCATCATAGTTCGTGGGCATTCCATTTCCTACCTGAATCCATTTTAACGTAATCACTTCACCGCTATTGCCACTTTCCTCACTCACCGAGGGAGTTTCTGCAGTTTCCTCACCTGTGGTTTCTTTGCTTGTCGTTGTCTCGCCCGTGTCAGTCTGTGCTCCGCCATCGCTTCCACATCCTGCAAGAAGGCCGATTCCCATGACACATGCCATTGCCATTGCTACTAATCTTTTCATACAACCTCTCCTTTTCTTTTACTTTTATATCATTTAAAAGTGTTTCTTTCAGGAATATTTTCGCTCCCTGAAAATAAAACGCAAGCGTTTTCAAAATTTTTCATCAGCCCTTTACCGCTCCTACCGTCAGTCCGGATATAAAGTATTTCTGGAAAAACGGATAGGTACATGCGATAGGAACGATGATGATAATCGCCATAGCCATTCTCGCGCCTTCTTTGGGCATAGAATTCATATATTGCTGCATCGTGACTCCCAGAGTCGGATTATTCGCCATCATCTGAATGTTCCTCTGCACATGGTCTAAAAGGGCCTGCAGGGAAAACAGTTTCGTATTCGTAATATACAGAGAAGACTGGAACCAGTCATTCCAATATCCAAAAGTCAAAAACAGCGCTATAGTGGCTATCAAAGGCTTAGACAGCGGTATGGCTATTTTACCGAAAATAGTAAGCTGGGATGCGCCGTCAATTTGTGCCGATTCAATTACCGAGTCGGGAATATTCGTCTTAAAAAAAGTCTTACATATAATTACATTAAAGGAAGAGACACACAGCGGGAGGATTAAAGCCCATATGGAATCCTTCAGGTGCATGAATTGCGTATTTACCACATAAGAGGAAATCATACCTCCGTTAAAAATCATGGGAATAAATACTATCATCGTGCAGAAACCCTTCAGCTTATAATCGCTCCTCGAAAGCACATACCCCATCAATGTAGTAAGCGCTACGCCAAGCACCGTACCCACTACCGTAACGAGAATAGAGATACCAAGAGCATGGACTATCATTTCTCCTTCCCTGAATAAAAACAGGTAGGAGTCAACAGAAAAAGCTTCCGGTATAAAACGGTATCCGTTCATCTTAATAGACTGCTCGGATGAAATGGATATGATAAATATGAATACCACAGGTATAACGCACATCAAGGCAACAATCGTAAAAATAATGTTAAAAAATGCGTTTGTTTTTCCTGCAATCATGTTAAGCCTGGAAGCTGAATTTTCCGCCTCTTTATTTTTTCCCATATTCCATTCCTCCTTTCTATATGATAGCGCTGTCTTCATCGATTTTTTTCACAATAGCATTGGCTACAAGAATGGTAATGCAGCATGCCACCGACTGGAAGAAGGTAGCCGCCGAGGTCATTCCAATTGGAGTAGCCGACTGGAGCGCGTTAAATACATAAGTATCGATTGTAGCCGTCGCGTTAAATATGGAACCGCTGGCTCCTTGTGAAAGCTGGTAGAACAATCCGAAATCCGAATAAAATATCTTTCCCACATTCAGGATGAACATCATAATAATGACGTTTTTAAGGCAAGGAAGTGTAATATACCATACCTGCTGGCGTTTGTTGGCCCCGTCTACCACCGCGGCTTCATACAAGGTAGTGTCGATTCCTGTAATACTGGATAAGTAAATGATCATGTTGTATCCGGTAGACTTCCACAGATACATAAAGATGAGTATAAATGGCCATACCCCCGCCTTCATGTACCATTGAACGGGTGTATTTCCCGCATCCCTGATCATTCCGTTAACGAGTCCGTTGCTCTGATTCAAAAAGGCATCCAGAAAATATGCTACAACGACCCATGACATGAAATAGGGGAAAAACATCAATGTCTGATAGACTTTTGACTTCCTCTTATTGTGCAGCAGACTGATCATAATCGCCATACCTACGGAAAGTACCATCCCCAAAACGATAAATGTCAAATTATATAAAATAGTATTGCGCAGTATGATGTACAGGTCATTCGATTTAATTAAAAACTCAAAGTTCTTGAAGCCCGCCCATTCGCTGTGGATCACATTATAAATGAAGCTCTTTCCGCCCGTAATTTTATAATTCTTAAACGCAATGACCAACCCGAACATCGGCAGGAAACAAAAAAGTATATACCATACCGTGGTGGGAAGCGCCAATATCGAAAGCTCGGTATCATTTTTTGTCCAATGTCTCTTTTTCCGTTTCGTCCGAACACTTTCACTTCTCAATTGCATTCTCCTCCTTTGCCTTTATGCGGCTGCCGCATCTTCATTTATTTAAATCTTTGACAGAGTTTCTGAAAATATTTTTGCCTACCACCCGGTAGACCTCTCCGCCCTTCTTACTCGGATTATCCATGTGCCTGATGATCCTCCTCGATACTACCTTACCGATTTCTTCCATATTAACGGCCACCGTCGTAAGCTGAGGCTCACACAGCTCCGCATAAATATCGTTATCAAAGCCAACGATAGATATGTCATCCGGAATGCGAAGATTCCTTTCCTTCAAAACCCTTACCAGACGAAAGGCCGCTTCATCGCAGTTGCACAAAAAAGCACTGGGAAGCGTATCGGGAAGTTTAAGATCTATCGATTCTCCCTCTATCGTTCTATCCGGTATCAGCCACTGCGGGTTAGGATCTACTCTCTGTTCCATAAGAGCCCGCATATATCCAAGATAACGGTCCGTAATGCTGGTGGTGGCTCCTACCGTACCTACGAATCCAATATTTTTATGTCCCATCTGCATAAGGTATTCCGTCATCTCATAGGTGCTGTAGATATTCTCTGTTACTACGGAATCGGACTTATGCGTCTCATCGTATACGTCCACATAGACCTTCGGCAGCTCGATGGAGTCCACCTTATCTCTGACTACATGGTCCAGAATCCCCAATAGGATGAGACCGTCAAACATTCCTTTTTTCTCAATCGTCTCTAAATCTCCCATGAGACTGTTTCTGTTAGGAGTAATCATAACGCTGGTACAGGATGCCTTTCTCAGTTCACTAATGATTCTCTCATACATTCCTATATAAAATTTCCCGCTGTCCGACATGGAGGTGAACCGGTCACTCATGATGACCCCGACCTTCCTCGTCTTCCGCTGTCCGTAGTCGGGAAGGATATAGCCATATTGTTCCGCCACCTGAAAAATTCTATCCTTCAGTTCATCGCTTACGCCGTCTTTTCCGTTCAGGGCTTTGGAAACTGTTACCTTGCTGATGCCCAACTCATCCGCAATGTTCTGCATGGATATTGGTTTTTGCGCTGCCATATCCGCTCTCCTTTTCAAAATCATTTGTTAGCTTACATTTGTTATATTTAACTTAACATATTTTTTACTTTTTAGCAATAGCAAGTTAGCAAGTTGTATATTTTTTATTTTTATGTTTTTATTTTCTATCCACATTATCTAATTATCGTCGATTTTTGAACACGCAAAAATTAATAATTTTGTTTTATTTTACTTTTTTCTTTTTCATTCTTTTTTATGTTTTTGTTTTATATTTTTTGTTACCTAACATTTTATTATATAAATCAATTTCTTTCGACTTTATATATCTCACCGTCCTATCCCGAATTCTCGTTTGAAAAGAACAAAAGTGTGCTCTGCTCACTGTCTTTTCTATGAAATAAAAAAACACCGAAAATCTTAAAGTTCTTAAGATTTCCAGTGCGTTATAATTTGCTTTATTACGTCATGGTTATTCAATTCCTTTTTGAAAAAGCTCCAATTCCCTATTGAAAGCATCGGCCACTCGCTTATCATTCAACCACGTGATTACATATACGGAAACGAATACGAGCATAATAAAGAGAGCCAGAATGACAGAAAGTCCCGGTGAAAAACGAACTCCCGAAGCATAGTTAAGTCCGAAAATCATCGCTTCGATCAAAAACAGATGAAGCCCCTTCCTCACAATAGCTTCGACTACACTAAGTTCTCTCTTGGAATAACTCACGATACCCAGGAGAGAGGACAACACCCCTATCAGAGGCGGAGAAAAAAAGGCATAATAGCCGAAGGTGACCTCTTTGAGATAAACACTGCCTATGATGGCACTGCCTATAGTTATTAGAGTTGTACTGATGAAAAAGGCCGTTCAGTGCCGGACTGATGCTCTTTAGCTGCATGAGGTTCAGCACCACGGACTTGGAGCAACGAATGAAGTGATAAGGAGCATAAGCCCTCTCCGCCTCATACAGCCGGAGCTTTATCTCAAATACCCGATTCTGTGTATAGGCGAACAACTTTTCATCTACCGCTTCAAAATAATATATATCCTCCAGCTTGATTTTTACAATATGTCCGTTTTCCGCACCTGACAGCTCGATTCCTTTTGATATGGCATAGGTGTAAATATCCTTGATTTCCTGCGTCAGCTCGACACATTCAATGATCACCT
>JAEWPN010000120.1 GCA_023399455.1 Bacillota bacterium
GGTAATTGAGGAGAGCATTCGTATCTATTCCCAGTGGAAGAAGAAATATAAGTCAGAATTGATTCTTTCCTTGAATATATCGGCTATTCAGTACAGAAAATCGGATTTTGTAAGTAAATTGATGAAGATCTTGAAAAAATACGATGTGAGGCCTACAGAGGTGGAGCTGGAGATTACTGAGAGTGTGTTAATTGATGATTTTGGAGAGATTACGAACAAGCTCGTCACTTTAAGAAGCTATGGAATCCGTATTTCTTTAGATGATTTCGGAACGGGGTATTCCTCCCTTTCTTATTTGAAAGGACTTCCCATCGACACGTTGAAAATAGACAAGTCGTTTATCGACACGGTGGTCTCTGACGATAATACGAAGATAATTACGGAGTCCATTATTTATATGGTCAAGAAACTAGGCTTTGAAACGGTGGCCGAAGGTGTGGAGACGAAGGAGCAGTTTGAATATTTGAAATCCATTGAGTGCGATAACATTCAAGGATTCTTTTTAGGAAAGCCGATGCCCTCTGACGAGGTTGAGGAATTACTTAAATACACTGCGGTATAAAAATTGTTTATAGCAAGCCCTGTCATTTTTATGGCAAGGGCTTGTTGCAAGAGAGGATAGTTTTTTAATATTTCATGGGAAAAAGTTTATATATTGCGGAGAAGCCCAGCGTGGCGAGAGAGTTCGCGAAAGCGTTAAAATTGAATATGAGCAACAGGGACGGCTACATGGAATCGGAGGAAGCGATCGTAACATGGTGTGTAGGTCATTTAGTAACCATGAGTTATCCTGAGGTTTATGACGAGAAATACAAGAGATGGTCTTTGGCTACACTGCCTTTTATTCCCGGAGAGTTTAAGTACGAAGTCATTGAAAATGTAAAAAAGCAATTTACGATCGTAAGCGGGCTTTTGAACCGCACGGAGGTGGACACCATTTATGTCTGCACTGACTCCGGGCGGGAGGGAGAGTACATATATCGTCTGGTGGAGAAACAGGCAGGAGTAAGCGGAAAACAAAGGAAGCGTGTGTGGATCGATTCCCAGACGGAAGAGGAAATATTGCGCGGCATACGGGAGGCGAAGGATTTGTCTGCCTATGATAATCTTTGCTCTGCAGCCTACCTTCGGGCGAAGGAGGATTATCTCATGGGAATCAATTTCTCGCGGGTGCTCACTTTGAAATACAGCAATTCCATTAAGTCGTATCTGAAAACGGACAAGGCGGTGGTTTCCGTAGGAAGAGTCATGACTTGTGTCCTGGGTATGGTAGTCAACAGAGAGCGGGAAATCCGCAACTTTGTGAAGACCTCCTTCTATCGGGTTATAGCCGGAGTGGAGACGGAGGGAAGGAGCTTCGATTGCGAATGGAAAGCGGTTGAAGGGACGAAATATTTTAATTCACCGCTTCTTTATAAGGAAAATGGCTTCAAGGAAAAAAAGACCGCTCAGGAGCTTATTAATGCATTGGAGGAGACTCCCAGGGCAGTACCGGTCATAGAAGCTGTAGAGAAGAAAAAGGAGACGAAAAATCCACCTCTCTTGTATAATCTGGCGGAGCTTCAAAACGACTGCTCCAAATATTTCAAAATAAGCCCCGACGAAACGCTGCGCGTCGTACAGGAGCTATACGAAAAAAAGATGGCCACTTATCCGAGAACAGACGCCAGAGTATTGTCGACTGCGGTGGCAAAAGAGATATACAAGAATATAAGCGGACTCAAAGGCTATTCCCAGACAGCAGAGCTTGCTGAAGAGGTGCTTCAAAAGGGTACCTATAAGAACATCGCCAAGACCAGATATGTGAACGATAAGCAGATCACCGATCACTATGCTATCATTCCCACCGGGCAGGGGCTTGGAAATCTGGGAAGCTTAAGCCCTACAGCAGCTAAGGTCTATGAAATTATCGTCAGACGTTTTCTCTGTATTTTTTATCCGGCGGCCGTGTATCAAAAAATTGCTTTGACCATAGGAATGAAGGAAGAGAGATTCTTTGCCAGTTTCAAGGTATTAGCTGACCTGGGATATTTAAGGGCGGCGGAATTCTCCTTCGCTAAGAAGAAGGAGGAGAGCAGTAAAGCTCCGGAACGCAAGGATGCAGAGAATAAAGAAGCGGGTGCGGAAGAAGGGGAAGGCCAAGAGGAAGGAAACGATACGAAAGATCCTGAATTCATGGCCATGCTCAGGCGACTGAAAAAAGGTGATGAGCTGTCCTTAAAGGGATTTGAAATCAAGGAAGGAGAGACATCTCCGCCTAAACGCTATAACTCCGGAACGATGATACTTACCATGGAAAATGCAGGCCAGTTCATCGAGGACGAAGAACTGCGCGCCCAGATAAAGGGAAGCGGCATCGGAACTTCCGCTACGCGGGCCGAGATACTGAAGAAATTGGTAAATATTAAATATTTGTCACTGAATAAAAAGACTCAGATCATTACCCCCACCCTGATGGGTGAGATGATATACGATGTGGTGGCGGGGGCCATAAGGCCGTTGCTAGACCCGGCCCTTACCGCCAGCTGGGAAAAGGGACTGACACTTGTGTCGGAAGGAAGCATTACGGAAGATGAATATATGCGTAAGCTTGATGATTTCGTAACACGAAGGACGAACAGCGTAAAGCAGATGGAAAACCAGTCCACGCTTTATATGCAGTTCGATATAGCGGCAAAGAACTATAAAAAGTGAAGTTTGCCCACAGGGCGCAATATGTTTCACAAGGCGAAGTAAACTTCGTTTTAAGAAAGGCAAAAAGAGGAGGAAATGCGATGGAACAATTTAAGATTGAAAATTTGTATACGCTTTCGGAGACAATTGCTTCGGAGATTTTTGAAGGAGTCATCTATCCATGGGAGGTATTGCCCAAAATCAAGGACTTTATCGTGAAGCTGGGAAATTCTCTGCCCGAAGATAAGTATGAGAAAAGAGGGGAAAACGTCTGGATCGCAAAATCAGCAACCGTTTTTCAAAGCGCTTACATTGCCGGTCCTGCAATTATCGATGAGGATGCGGAGGTACGTCACTGTGCATTTATCAGAGGAAATGCCATCGTGGGCAAAGGCGCGGTAGTGGGAAACTCTACGGAACTGAAAAATGTTATTCTTTTTAATAAGGTTCAGGTGCCTCACTACAATTATGTGGGCGACAGCGTACTTGGGTTCAAGGCACATATGGGAGCCGGTTCTATCACCTCCAACGTAAAAAGCGATAAGACGCTGGTGGTGGCAAAAGCTGAGAACGGCTGTATCGAGACCGGCCTTAAGAAGTTTGGAGCGATGTTGGGCGATATGGTAGAGGTAGGCTGTAATTCTGTGCTGAATCCGGGAACGGTGATAGGGAAAAATTCCAGCATATATCCAACCTCCTCTGTGAGGGGTTATATTCCTCCGGACAGCATTTATAAAGATAAGGGCGAGGTCATTATAAGGAATCTGTAAAAGTTCCCCAAAATGTTATGGCCAGCATAGCAGAGGGACTTCGAGGTATGAAAAAGAGAAAGACATCATTTATATATACGATATTAAGCAAGCTTTAAAGAGATGAAAATTTTTGCCGTCTGTTTCATAATAAAAAATAAGGTGTTATTTGAAAATATACTGGATTTTTTGTAGAAAGTATGCGAGAATAGTAGTTGCGATTATGACAAAATATTCACGAGTTACATATTGAAAGGAGTTTTCACATGATTTATTCAAAGGAAGTTGAAGAAATGTGTACGGTAGCACAAGGCGTAAATCACGGCTGTGCTCCTATCCCAGAAGAAGCAAAATGGGTTAAGGCGAAAGATGTAAAGGATATTTCCGGTTTGACACACGGTGTAGGCTGGTGTGCTCCTCAGCAGGGCGCTTGCAAGCTCACACTTAATGTTAAGGAAGGTATTGTTCAGGAAGCTCTGATAGAGACTATCGGATGTTCAGGAATGACTCATTCCGCAGCTATGGCAGCTGAAATTTTACCGGGCAGAACAGTTATGGAAGCGTTGAATACGGACCTCGTATGCGATGCTATCAATACTGCTATGAGAGAATTATTCTTACAGATCGTTTACGGAAGAACCCAGAGCGCATTTTCAGAAGACGGACTTCCGGTTGGTGCAGGTCTTGAAGACTTAGGAAAAGGACTTAGAAGTCAGGTTGGTACTATGTACGGTACTTTAGAGAAAGGTCCTCGTTATCTTGAAATGGCAGAAGGCTACGTAACGGGCATCGCGCTCGATGCGGAAGACCAGATTATCGGTTATCAGTTTGTAAGCCTTGGCAAAATGACAGATTTCATCAAAAAGGGCGATGATCCGAACACAGCTTGGGAGAAGGCAAAGGGCCAGTATGGACGTGTTGCTGATGCTGTTAAGATTATCGATCCGAGAGAAGAATAGGAGGACATAAAAAATGGCATTATTTGAATCTTATGAAAGAAGAATTGATAAAATTAATTCCGTATTGAACAGCTATGGAATCTCTTCTATCGAAGAAGCGGAAAAAATCACAAAAGACGCAGGTCTTAACGTATATGATCAGGTAAAGGGCATTCAGCCTATTTGCTTTGAGAACGCTTGCTGGGCTTACATCGTAGGTGCCGCAATCGCAATCAAAAAGGACTGCAGAAAAGCAGCGGATGCTGCTGCTGCAATCGGTGAAGGTCTTCAGGCTTTCTGTATTCCCGGCTCCGTTGCGGATACCCGTGTGGTAGGTCTTGGTCACGGCAACTTAGGTAAGATGTTATTGGAAGAAGAGACAGAATGTTTCTGTTTCCTTGCAGGACATGAGTCCTTTGCAGCTGCAGAGGGTGCTATCGGTATCGCTGAAAAGGCTAATAAGGTACGTAAGAACCCCTTAAGAGTTATTCTTAACGGACTTGGAAAAGATGCTGCTCAGGTAATTTCCAGAATTAACGGCTTTACCTTTGTTGAAACAGAGTATGATCCTTACACCAATACGGTTAAGGAAGTATATAGAAAATCTTATTCCGAAGGACTTCGTGCGAAAGTTAACTGCTATGGAGCTAACGATGTATGCGAAGGTGTTGCTATCATGCACAAAGAGGGTGTTGATGT
>JAEWPN010000125.1 GCA_023399455.1 Bacillota bacterium
TTGTTGACCGGCATAATCGGCGCATATCCTAACAAGCCGCCGAATTCCACCGTCTCTCCCACCCCTTTTCCGATGACCGGGATAAGGCGAACCGCCGTAGTTTTCTGATTGATCATGCCGATAGCCATCTCGTCTGCAATAATGCCGGAAATAGTCGTTGCCTTCGTATCTCCGGGAATGGCTATCATATCCAAGCCTACGGAGCACACGCATGTCATAGCCTCAAGCTTCTCTATGGAAAGAGCTCCTGCAATCACCGCATCGATCATTCCCTGATCCTCGCTGACCGGAATAAATGCTCCGCTTAAGCCCCCCACATAAGAAGAGGCCATGACGCCGCCCTTCTTCACCTGATCGTTCAAAAGCGCCAGCGCAGCCGTAGTTCCAGGCGCACCCGCATATTCCAGTCCTATCTCGCACAAAATCTCCGCTACACTGTCTCCTACCGCCGGAGTGGGGGCTAACGACAGGTCCACGATGCCAAAAGGAACATTCAATCGCCTGGATGCCTCCTGCGCGACGAGCTGCCCCACTCTCGTCACCTTAAAAGCAGTCTTTTTAATCGTCTCGCACAACACCTCGAAGTTCTCGCCCCGCACCTTGCTCAGTGCGGTCTTCACAACTCCCGGTCCGCTGACACCTACATTGATAATCTTATCCGCCTCCGTCACTCCGTGGAACGCGCCCGCCATGAACGGATTGTCATCCGGCGCATTGCAAAATACAACAAGCTTCGCACAGCCCAAGGAGTCGTCTTCCTTCGTATATTCTGCAGTCTGTAATATAATCTCGCCCATAAGCTTTACCGCATCCATATTGATGCCAGTCTTGGTCGAGCCTAAGTTGATGGAACTGCACACCCTTTCCGTGGTGGAAAGAGCAAGCGGAATGGATTCAATCAAAAGCTTGTCCGCCGGAGTCATCCCCTTAGAAACCTGTGCGGAATAACCGCCGATGAAATTCACTCCCACCTCATGCGCTACTTTATCCAGAGTTCTCGCTATGGAAGCGAAGTCCTCCGTCGTCCGGCATGCCGCGCCGCCGATGAGCGCGACAGGCGTTACGGAGATCCTTTTATTTACAATGGGAATGCCGAACTCTCTGGAGATTTCTTCGCCGGTTTTCACCAAGTCTTTCGCTGCATCATAAATTTTATGGTATACCTTTTCATTCAGTTTGTTTAAATCGGAATCGATACAGTCCAACAGGCTGATACCGAGGGTAATTGTCCTAACATCCAGATTCTCTTTTTCTATCATCTGGTTCGTTTCCGCGACTTCAAATATATTAATCATAGGTCCGTCCCTCTTTTCTCTATATTCTGTGCATGGTGTCGAAGATTTCTTCCTTCTGGCATTTGATGATAACTCCGATCTCTTCGCCGAGAGAGGCCAGTTCGTCCACGATATCCCCGAAATGCCTGCTGGTCTGATTGGTATCAACAATCATCATCATATTGAAATATCCCTGAACAATCGTCTGGGAAATATCCAGGATATTAATGTCGTTCTCTGCAAGATATGTACATACCTTCGCTATGATGCCCACTGTGTCCTTACCTACTACCGTAATAATTGTTCTCTTCATAATTTTTCCTCCTCATATTACAACCATTTCCGACACTTCGCTCCTGCTGGCCACACGAATCGGAAAATCATTGACTTTATACTCATTATCCGCCATGGCAATTTCCACCCTTACGGCTTCGTATGCCAGCTCCGGCAGATTATTTTCCTTGCTCAGATGTCCCAAAATAATCGTTTGCAGATTATCATTCAATATCCGGGAAAGAAGCCTGCCGCAAAGCTCATTGGACAAATGACCTCTGTCGCCCAATATTCTTTTTTTCAGATAATACGGATAAGGACCTACCTGAAGCATATTCACATCATGATTCGCTTCCATTAAAAGGGCGTTCATTCCCTTTAGACATTCCACCGTATAGTCGTTATAGCAGCCCAGGTCGGTAATAATACCGAGTCTCTGCTTTCCGTGGCTGATACGGTACGCCACCGGTTCAGCCGCATCATGGGATATCCGCATGGGATTCAATACCATATCCTTTACCGTAATCTTAGTATCCGCCTCGATTTCCTGAAACAACGATTCATCGATTTGTCCTACCGAAGACATCTCCTTTATCGCCTGAAGCGTTCCCCTTGTTCCGTAAACGGGAATTCCATACTTTCTCGCCATTACGCCCAAGCCGTTAATATGGTCGTTATGCTCATGGGTAATGAATATTCCGTCTAACTCCTCCGGCTTCACTCCCATCTTTTCCAGCCCTTCTTTTGTCCTTTTACCACTGATTCCCACATCCACCAGCAGATGGGTCGTATCGGAACCCACATAGATACAGTTTCCGCTGCTCCCGCTGGCTATACTACATAACCGCATATTAATCTCCACGCCTTTCCAATGCCCTCAAATGTTGAAATGCAGGCACAATACTTTCATTCCAAAGTCTCTACTTTTTCCAATATATCTCCACCGTGTCGCCGTTCTGAAGCGGTTCCATGTACTTGGCTTCCCGCCCGTTCAGCATGGTAATCACCGCTGATCCTTGAGGCTTGGATAAATCGAAATCGATGTGAGAAAAAACATCCACATATACATAGGCGCTCTTTCCCGTCAGCGCTACGGGTTTACCGTTTACGATTACAGCGATTACCGTATTTTCCGCCGTCTGTACCGGCTCTCCTTCAGGACTTAGAGGCACCTGACGGGAAGCCTTTTCCGCTGCCGGTTCTTCCCCTGCGGCTTCCACCTCTTCATATGCTTCGCCAGCATACACTTCTCCATCGGAGTTCTCCCTATCATATATTTCCTCTCTGCCTTCTTCCATATCCTGCTCCACATCCGAAAGCTTAAGTGTCTCCATCGTCCATATAACCGAAAAGTTCTCATATACCAAGGTGTCCATATTAGCCAGTTTATTATTTACATACAAATTCATTTTCTTGTCGATAATGACATCCATGAATTCTGCGATCTGTCTCACCGTATAATAATTAAGCAGCTCGATAACATCGTTTTCCTTGATATCATAGAACTTTGACTGGAGTTCACCGTTTACGCTGGCAAATTTGGGCAGCTCGATCCTTTTTTCGTTGACTGTTACGCATATAACATCGCCAAACTCGTTCAGCGCTCCCAGCTCCATGGCCGCCGGTTCGCCTGCAGTCGATGCTATCACCTCTATCTTATCTCCGCCGTGAACAGGCGTATGGATATCCGCCACCTCCCCGTTCACCCTTATTACCGCCGCTTCACCCAACTGTCCCCTGACGATTCTCGTCTTTTGGCCAACTGTAAAGTTCAGCTCCTTCCCCCTCCTCGGAAAAAGGCCTTCATTGGAAAATTCCGCCTGAATAGCGGCATCCGCTACGGACAGCATATTATTATCGTAAAGCTTTACTCTCTCTCCGTTAAAATCCACAAAAATGAAGTTATTACTTTGCTCATAAAAGCTTAAACAGATACCGATAGGAGTTACCAGAAGGGAATCCTTCTTCACATTCTCCTCCAGAAACTCTATCTTCTGCATGACTTCCTCTCCGCGCACGGCGACTCTTTCCTTCTGTATGCCCAAATCCTCGGCAAGGGTATCCGTATACCCCTCCATCTTTCCGCCCCCGCCTACGACGAATACTGCACTGACTGCCTTTCCACCGTTCAATTCCTTGATCTTGTCGGATATTTGCAGAGCCATTTCTTTAATGACGGGATTCACTACTTCTAAAACCTCCGCTTTGGAAATTGTCTGCTCTAGTCCCATAATATCCTTATAAGTAATAATCTCAAGCTCTCCCGCACTGCGCTTTATCTGCTCGGCAGTAGCGAAATCCACCAGACAATGACGTGCTATCGTCTCCGTCAAAGCATCTCCTGCCATGGGAATCATACCGAAGGCAATAATACTTCCATCCTTCGTAATCGAAATATCCGATGTTCCGGCACCCACATCCACCAAAGCGATATTGAGCATCCGATACATCTCGGGAATCGCCACCTGGATTGCCGCGATAGGCTCTAATGTCATATTCGCCACATTCAATCCGGCAATTCCCACCGCTTTATAAAGGCCATCCACCACATCGTCCGGCAGAAATGTCGCAATCATATCCGCGCTGATCACCTTCGCCTTATGCCCCTCCGGATTAGAGATCGGGTAATGGTTAATGTAATAGCGGACCACCGAATATCCTACGCAGTAGAATTTTATATCCGTATCGTTTAAGGCCTGGAACTCCCCGTATGCCTTCTCCACGCCCATGGTGGAAAGGGCATAAATGTCCTCCCTTGTGACTTCCTTATCGCTGCCAAATTCGCAGTCCGCCGTCACATTCACCGTACGGAGCACACGGCCTGCTGCCGCAATACATGCCTCCGTCAGCTTGCGCCCGGTAGCCGCCTCAAGCTCCTCTTTCACGGCTGCTATCGTCTCTCCCACCTTATGTATATCGTGAATCTGCCCGTCCATCATGGCCCGGGTCTCATGCTCCTTCATGCGCTGTGCCACAGCGTAAAAACGATCGTTATTGCGGTACCCTACCGTACCGACAATGCTTCTCGTTCCGATATCTAAGCCAAAAACCATCTGTCCCGGATACTTTTTCATTGAGTGTTCCTTGCTCATCTCTGCCACAGGTATTCCTCCAATTTCTTATCGATCTGCTCATAGGTATTATGCTTACTGCCACCGTTATCGATCCATACCTTGCAATGCTTCTTATATTCTTCTTCCGAAAGCTGATTACCAAGAATTCCATCTATCTTCGCATCGCTGTAGGAACGCGAGCTCTTCAGTCGCTCTCTTCGAACATCCTCCGATGCGAAGACGTACCATAGCTCGTCCGCGATATTCACATAGCCGTCCTCGATCAGCAATGCGGCTTCTATGAATAGGAAGTCTATTTTCCCTTCCCCTTTTTCCCTGTCTATTTCATCTAAAATATATCTTTTTACTGCCGGATGTACGATTTGGTTTACCCCTTTTAAAAGATTTCCGTCTGCAAAGATTTTCTCCGCCATCCTAGTCCTGTCGATTCGCCCATCCTCCGCTAAGACATCCGCTCCCAAAAGCGCTATCAGCTCTCCATAGCAGTCCTGCCCCGGCTCCTGCACCTTATGTGCTACTTCGTCTGCAAAAATAACAGTGCAGTTATACTTACCTTTTATATAGGATAAAACTTCCGTCTTCCCGGAACCCACTCCTCCGGTAATGCCGATAATCCTAATCTTATTTGGCTTCATACCAATTCTCTCCCGTGTGCATATCCGTTTCCAATACAACTGCCAAATCTGCAGCCGCACGCATTTCTTCCTTCAGAATATGCTCCACCTTAGAAAGCTCGTCCGAAGCAGTCTCCACTAACAGCTCATCGTGCACTTGCAAAATGAGCTTCGAGCGAAGATTCTCCTCTTTCAGCCGTTTCCACACCCGTATCATTGCCACTTTAATGATGTCTGCCGCGGTGCCCTGTATAGGGGAATTCATCGCTACCCTTTCGCCGAAGGAACGCTGCATGAAATTGCTGGAAGAAAGCTCCGGCACCGGCCTTCTTCGTCCGAACATCGTAGTTACATAGCCATTCTTTTTCGCATCTTCCACCAGCTTGTCGAGAAACTTCTTCACGCCGGGATAGGTGGCAAAGTACTGCTCGATATATTCCGCCGCTTCTTTTCTGGAAATACTAAGATCCTGACTGAGACCGAAGGAGCTGATGCCGTATACGATTCCAAAGTTTACCGCCTTGGCATTGCGCCTCTGCAGATCCGTCACTTCCTCGAAGGGAGTATGAAACACCTTCGATGCCGTAATCCTGTGGATGTCCTCATCCATGCGATAGGCTTCTATCAACTGGTCGTCCCCTGACATATGGGCCAGCACACGAAGCTCTATCTGGGAATAATCCGCATCGGTAAATACGAAACCTTCCTTTGGAACGAACACCTTCCTTATCAGCCTTCCCAGCTCCATACGCATCGGTATATTCTGCAAATTCGGCTCCGTAGAACTGATTCTTCCGGTGGCGGTAATCGTCTGGTTAAAGGTGCTGTGTATACGATTGCCCTCTCCGATATACACCGCCAAGCCATCCGCATAGGTGGACTTCAATTTCGTCAGACCTCTGTATTCCAATATATCCGCTACAATAGGATAATCCGGCGCAAGCTTATCCAGCACGTCCGCTGCCGTGGAATATCCCGTTTTTGTCTTTTTCCCGCCGGGCATACCCAGCTTTTCAAACAATATCTCTCCAAGCTGCTTGGGTGAATTAATGTTGAAATCGCTCCCCGCCTGCTTATGAATATCCGTTTCCAACTCTTCGATACGCCCGTTCAGCGCATCCCCGTACCGTTTCAGCTCCTCAGGCATTACTCTGATGCCCTCTTTCTCCATATCATGGAGCACATAGGACAAGGGCATCTCTATCTCATGCATCAGCTTATCCATTCCTGTCTCAGCCAGCTTCTTCTCCAATACAGATGCTGCCATGTATTCCACATAGGCGAGAAAGCATGCGTACTCCGTGAACTCTTTCGCCCTATCCTGCGCGGCCTTCTTCAGGCGTTCTTTTCCAAACAATTGAGCCCTGGAAGGAATCATAAGTCCCAGATGCTCATTGGCGATATCCTCAGGATCGTAATCGTTTTTCAGAGGATTCAGCAAATAAGCCGCGATTAATATATCAAACAGCCCCTCCGTCCTGTCCGTCCTAAGATAAGCATATTTATTTTTCACATCATAAGTAACAAGCTTTACCTTGCCGGCAAGGCCAGACAGCTTGTCCGTCATATATTTTTTCGTAAGGAAGCCCTCCGCCTTTATAAAAAAGACCTCCTTTTCATCCAGTGCAAAGCAAAGTCCTACGAAATCCTCCTCTTTACCGCTATCCTCCACGACATCAAAGGCTGCATGCCTTCCTTCTCCCAGCTTAAGAGCCCGTTCAAAAACCTCCTCCGCCTGGGCAAGGTCAGTAATTTCTTTAAAGTAATCCGCCTGCTTGTTATCGAGAGGCCCTTTTTCAAAGCGGCTGAGCAAATTCTTGAACTCCAGCCGTTTGAATTGCTTATATGCCTCTTCCGTATAAAAATCATGAACCTCAGCATCTTCATAAGAAAATTCCACATCGCCATCCACGTTAATGGCCGCCAGAATCCTGCTCAGATCTGCAAGCTCCTTATTGTTTATGAGCGATTCCTTGACTGCCTTCTTCGTCACTTCTTCGATGTGCTCGTAGATTCCCTCCAGGGAACCAAATTGCACCATCAGCTCCGTAGCCGTTTTTTCTCCTACCTTGGGAACTCCCGGTATGTTATCGGATGCATCTCCCATCAGCGCTTTTAAATCGATGAACTGCAAAGGGCTTACCTGATACCTGGCCTTTACGTCCGCCGCGTAGTAATCCTCAATCTCCGTCTTTCCTCCCTTTGTCTTGGGAATCCTGATCTTGATATGCTCGGAGGCTATTTGAAGCAGATCCCTATCCCCCGAAATAAGGGCGACTTCCATGCCCTCCTTCTCCGAACGTCTGGCAAGAGTTCCTAAGATATCGTCTGCCTCTAATCCCGGCTTCTCCATGATCTTGATCCCCATGGCCTTAAGTACATCCTTAAGCACCGGCACCTGCTCATGCAGCTCCGCCGGCATCGGTTTTCTCGTTCCTTTATATTCTTTATATATTTCGTGGCGGAAGGTAGGTTCCTTGACATCGAAAGCCACCGCCAGATACTGCGGATTCTCCTCCTCCAGAATCTTGAACATGATATTGAGGAAGCCATAAACCGCATTCGTATGCAGTCCCTCGGCGTTGCTCAAGTCGGGCACTCCGTAAAATGCCCGGTTCAAAATACTATGTCCGTCTATCAAAACTATTTTGCTCATGCGCTTTCTATCTCCCCGGTATCCATAAATTATTTATAATATCATTATCAGTACTATGATCGTTATCATCGTTATAATCGCCAGAATCTCCAACCCGTATACCAAAAAATGTATGCCTTTTCTGATTTTGAGCTTCCTTCTCGCTTCTTCCAACTGCTTGTCCAGCTTCTTCTGCAAATCAAAGGTACTTCCATCCTGGAGGCTGGCCATGCCCTCCAATACGAGAAACTGTATGCTGAGTTCCTCTTTGCATTCCGGACATTTGGAAATGTGCTCCATGAAATCGTTCAATTCTCTGCCGCTCAATTCCTTATTTAAAAATGCCGGTATCATTTTATCTATATCCTTACAATTCATGCCCATTCCTCATAGCTTTATTATGTGCCGTACAGCAGCTCACCGTACACTATATATGATATACTTTCCTATAATATATTCATACATAATGTACTATACACTAAAATAACGGATTTTAAAAGTGCTCCGAATAAATTAATTCAAAAAGGATGCGGACGGTTTTATCCGTTCCGCATCCAAAATATCGTCACACCTTATGATAATTTGTTCCCGCGCAGAATAACAGAGTCCAAAGCGAGGTCATCCGTCTTAAGCAAAACAACATTGGCAACCTTTCCGGGAGTTATACTGCCATATTCGTCATATATTCCCACGCTCTTAGCAGGGTTGACCGCTGCGCATTTAATCGCTGTCTCTAACGGAATACGCATCTTGAGAACCGCTGTTCTTACGCAATCCATCAAATTGGTAGCGGAACCAGCGATAGTCCCGTCCGCTAATGTTGCCAGATTGCCTACGACCTTTACCGCCTGCCCTCCGAGGCTATAATCGCCGTCATCCAGACCGGTAGCCATCATGCTGTCGCTAATCAAGATTACCTTATCCTCTCCGAACATCTTAAAAGTGTTGCGGACAACGGCAGGGTGAACATGCACTCCGTCGCAGATAAGCTCAACCTCCGCTCCCGCATCCGTAGCCGCACCGATCAGTCCGGGCGCTCTGTGAGTATAAGGATTCATCGCATTATACAAATGAGTCACATGGGTCGCTCCCTTTTCAAAGGCTTCCAGAGCCGTTTCATAATCCGCTGCCGTATGAGCAGTGGACAGCACCACCTCACCCTTTTTCGACTGAATGAATTCCATCGCACCCTCTATTTCAGGAGCGATAGCCACCAGCTTCACCATATGGTCGGCCGCTTCGTTCAAACGGTCGTACATTCCCTCGTCCGGCGTGTGGAGATAAGCGCTGTTCTGCGCTCCCTTCTTGCTCTCTGCGAGGAAAGGACCTTCCATATTGATTCCGCACAAATCTGCAGCCTTATCATTTTTACTAGTCTTTCTGTATTCTGCTGCCGTCTTGCAGATACCTGTCAGTATCTCCTCTCCCAAGGTCATGGTCGCCGGTACAATAGAGGTAACACCTATTGATGCTTCATATTCCGCAATCTTCGTAATCGCTTCCTTCGTTCCGTCACAGAAATCATAGCCTACACAGCCATGAAAATGAATGTCCGTAAGTCCCGGAACAGCAATGCAGCCCTGCGCATCTATCACCTCATCCGCACCAGCCTGCATCTCGCTTTCTACGAACCGGCCGTCTTTAATATAAATATCCTGCTTTACAAATTTACCTTCTTCCGTAAAAACATTAGCATTTTTAATAATCATATGTCTCTCAAGCTCCTTTCTATTATCTTCCTATTTTATAAGTGACAATGCCGCATCGTCCGCAACCAGCGTAACGTCGGGATGAAGCTGCAATACAGATGCCTGTACCTCAGGCGTAATCGGGCCAAAAAAGGCATCTCTGACTATGGCTGCCTTATCTTCTCCGCTGACCACGACTAACACCTTCTTCGCGAGCATGATTGTCCTGATTCCCATAGTGTAAGCCTGCTTCGGCACATCATCATAGGAAGCAAAGAATCTCTGATTGGCCTCAATGGTAGAGGACGTCAAATCCACACAATGTGTATTGGGAATAAATTCATCTGCGGGCTCATTGAAGCCGATATGTCCGTTATGTCCAAGTCCTAGAAGCTGCAAGTCAATTCCTCCTGCCGCCTCAATCACTTTGTCGTAATCGCTGCACGCTTTATCGCTGTCCGGCTCCGTTCCGTCAGGAAGGTGCGTATTTTCTTTCTTTATATTTATCTTACTGAAAAGATGATCGTTCATAAAATAATAATAGCTTTGATCATTCTCTCTCGTAAGTCCCTTATATTCATCCAAATTCACAGAAACTACTTTGGAAAAATCCAAATTCCCGCCGTTATACCACTCCACTAATTTTTCATAGGTCCCAATCGGCGTAGATCCAGTTGCCAGACCTAAAACACAGTTCGGTTTCATAATGACCTGCGAAGAGATAACACTCGCAGCCTTCTTGCTCATGTCTTTATAATCTTTTGCCCTAACTATATTCACTTCTACTCCTATCTGCGTGCCTCACACGCTTAAAGCACCCTTTTAAACATATAGAATTTGTTCAAAAGTCCGTCCTAAGACATCATCCATAGTATATATCATTCACAGACAGATTCCTATATCTTTTTTTGTCACCTTTTTTCTTTTCTTGCTTTATTAAAAACCTCTTTACAGTTTAATATCGGAAGCCCGTATAGAACACGGGGCTTCCGATATGCCGGGAATACAATCATATGGATTATTTCTCAATCTTGTCACTTATAACATTTTTTTCATTTCATCCGCAACAAACTGTACTTTGGTACCTACGATAACCTGAACGGATGTCTTGCTCGGTCTCATCACGCCCGCAACTCCTGCAGACTTGATTTTCTTCTCATCCACTTTCGTGTAATCTTTGATTTCCAGCCGAAGTCTGGTTACGCAGTTATCAAGAGATGTAACATTCTCTTTTCCTCCAAGACCCTCTAAGACGATCTGGGCAACTTCCGTGAAGTTGTCGTTAGAAAGAACAACTCGCTTCTCCGCTTCGGCATCATCATCTTCTCTGCCGGGAGTCTTGAGATCCAATTTCACAATTACAAAACGGAATACCGCATAGTAAACTACAGCAACAACCAAACCGATAGGAATAATCATCCATGTATTGAGAGCTGCCGGAAGCTTCGCGCAGAGCACCCAGTCAATAAAACCACCGCTGAAGGTAAAGCCTGCCCTAACAGGAAGGAGCGCGGTAATCGCACAAACGATACCTGTTAAAAGCGCATGTACAACGTAAAGAACAGGTGATAAGAACATGAACGCAAATTCGAAAGGTTCCGTTACACCGGTTAAGAAGGAGCAGAGAGCCGCTGCGCCGAGTAAGCCGGCTGCAATCTTTCTCTTATTCGTTTTAGCCGTATGATACATAGCCAGAGCGCCTGCCGGAATACCGAACATCATGACGGGGAAGAAACCTGTCATATACTGTCCCGTCTCTCCGATAACAGCCTGAGATGTGTCGTATCCGCCCAGTCCCCAGAATTTGTAAAGATCGGCAATACCAATCGCATCGAACCAGAATACGGAGTTCAACGCATGGTGCAGACCGAACGGAATCAACAACCTGTTAAAGAAACCGTAAAGACCAACGCCGATTGCGCCCGTGCTGGAAATAGCCGTACCAAACGCTACCAAACCGCCGTAAAGAACCGGCCAAATAAAGAACAAAATCAAGCTTGCTACAATGGTAATCGCAGCAGTAACAATCGCGACGCTTCGCTTACCGCTGAAAAACGACAGCGCATCCGGCAATTTCGTACTCTTGAATTTATTGTAGCATGTAGCACCGATCAAACCGGTTAAAATACCGATAAACTGGTTGCCGTCGATCTTGGAAAACGCTGCATTCGCTTCCGCACCGGTGAACATTTCAACGGCGCCGGGAGATAATAAGGTCTTAACCATAAGGTAAGAAACGATACCCGCAAGTGCGGATGTACCGTCACCGTCATCGGACATTCCAACAGCAACACCAATAACGAACAGAATTGCCATGTTGTCTATAAGCGCAGAACCTGCTTTGCAAAGGAAAGCAGCTATTACGTTATTGCCGCCCCAGCCTGACGGGTCGATCCAATAACCAAGACCTAACATGATACCTGCAACCGGCAGACAAGCTACCGGAAGCATCAATGACTTACCAAGCTTTTGTAAATATTTCATCATAAATAAAGTACCCCCTTGTTTTGTGTGAGCCATGCCCCGGCCGCAGGGCTCGATTCATTTCATCTATTCCATGGGATGCATCCCTAGAATACAAAATTATAAATTTTCCTCAAAGAACTTTTTAAGCGCTGTAACAGCTTCCGCTTCGTCAGGACCTTCCGCGCGGCAGGTAACTACCGTTCCCTTTTTCGCACCCGCTCCCATAAGCGCCATTATCTTTTTTGCATCCGCAGCCTTAGCCCCCGTATCTACTGTAATCTTACTCTGAAAAGGCGTTGCCAGCTTAACGAGCAATCCGGCTGGCCTCGCATGGATGCCCAGTTCATCTTTGATCGTATACTTAAATTCCTTCACTTTTTATGTTCTCCCTTCGATTTTATAAAATATTTTTGTTCCTCTATATAGTAATCCTAATCTTTACTATCACTTCTTAATATTCAAAAGCTCATCGCCCGCATTCACTTCCGTGTCCGTACGTCCCAGAATCTCCGAGTATTCATCCGTATTACATACTACCACCGGCGTAATTACGTCGTATCCTGCCGATTTGATCTTCTCCAGATCCGCCTCTATAAGCAAATCCCCTTTTTTTACCTTTTGTTCATCCTTTCCTATAATGCGGAAACCTTCTCCTTTTAAGGCTACCGTATCCAGTCCTACATGAATAAGAAGCTCCACCCCGTCGTTGGTCGTCATACCCACCGCGTGACCCGTAGGAAATATGGTCGTAATCACTCCGTCTGCCGGAGCATATACCTTGCCGTCCTTAGGCACGATAGCCACACCTTTCCCCAATATCTCTTCGCTGAAAGTAGGGTCGCTCACCGCTTTAATGCTTACGCACCTTCCCTTCATCGGCGATGAAATCACAACATCCTTCTTCTTAAACGCATCGAATAATCCCATATTTTTCCTCCTGATTTTTTCTCGTCAATTACGATTTTTCTTTTAATTCTCTGCATATAAATCGTTAATCCGCTTTACATTTAACGTCAGATATATGCTTTCTTCCTCCGTCATGGAGCAGTTATATTTCTCTTTGATAAAACTGTTTACCTTATGGATCAGCCGGTATTCCCCTTCACAGTGGTTTCTGACGAAATCGAAGAGTACCTCGTCTCCCTCACACTGCTCCGGAAGCTCTGTCAGCATTCTATGTACCAAGTATTTGAAGTTAATGGCCAGTTTATCCGGCTGATAAGACTGAGCTTTACAAGCGGGTATCTCTTTTTCTATGATTTCCATCATGTCGCGCATCATCTGGGTCAGGGTAAAAGTTGTGCTGATCGCCGAATTAAATTCGGCATTTACTATATGAATCGCTATGGACGCTGCTTCGTCCTCCAACAGCTTTATCCCGGTCTTCTTCTCTATAAGATAAAGGGCGTGGCAGCCTACCGTATATTCATTGGGATAAAACATCTTTATTTCTTCAAATAAGGCATTCGTAAAAAGCATGCCCTCCTTGAATCTGTCGATAGCAAAACCGATATGATCCGTAAGGGTAAGATATACGTTCTCATTCAGCTCTTTTCCAAGCGCCTCTTTCGCATAGGAAATAATTTCATCCGAAACTTGAATGTATTCCAGCGGCAGCTTTGTTAACAGCGCTTTGAAGCGTTCCAAGCTATCCTTATTCTCCAGCTTGAAAATCTTCTCAACTTTGCTTTCATCAATATTCTGCCCCTCTTTTTTTCCGAAGCCGATACCGCAGCCCATAACGACCAGCTCACTGCCTTTACTGTCTCTGGATGAGATGACATTATTGTTAATTACCTTCTCTATTCTCATATCCATTTCCCGTTACATAAAAAAAACCAAACCCTATAAATTAATCCTACTCTGTTCGATTAACTTATAAAATCTGGTTTTGCCTGCTTAACAGTAACAATCCAATGTTTTCTCTATCAACTTGTATGTGTACATGATAGCAACTTACCGTAAAGATGTCAAGCAGTTGAAATAAACTTTTGGCATTTTTGTTTATAACATACATTTATCTCCGTTTTATTATGTACATATTGCACATATTTTCGAGTAATTATCAGCCTCCGCTGTCCTTGCTTCCCTACCATCATTTGACAAGGTCTTACACGCCCTGAATCAGGAAAATTTGTACTTATCCGACCGTGTGTGACCTTGTCAAACGATGGTATTTACACACAATATGCTTTATTCTCTTATTTTTGGGGAAAGATATAGGAAAACTCAGTCAAAATCTGTCTTAAAAAACTTGTTTCTTTTTCCTCTTGACAGATGATATGCAAAAATATAGTATAGAAAAAATAAAATCGAAACAACTTCATGAACCGCCGAAATTCATCTACGATTCGTAAGCTGTAATTAGGAGTGTATCTTATGTTTAAAAAGATCAAAGAAATCGTAATTGGCAAGCCCCTTCATAATAAGGAGCTGCAAAGTGAAAAATTGGATGTATTTTGGGGGCTGCCTATTATGGCCAGCGATGCCATCTCTTCCGTTGCTTACGCTGTTGAAGAAATCTTATGGATATTAGTTCTCGTAGTGGGACTTGCCGCTTATAGGTATATGTTTTTTACGGCTATCATTATTATCCTTCTGCTCCTCATTCTGGTCTTTTCCTATCTCCAAACAATTGACAGCTATCCCCGCGGCGGAGGCTCGTATACTGTAGCAAAAGAAAATCTGGGAGAAAAACCGGGTTTATTAGCTGCCGCTTCTTTGATTATCGGCTATATTTTGACCGTGGCGGTCAGTACCTCTGCGGGAACTGCGGCCATTACTTCCGCAATCCCCGCCCTGCTTCCTTATAATGTAGGAGTTACTCTTTTCCTCATTTTCCTGATGACATTAGGTAATTTAAGAGGGGTTCGTGAATCCGCTAAAATATTTGCCATGCCTACTTATATCTTCATCGCTTCCATGCTGATTATGATTGTAACCGGACTTTTCAAAGTGTATGTGCTGGGCTACGTTCCCCAATCTTCTTTTCCGATTCCTGAAGCAGTAGGAGATGTGACCTTTTTCCTGATCATCCGTGCTTTTGCGGCAGGTTGTTCCGGCCTTACCGGTGTCGAAGCGGTCAGCAACGCCATACCGAACTTCACCGAACCCGCCCAGAAAAATGCGAAAAGAGTGTTGGGGCTTCTCGCCTTATTCGTCCTGATCATCTTCGGCGGAACCGCATATCTGTCCACCCTTTATCATGCGGTCCCCAACAACAGCATAACCGTACTTTCACAGATAGCCACTCAGGTATTCGGAAACGGCGTATGGTTTTATATCCTGCAGATCGCTACCGCTACTATATTAGTAATGGCTGCCAATACCTCTTATGCAGGGCTTCCCATGCTCTTGTCTCTGATTGCTACCGACGGTTACGCACCCAGGCAGTTTGCAATGCGCGGAAGCCGATTGGGATATTCCAACGGCATTCTTGCACTAAGTGCGGCGGCGGCTTTTCTTGTGGTGATTTACCATGCAGATACTCATGGACTGGTCCCTCTTTATGCCATCGGCGTGTTCATCTCCTTTACGCTGTCTCAAATAGGAATGCTTTTTAAATGGGCAAAAAGCAACGTCCCGGGCAGGATTTATAAAATCGTTATCAACGGCCTGGGTGCAGTTATGACCGTGGCTACCGTTATAAGCATTTTGTACAGCAAGATGTTAGAAGGCGCGTGGATCACTATAGTGCTCATCTTCATTCTCGTGATCGGTATGAAGACAATCAATTATCACTACACTAACATCGCCAGGCAGCTCCGTCTGGATCCGACGCAGGTGCAGACGGAAATCAATACTCTGAACGTGAAGAAACATATGATCGTCATCGTGGGGTCTCTGAACAAGGCTTCCTTAAAGGCGATTAACTATGCCAGATTTTTGTCAGACGACCAAAATATCGTTATTTTCCATGTCTCCATCGACAAGGACAGTGCGAGGAATATTAAAGAAAAGTGGAAGGAATGCGGAATTCCCATTCCTCTTATCGTTAAATACTCTCCTTACAGAGAGGTGGTCAACCCCTTAATCCAGTACATCGAGTCGGAGGAACACGCCTCCAGCCCCGGAGATATGATTACAGTAGTAATACCGCAGTTTATCGTAAGAAAATCATGGCAGAACCTTCTGCACAATCAAACAGCTTTCGTCATAAGGAAAAAGCTTCTGCGCGACAGACATATAGCAGTAATCAACATACCTTTTGTTCTGGATAATAATTAATACGTAAAGTGACGGCGGCTTGTTCAGCATAAAACGTCTCAATAATCATAATTAAAGACGATACACCGCAAGTAGTATCGTCTTTTTTATATTGGGCGTGAACCATTGATATTGCATTAGTTATCAGTTCACTCCCAAACGTTTCTCTATATAATATTGGGTATTGATAATAAGCCAAAGTTGAGCATCGAATCTCATAATAGTCCAAAGAGACAGCCCTTGAAGATTATATTCATCTACCAGCCTGGCTCGCGCATCAAAACTTCTCGCATCCTTAAACCAAACCACATGTAGAATCCCATTATTATCTACATAATAAAAATAAGGCGACTGCGCTGCTTCATTAAATTGTATCGGTATATTGTCGTCTGCCGCCATTTGTATCGCATCATTATTGGATATTACGGTAGCTGCTGTGGCACCGGGAACATAGGGAAGAGTCCAATCATAGCCCTGTGTAGTAATTCCCAGAAAGAAGAACTTTTCAGTGGGAATAATGCTGACCATATAATCTAATAATTCTATCAAAACATTCACCGGAAAAATTGAGCTTGGATATCTATACGACCTTGCCCAATCATAGGAAGCCAATATAATTCCATCTACATATTCAGATAATTTTGAATAATCTATTCTTTCAAACTTAGTGCCGGGGGTGTTAAGATTTGAAATTGGTGATATAGTTATAACTATTCTGTAGCCTTCCGAGTGAAAGATCCGGGAAGCTCTTTCCAAATATTCAACAATGCTATTTAGGTTGTCATAGGTGATGTTATCGACATAGACATTAATACCGTAATAACCTTTCGTTTTCAGTATATCAAGAGCAGTATAAATAAGGCGGTCCTGTACAGAAGGATTATTTAAAATATCATAAGAAACTTCAATGCTGGCTACTCCCTCTTCCGTAATAGTGGAAACAAACATCATGGGCGCAACACCATAGGCTTTCGCTAACTGAATTAATTCAGTTTCATCATCACTGGCAATAATTTCTCCTCCCCTCATAGCCCTATAATTAAATATCGTCAGATAAGATAGAAAAGGAAGCGTTTTTATCAAAACAGATCTATCAATATAAGGAAAAGTATAACCGCTAGTCGCAATTGTCCGCGTCCTATTGGTCTGATAACTTATAACGATAGTTTCACCGGCGTACAAAATTTCTCTATCTGCAAGATAGGGATTATTTCTTAGTAATTCCATTGGCAAAACACCGAATTGTTCCGCAATTCCAACCAAAGTATCACCGGGCTTGACAGTATAGAGTGTTTCCGGCTGAACAATCACAATGGTTTGTCCTATTGCTAAATTGTCAAAGTTAGTGATTCCGTTTTCTAATATTAATCTATCAACGGGTATTTTGTAATATTCTGCGATTGAATAGATAGTTTCACCGGATTGAACAACGTGTATAATCATAAACTTCTCTCAAAGAGTCTTATTAATTCTATTATATGCTACTCATACCTGTTCATGACATTATGGTATATATTATTGCTACAGCATTGAAAAAGGTGCGGATGGATAAAAGGAGAGTGTCGCTCCATCACTTTATTTCAGTGATTTTGTGACACCCTCTGACTAACTTCTTATTAAATGATCAAATGCACTTAAGGCTGCGGTCGCTCCAGAACCCATCGCAATGATAATCTGTTTGTATGCACTATCGGTACAATCTCCTGCCGCAAACACTCCGGGAAGGCTTGTGGCATTGTGGTTATCCACGATAATTTCTCCTATTCGGTTGCGTTCTACCGTATCACCCAGCCACTCTGTATTAGCTACCAAACCAATCTGAACAAATACGCCCTCTAGTTCTACATGGTGTTCTTCCCCTGTATCACGATCTGCATAAGTAATTCCGTTCACCTTCTGGTCTCCGGTAATTTCCTTTGTCTGAACATTCTTCACAACAGTCACATTGGGCAGACTGTAAAGACGTTTCTGAAGGATAGCATCTGCTTTCAGTTCGGGCATAA
>JAEWPN010000021.1 GCA_023399455.1 Bacillota bacterium
GAGAAGCAGTTGTTATTATTAAACGGAACAAGGGCGTTCTTTTAGCAAAGGATTGCCTTTTTTTGTATTCAGACAATAGTAAAGGAAGGGAAGAAAGCATGATGAAAAATTACACGAAGGAAGATATTATAAAATTGGTAGAAGATGAAGATGTGGAATTCATCCGCCTGCAATTCACCGATATGTTTGGCAATATGAAGAATGTGGCAATTACAGCGAGCCAGTTGGAAAAAGCATTGGATAATAAATGTATGTTTGACGGTTCCTCTATTGAGGGTTTTGTACGTATTGAGGAATCGGATATGTACTTGTACCCCGATTACAATACTTTTCAGATATTTCCGTGGAGACCTCAGCAAGGAAAGGTTGCAAGGCTTATCTGCGATGTATACCGTCCGAATGGAGAGCCCTTTGAAGGCGATCCGCGGTATATATTGAAGCGCGCGGTAAAAGAAGCTGAGAAGCTGGGCTACCGTTTTGAAGTTGGACCGGAGTGCGAATTCTTCCTTTTCCATACGGATGAAAATGGGCTTCCCACTACGCTTACTCACGAGCAGGCAGGTTATTTCGATTTGGGACCGGTGGATTTCGGGGAAAATGCCAGAAGAGATATGGTTCTTACTTTAGAGGAGATGAATTTTGTCATCGAAGCCTCTCATCACGAGGTGGCTCCGGCACAGCATGAAATTGATTTCAAATATGACGAAGCTATGAAAACGGCGGATAATATTATGACCTTCAAGCTGGCGGTAAAGACGATCGCAAAACGCCATGGTCTTCATGCAACGTTCATGCCAAAGCCCAAGCATGGAATAAACGGCTCCGGCATGCACATTAATATGTCCTTGTCCAAGAACGGCAAAAATATTTTTGCGGATGCCTCCGATGATTTCGGTCTGAGTAAGGAAGCATATTATTTTATCGGTGGAATTATGAAGCACATGAAAGGGATGGCGGCGATTACCAATCCCCTTATAAATTCCTATAAGAGACTTGTTCCCGGTTACGAAGCGCCGGTATATATTGCGTGGAGCGCTACGAATAGGAGCCCTCTCATCCGTATTCCTGCCTCTAGAGGGGAAGGTACTCGGGTGGAGCTTCGGTGTCCGGACCCTTCGGCAAATCCCTATCTGGCGCTGGCAGTATGTCTGCGCGCAGGGCTTGACGGCATTCAGAACAAGATAATGCCGCCTGAGAGTGTAAGCCGCAATATCTTCGCCATGTCTGAAGAGGAGAGAGAAATGGAGAAAATTGAAGCGATTCCGGGAACTTTGATCGAGGCGGTACATGAGCTGGAAAAGGATGAGTTCATCCAAGAGGTTCTGGGTGAGCATATTTATGAAAAGTATATTAAGGCGAAGAAAGCAGAGTGGGCGGAATACAGTTCGCAGGTTACCGATTGGGAAATAGAAGCTTATCTGAATAAATATTAAATATTTCCGGAGGAAAGAATGTAATTGGACCGATGGAAATATAATAAGAAACAGCATAAGGAGGAGGTGAGTATATGACAAGCATTATCGTTGCGTTTCCTAAGCTGGAAGATGCGAAGAACATGAAGAATCTTCTGGTAAGAAACGGATTCTCCGTTGCAGCGGTCTGTACCACCGGTTCGCAGGCAATCGGTCATGCAGACCATCTGAACAGCGGTATTGTTATATGCAGCTACAAGTTGTCAGATATGATTTACTCACAGCTGCACGAATATCTTCCTCCCGGATTTGAAATGCTTCTGATGGCGTCTCCCCATATACTCGCTGGCTGTCGCAACAACGATATTGTTTGCCTGGAGATGCCGCTTAAGATTTATGATATGGTAAATACGGTAGATATGATGATACAAGCGTCGGAGAGACGCCGCAAGCATCAGAAATCCAGGCCGAAGGAGCGGGATGAAAAAGAGGAAGCCCTGATCGGGGAAGCGAAACAGGTTCTCATGCACCGTAATAATATGACGGAGGAAGAGGCTCACAGGTATATACAGAAGTGCAGTATGGACAGCAGCACGAATATGACGGAAACGGCACAGATGATTTTATTCATGAATGAGTGAAAGCAGCTAATGATCATAAAACGCTCATATAAAAACATAAAAAGCGGATTCGGATTTATGCCGGATCCGTTTTTAATGTAATAGGATTAGGGTGTCAAAAGGTCCTTTATAAATACATTCTGGTCAATATGACCAAAACAAAAAGAACGACTGCGCCTATGTAAATATTTAGAACTTCTTATATATTGGAATTCGGAGCAGGAGTCTTTTTGTTTTGAGCATATTGACTTGAGACGTTTGCAAAAGGACCTTTTGACACCCTAAACGTAATAGGAAAGTGATCCTATTACGTTTGATCCAAAAGCGTTTCGGTGGACATGAGAGCATTTTTTGCACAATTTTAGGCAATGATTACAATATATATGGTAAAATACATGTGTTATACTAATAAAAACTTTTGAGGTCTGTATGATAAGTTTCTGTGATGGGATGAAAGATAGAAAGCGGTGGGTCTGCCTGCCGGAAGGGAGCGGAAGCATGGAATTTACGAAGATGCACGGATGTGGCAACGATTACATTTATGTGAATGGTTTTACGGAGGAAGTACCGGCAAGGAAAAAGCCTGAGCTGGTGAGAAGACTGAGCGACAGACACTTTGGAATAGGCGGAGACGGGGTTATTTTTATTAACCGTTCGTCGCAGGCGGATTTCGAAATGGAAATGTACAACGCAGATGGCTCCAGAGCGGAGATGTGCGGAAATGGCATTCGCTGTGTGGCGAAATATGTTTATGATAAAAGTCTGACCGATAAGAAGTCCGTCAGTGTTGTCAGTTCTGGAAAGATAAAATATTTGGATTTACTCATAAAGAACGGGGTAGTGGATGCTGTGAAAGTTAATATGGGAAGCCCTATACTCAAAGCGACTGACATACCTGTCATTTCGGAAAATGAGGAAGTAATTTCCGAAACGATAGAGGTAGAAGGCAATGTTTACGAAATGACATGCGTGTCGATGGGGAACCCCCATGCGGTCGTCTTTATGGAAGATGTGGAGAATCTGGATATAGAGAAAATCGGGCCTTATTTTGAGAACCACGTTCGTTTTCCCAAAAGAGTCAATACGGAATTCGTAAAGGTAATCGACAGGAATACGGTTCAGATGCGGGTATGGGAACGCGGGACGGGAGAAACGCTGGCCTGCGGTACAGGAGCCTGTGCCACGGTAGTGGCATGCATATTAAATGGTTTGACGGAGGAGAAAGTTACTGTTAAACTATTAGGTGGTGAACTGCATATACGATGGGACCAAGCAGAAAATCTCGTATATATGACAGGGCCTGCAGAAACTGTTTTCGAAGGTGAAATCAAGATATAAAATAAGAGATATGGAATGCGTGAGAGGAGAAACATAATGTTTAAGATCAATGACAATTATTTAAAGTTGCCGGGGAGTTATCTTTTTTCCACAATAGGTAAGAAGGTGAATGCTTATTCACAGGCGAATCCGGATAAAAAGATCATACGTCTCGGTATCGGCGATGTGACCCAGCCTTTGGCGCCGGTCATCATCGAGGCGCTGCACGGGGCAGTGGAAGAGATGGGAAATGCAGAAACCTTTAAAGGCTATGCACCGGATCTGGGATATGAATTTTTGCGAAGCGCGATTGCAGATAACGATTATAAAGCGCGAGGCTGTGATATAACGGCAGATGAAATTTTCATTTCGGACGGAGCGAAATGCGACTCGGGAAATATTCAGGAAATCTTTAGCTTGGACAATAAAATCGCGGTATGCGACCCGGTATATCCGGTTTACGTGGATACTAACGTAATGGCTGGAAGAACAGGTGTTTACGATGAGAAAAAGGAGACGTGGAGCGATGTGATTTATATGCCATGTCTTGCAGAGAATAATTTCGCTCCTGAGATTCCAAAAGAGACACCGGATCTTATTTATCTCTGTTTCCCGAACAACCCTACCGGGTCCACCATCACGAAAGCACAGCTTCAGGAGTGGGTGGACTATGCGAACAGAGTAGGAGCGGTCATTATCTATGATGCGGCATATGAAGCTTATATCTCGGAAGCGGATGTGCCCCACACCATCTATGAATGCGAGGGTGCAAGGACTTGTGCCATCGAGCTTCGTTCTTTCTCCAAGAATGCCGGATTCACGGGTGTACGTCTGGGATGTACAGTGATCCCTAAGGATCTGAAATGTGGTGATGTGATGCTTCATTCTCTCTGGGCGAGACGTCACGGAACCAAATATAACGGAGCGCCTTATATCGTGCAGCGCGCGGGTGAGGCTGTTTATTCCAGAGAAGGCAAGGAGCAGCTTAAAAAGCAGGTCGCTTATTACATGAACAATGCGAAATACATTATGAACGGGTTAAAAGAGGCCGGCTATACGGTATCCGGTGGTGTGAATGCCCCTTATATCTGGCTTAAGGCTCCGAATGGAATGACCAGCTGGGAGTTTTTTGATTATCTTTTGGAAAACGCTAACGTGGTCGGCACGCCCGGATCAGGCTTCGGACCTAGCGGGGAGACGTATTTCAGACTGACTGCTTTCGGCAGCTATGAGAATACGGTTGCGGCGGTAGACCGGATCAAAGCGCTGTAGAAAAATACAGGAATTGGAAAGGGCATGGATATAGTTATGAAGATTTATGATATTTCTCAGGAACTGTTCACAAGCCATGTGTTTCCGGGAGATCCCGTACCCTCCTATGAGAGGCGTTTACAGATTAAGAACGGCGACATCTGCAATTTGACCGAGTTTTCCATGTGCGCGCATAACGGTACTCATTTGGATGCACCGTATCATTTTTATGATGACGGAAAGAGAGTGGATGAACTGGACTTAAGCCGCTGCGTAGGAGAGGCCACAGTGACCGCTATGGAAGGGGATATAACTGCCGGACAGATACGCGAGGTAATGGAAGGCGCTAAAAGCCACAAGCGCCTGCTCATAAAGGGGAAAGCGACTGTAACCTTGGAAGCGGCGGAGGAAATGAACCGTCAGGGAATCCTTCTCGTAGGAGTGGAATCCCAGACTGTGGGCCCTGAAGATGGACCTGCCAAAGTGCATTATGAGCTGTTAAAAAAAGAAGTGGTTCTGCTGGAAGGTTTAGTGTTAAAGGATGTGCCTGAGGGCAATTATTTGTTGAGCGCGGCCCCAATTAATCTGGGCGGTGCAGATGGAGCCCCCTGCCGTGCGATACTTATTAAGAGTGAATAGAACAATAAAAAGCAGTACATTCATCGGTGAATAACCGATTATGTACTGCTTTTCTGAACAACGAACAATTCGCGAAGCATGCTGCCCGTTGTTCACATTCAACTAGTTATTATTATTCGGTCCCACATATTGAGCCTTGCCGAAGCCAAGAATCAATACAAAAATGGTGTTTAAGAACAATAAGCCGAAGCCGAAGGCAACACCCTGCCCAAAGGCTTTTGCCAGCTTGAAATACATCATGATACCTACTACGATGTTAACAATCGGAATAAGCATAAGTAAGAACAACCAGCCGTTGCCGAAAGAAATGTCGAATAAGCAGTAAATATTGTAAATTGGAACGATTGCAGCCCAACCCGGCTTACCTGCTTTTGCAAACATTTTCCACATTCCTACCAGTGTTATAACCGCGATTACCAAGATAACTACAAGGTACGCTGAAATAAAAGCCATGGCTGCTGCGTAGGATGCCTGATCATAATACAATTCATTATTCATTTTTATATCTCCCTCTCATAAGTATTCCTTATTATATTAATTGAGCAACGCTATAAAGTCAACCCAATTTATGGTAAAGTTTAAAAAATAGTTATAATAAACTCTGTATTCAGTGTAAAAAAATATTTGATAAATTTGTCGAAAGGATTATAATGATGTCGGGGCTAAAATACCTTTTGACCTCGACATCATTATATAAACATAAAACAGGATTATAAAAACCTAAGCTAAGACAGGAGTGCCGATGATGAATGAAAATATGATGATTAGGGCGGCGAAGCCGGAAGACGCAGCACGGTTGCTGGACATATATGCGCCTTATGTGGACAATACAGCGATAACATTCGAATACGAAGTGCCGACTGTGGAAGAATTCAGGAATAGGATGGCTCATACTATGGAAAAATATCCTTATCTTTTGCTGCAGCAGGGAGAGGAAATCATGGGATATGCTTATGCGTCCGCATTTAAAGGGCGTTCTGCTTACGACTGGGCAGTGGAGACTTCCATTTATGTAAAAGAAGGAACACATGGGAAAGGCATTGGTAAGAAGCTGTATGCGGTGCTGGAGGAGATTCTTGCGGCTCAGCACATCATAAATGTCAATGCATGCATCGCTTATCCCAATCCTGAGAGCATTGCTTTTCACGAGAAATGCGGATATAAAACAGTGGCTCATTTTACGAAGTGCGGTTATAAACTGGGCAAGTGGTACGACATGATCTGGATGGAAAAGATGTTGGGCCCGCATCCTGAGAAGCCTCAGACTGTTTTAACGGCATCGAATGTTGAACTGTTATACAATAATACAAAAATTTGATAAAAGGTATTGCAATTGAACAAAAGTTATGATAGTATGTGGCTATTAAAAAATTTATTGAAATGCGTTGAAAGAGACTCTTGTTATGAAAAGCGACAGGAATACGGCGTCACCGACTGAGAGCGCTGTTTGTGGGAAGTAACAAAGGGAACACTCTGGAGCAGATTTTTCGAACTGCTGATGAAGGCACTAGGGAGATACGTTAACACGCGTTAAGTGTAAGAGTGGGCAGGACGGTTCACACATCTTGATAGAGATGTCGGCTTGTCAATGCGGGTGGTACCGCGGGTTATTATAATTTTAATTATCCGTCCCGGAATGCAGGAAACTGTGTTCCGGGACTTCTTTGCGCGCATAAGCAGAGTAAGATTGCCGGAGAACCGCTGAACTGCTTGCAGCTCAGCGGTTCTCCGGCAATCTTACGAGCAACGCGAACTTTAAATTTCTCGGCAGAGAAATTTAAAGTCTGCTTATGACTCAGCCAAAGAAATTGGCTTATGACTCAGCCAAAGAAATTGGTCAATCCACAAATAAGCAAAGAAGTCCCGGAACGTCAAAAAAGAAAAATGAGCAAAGAACACTCATAAGGAGAGAGTATTATGATGACTAAAAACATTTACAGAGACATCACAGTAAAAGAAATCGACGAATCCTACATCGGAAAAACAGTAAAAGCGGCGGGATGGGTAGAAAATATTCGGGATCACGGAGGAGTATCCTTTGTCGATTTGAGGGATATGTATGGAGTATTACAAGTAGTAATCCGGACTCCTGAGCTTATGAAAGAGATTACAAAGGAAGCTTCCATATCGGTGGAGGGTCTCATAGAAAAAAGGGATGAAGAAACATACAATCCCAAGATACCTACCGGAACCATAGAGCTGGAAGCTAGGTCCATTGTCATTCTGGGCAAGGTATACAAACAGCTTCCTTTTGAAATAATGACTTCCAGGGAAACAAGAGAAGATGTCCGGCTGAAGTATCGTTATTTAGATCTTAGAAACGCCAAGGTAAAAGAGAACATTATTTTCCGATCCCAGGTCATCTCCTTTCTGCGGGAGAAAATGACGGAAATGGGATTTCTGGAGATACAGACTCCGATTTTATGCGCTTCCTCGCCGGAAGGAGCAAGGGACTATATCGTTCCCTCCAGAAAATATAAAGGAAAGTTTTATGCGCTTCCTCAGGCTCCTCAGCAGTATAAGCAGCTTTTGATGGTGTCGGGATTCGATAAATATTTTCAGATAGCGCCCTGCTTCCGCGATGAGGATGCCAGAGCAGACCGCTCGCCCGGCGAATTTTATCAGTTGGATTTTGAAATGAGCTTCGCCGAACAAGAAGATGTTTTTCGTGTAGGAGAAGAAATTCTGAGCGCTGCTTTTGAAAAATTTGCTCCGGAAGGTTTTGAGGTAACAAAGGCTCCTTATCCCATTATCAGCTATAAGCAGGCGATGCTTGAGTTTGGTACGGATAAACCGGATTTGCGCAATCCACTCAGAATCATGGATATGACAGAGTTCTTCCAGGAATGCACCTTTAAGCCATTTATTGGAAAAACAGTGCGGGCCATTAAGGTACACGGAGAGATGACTAAGGGCTTCCACGAAAAGCTGCTTAGTTTCGCAGTGTCTCTCGGTATGGGTGGCCTCGGATATCTGGAGGTGGAGGAAGGCCTGACCTATAAGGGGCCTATCGACAAATTCATTCCGGAAGATAAGAAGATGCAACTGCTGGAAAAAGCCGGTCTAGCCGTGGGAGATACTATTTTTTTCATAGCAGACAAAGAGGAGAGAGCTAATTATTATGCCGGACAAATTAGAAATGAACTGGGCATTAAACTCGATTTGTACGAAAAGGATGCGTATCGCTTCTGCTATGTGAATGATTTTCCGATGTTTGAGCGGGATCCTGAGACGAAACGGATTGGATTTACACACAATCCCTTCTCCATGCCGCAGGGCGGGTTGAAGGCGCTTGAGGAGGAGAATCCTCTGGATATATTGGCATATCAATATGATATCGTATGTAATGGCATCGAACTATCCTCGGGAGCGGTGAGAAATCACGATATGCAGATAATGGTAAAAGCTTTCGAAATTGCAGGATATGATGAAGAAACCTTGAAAAATAAATTTGGAGCGCTCTACCAGGCATTTCAGTTCGGTGCGCCTCCCCACGCAGGAATGGCGCCGGGAATCGACCGCATGCTTATGCTGCTTCGAGGCGAGGAGAATATCAGAGAGGTGATCGCTTTCCCTATGAGCGGCTCTGCGCAGGATTTAATGTGCGGTGCACCTAATGATGTGACGGAAAAGCAGCTTCGGGAAGTGCATATTAAAGTCAGAGACTAAATGCTAAGTGATCTGGGCGGGTGTTTACGAAAAAAGCCTAAATGTACTAAGATATGAAAGGAGTAGGTTGAAATGGCAAATGTGATAAATGATGAAACGATTGAGTATGTAGGCATTCTCGCCAAGCTTGAGCTTTCCGAAGAGGAGAAGGAGCAGGCCAAAAGGGATATGGGCAGAATGCTCGATTATATCGATAAGCTTAGCGAACTGGACACTTCCGGAGTGGAGCCGATGTCTCATGTCTTTTCCGTTCAGAATGTTTTTAGAGAAGATGTAGTGACGAACGGTGATATGAGGGAGGAAATCCTGAAAAACGCACCGGGGGAAAAGGATGGCATGTTTATGGTTCCCCCGACATTCGATTAGGAGGCGCTGCTATGGATATTTTACAATGGACAGCCGTGGAGCTGTCAGCTGCGATAAAGAAAAAAGAAGTGACGGTAATGGAGGCGGCAGCTGCAGTGATAGACAGTATCGAAAGCCGCGAAGGGCGATATAACTGCTACATTACGGTGGACAGAGAAGGAGCATTGAAAAAAGCCGGGGATATTCAAAGAAGGATTGAAAACGGAGAACTGACCGGACCGCTGGCGGGAGTACCGATGGCAATTAAAGACAATATGTGCACGGAGGGAATCTTAACTACCTGCGCATCGAAGATTCTTGGTAATTTTGTTCCTGTTTTTTCCTCGGAGGCGGTTTTAAACCTGGAAAAGGCCGGTGCACTTATGATAGGCAAGACAAATATGGATGAATTCGCCATGGGTTCTACCACAGAGACCTCCGCTTATGGGGAGACGAAGAATCCTTGGGATGAAAGCAGGGTGCCCGGAGGCTCCTCCGGGGGCTCAGCCGCTGCGGTGGCGGCACAGGAATGCTTTTTTGCATTAGGCTCGGATACCGGTGGCTCCATTCGTCAGCCCTCGTCCTACTGCGGCGTGGTGGGAATGAAGCCCACCTATGGAACCGTATCCCGTTATGGCCTGATCGCTTATGGCTCTTCTTTGGATCAAATCGGGCCTATCAGCAAGGACGTAGCGGATTGTGCGGCAATTCTCGAGGCAATCGCTTCCCATGATGAGAAGGATTCGACTTCTGTATCCAGGGAGGCCGATTTCACCAGTGCCCTGATAGAAGATGTGAAAGGCATGAGAATCGGTGTGCCCAAGGATTATTTCGGAGAAGGACTGGATAGCGAAGTGAAGGAAGCTGTTTTAAAAGCGGCGCAGTTACTGAGAGAGAAAGGTGCTGTAGTAGAAGAATTCGATTTGAGTCTGGCAGAATATGCTATTCCCGCCTATTATACCATTGCTGCGGCGGAAGCCAGTTCTAACCTGGAGCGCTTTGACGGCATCAAATACGGACACCGGGCTCAGGAATACGAAGGGCTGCACAGCATGTATAAGAAATCCCGCTCCGAGGGCTTTGGGGCAGAGGTGAAGCGGAGGATTATGTTAGGCTCCTTCGTACTGAGCTCCGGCTATTATGATGCGTATTATCTGAAAGCGTTGAAGGTGAAGGCTCTTATTAAAAAGGCTTTTGACGAAGCCTTTTCCAAATATGATCTGATTCTCGGTCCTGTTGCACCCACCACGGCTCCACGGCTGGGAGAGAGCCTGGCAGATCCTATCAAGATGTATCTGGGAGATATTTATACGATTTCAGTAAACCTTGCAGGACTTCCTGCCATCAGCGTTCCCTGCGGGATGGATTCAAGAGGGCTTCCGATAGGGCTGCAGCTTATCGGAGATTGCTTTCAGGAGAAGAAAATCATTCAGGCGGCTTACACCTATGAAAAGGCCAGAAGTGTCTTTGGCGCTCCCACTATAAAAAACGTAGAAAAATAAGGAAAGGTGGTCTAGGATATGGCTAAGCAATATGAAACGGTCATTGGTCTGGAGGTTCACGTAGAGCTTTCTACCAAAACAAAGATTTTCTGCGGCTGCTCCACCGCCTTCGGCGGCGCGCCGAATACACATACCTGTCCGGTCTGTACCGGTATGCCGGGATCTCTTCCGGTGCTGAACAAGCAGGTATTAGAATATGCCATAGCGGTAGGGCTGGCTACCGAATGCACGATTACACAACATTGTAAATTTGACAGAAAGAATTATTTTTATCCTGACAATCCACAGAATTATCAAATATCCCAGCTCTATCTTCCTATTTGCAGAAACGGCAAGGTGGAAATAGAAACAGAAGGCGGAAGTAAAACGGTAGGAATCCATGAAATCCATATGGAGGAAGATGCGGGTAAGCTGATTCACGATGAATGGGAGGAATGCTCCCTCGTGGACTATAACCGTTCCGGTGTTCCTCTTATAGAGATCGTATCCGAACCGGATATGCGAAGCGCAGAGGAGGTAATAGCCTATCTGGAAAAACTCCGCCTGACGCTTCAGTATCTTGGCGTTTCCGACTGCAAGCTTCAGGAGGGTTCCATGAGGGCTGACGTGAACCTGTCCGTTAGAGAAGTTGGTGCGAAAGAATTCGGAACGAGAACAGAAATGAAAAACATGAATTCCTTCCGTGCAATAAAACGTGCCGTGGAGGGCGAAAGGGAAAGACAGATAGACCTTCTGGAGGCAGGAGCTGAAGTGATTCAGGAGACGAGAAGGTGGGATGATAATAAGGGAGAATCCTATGCGATGAGAAGCAAGGAAGACGCCCAGGATTACCGGTATTTTCCTGATCCTGACCTTGTCCCTATCAGGGTCAGCGATGAATGGATAGCCCGGATTAAAGAAACACAACCGGAAATGCGGGCGGAGAAGATAACACGTTATAAAAAGGAGTACGATATTCCTGATTATGATATAGATATTATTACCGGATCCAAACACATGGCGGATATTTTCGAGAGGACTGCAGCTCTTTGCGGGCAGCCGAAAAAAGCGGCGAACTGGCTTATGGTAGAAACCCTTCGTTTGCTGAAGGAGAATGGCATGGAGCCGGAAGACATCCGCTTTTCTCCGGAGAATCTGGCAAAGCTTATCGGGCTCACGGAAGAAAAGGTGATCAACAGCTCCGTAGCGAAGGAAGTATTCGAGATAATGTTCGATACCGATATTGACCCGCAGTTATATATAGAAGAAAAGGGCTTGAAGACGGTAAACGACGAAGGCGCACTGCGCAGGACGATAGAAGAGGTAATAGACGCCAATCCTCAATCTGTCGAGGATTATCGAAACGGCAAAGAAAAGGCGATCGGATTCCTGGTGGGACAAACGATGAAAGCGATGCAGGGCAAAGCGGAGCCGGGTATGGTGAATAAACTTTTGAAAGAACTTTTGTAGGACGAAATAATAAAAAAGCTGCCGATTTGGTTAAAAAACTAATCGGCCGTTTTTTTATTATAACGGCATAGAACTTATAGCTATCGTGTTGATAGTGCCTTATATACATGCTAGAATATTGCATGTACATTTACAACTTTCCACATCAAAAAGGAGCAGGAGAAAGCATGGACTTAAAGCGTGAGCTCGTATTACCCAACGATGACCTCCCATTTAAAATGTTCATATTTGAGGGAAGAAACGGCAATTATCGCGTGACGAAGCACTGGCACGACAGTATAGAGATATTCCTCGTTTTCGAAGGAGAAATTGATTTTTATATCAATACCTCTTATTACGGGCTGTCCAGAGGAAAATTTATTATCGTGAATTCCAACGAGGTGCACTCCATTGACGTATCGAAGGAGAATTTCACGATTGTATTGCAGATTCCTCCGGAGGAATTCCACAAATATAAGGAAGAAGAATATCTTCTCTTCCGTCATACCTCTGAGGGCTACAAGGAAGAGGACGCGCAGTTCGTGAGGCTCATTCGCCGGATGTACACGGCATATGCGGAAAAAAGGTATGGCTATGAGCTGGAGGTGCTGAGCGATTACTATAAAATGATGCATTTCCTCCTGACACGTTATCGGGAGACAAATGTGGACAAGGAGAGGATGAAGCAGAGCAGGCAGATGGAAAAACTGTTCAAGATCACTTCCTATATACAGAAACACTTCAGGGAAGATATAACACTCGAACATGTGGCGGAAATCTTCGGATTTTCCTCTACCTACCTGTCCCGAATCTTTAAAAAATATGCGAATGTGAACTATAAGACCTATGTTTTAAACGTGCGGGTGGAGTATGCTTTTAAGGAGCTTTTGAATACGGACAAATCGGTAAATAAGATAGCGGAGAACAACGGATTCCCCGATGCGAGAAGCTTTGCGAAGGCCTTTTCATCCCGTTTTGGAATATCTCCGGACAAATATAGAAGAGAAATGAGAAAAAGGCAAGAAAGTGCTATGAAATAGACAAGTTATTGGTAGAAAAGAGCAAAAAAAAGTCCTATAATAAAAACTATAATAAACATCTTTATAGAAGAATAGGAGGAGTGATACAAGGTGAAGATTCAATCGATTATGGATGAGGCATATAAAGCCTACGGACGGGTTTTCGATGGATTTGACGTCGCACAGCTGATAAGCGCCATGAAAGAGACAGATGCGCTGGCAGATGCGGTCGTATATTATCCGTCAATTGCGGAGCTTGAAAAACTGCCTATAGCTGACGACATCAAGAACAGTCTCTTCGGAGGGCTGGAGATACAGCTTGGATATTGCAACGGCACGAACAACAAGCTGAACGCGATGGAGTATCATCGCAATTCAGAATTCGGAGTTGCGGCATCTGATCTTATTTTATTGCTTGGAAAACAGCAGGATATAGAAGAAGACTTTTCCTATGATTCCGCAAAAGTGGAAGCCTTTTTCGTTCCCGAAGGCACGGTATATGAAATATATGCGACGACGCTGCATTATGCACCGTGCAGCGCCTCCGGAAAGCCCTTCCGCAATGTAGTGATTCTGCCCGCGGGCACCAATACGGAATTGGAAGCTTCCGACCGTGTATATCCGGAGGATAAATTGCTCACGGCAAAGAACAAATGGCTGATTGCTCATGCCGACGCCGCTATCGAAGGAGCGGTAAACGGCATAAGGGGCGAAAATATTGCGCTGTAAAAGCAGCAGAAAGAATGGAGGATAAGTATAATGTTTGATAATTTACCCAAAGTGAAAATCGGTATCGTAGCGGTAAGCCGCGACTGCTTCCCGGAAAGCCTCTCTGTGGAGAGAAGAAAAGCACTCATTAAGGCTTATGAAGACAAATATGGAAAGAATGATATTTATGAATGTCCCATCTGTATCGTAGAAAGCGAGATCCATATGGTACAGGCGCTGGAAGATGTTAAGAAAGCGGGCTGTAACGCTCTCGTCGTATACCTTGGCAACTTCGGACCGGAAATTTCCGAGACCTTACTTGCAAAGCATTTTGACGGACCGGCAATGTTCGTAGCGGCTGCGGAAGAAAGCGGAGATAATCTGATCGGCGGAAGAGGCGACGCTTACTGCGGTATGCTGAATGCAAGCTACAATTTGAAGCTTCGCAATATCAATGCTTACATTCCTGAATATCCTGTTGGTACGGCGCAGGGATGTGCGGATATGATCCGTGAATTCGTTCCGATCGCACGCGGCATCATCGGCTTGTCCGACCTTAAGATTATCAGCTTCGGCCCCAGACCGTTAAATTTCCTCGCATGTAATGCGCCCATTAAGCAGCTTTATAATCTCGGCGTAGAAATCGAAGAAAACTCTGAGCTTGACTTGTTCGAAGCTTTCCATAAGCATGACAACGACCCTCGTATTCCCGATGTAGTTAAGGATATGGAGGCGGAACTGGGTGCAGGCAACCAGAAGCCCGAGGTTCTTCCTAAATTAGCTCAGTACGAGCTGACTCTGCTCGATTGGGTAGCGGAGCACAAGGGCTATAGAAAATATGTTGCTATTGCAGGAAAATGCTGGCCGGCATTTCAGACTCAGTTCGGATTTGTCCCTTGTTATGTAAACAGCCGTTTGACGGGAATGGGTATTCCGGTATCCTGCGAAGTAGATATCTACGGAGCACTCAGCGAATTCATCGGTACATGTGTGAGCGAAGATACAGTTACGCTTCTCGATATCAATAATACCGTGCCTGCGGATATGTACGAAGAAAGCATCAAGGGCAAATTCGCCTATACACATAACGATACGTTCATGGGCTTCCACTGCGGAAACACGAACTCTAAGAAGTTGTCTTCCTGCGCTATGAAATATCAGATGATTATGGCCAGAAACCTTCCCGAAGAAGTAACGCAGGGAACCCTGGAGGGAGATATCTTACCCGGGGAGATCACTTTCTACCGTCTGCAAAGTACGGCAGATTCAAAGCTGCGCGCTTATATTGCGCAGGGCGAAGTGCTTCCGGTAGCTACTAAATCCTTCGGCGGCATCGGCATATTTGCGATTCCTGAAATGGGACGCTTCTACCGCCACGTATTGATCGAGGGCAATTATCCTCATCACGGCGCTGTTGCATTCGGACATTTCGGAAAGTCACTGTATGAAGTTTTCAAATATATCGGCGTACCGGTAGAAGAAATCGGCTACAATCAGCCTAAGGGAGTAAGATATCCTACGGAGAATCCTTTTGCATAATATTTAAATATTGCTTGGGAAGCTTAAAATCGGGCTTTCCAAGCAATAATTGATGCTTTGGCATCGTATTTAGATCGTATAGGAGGAAATAAAAAACATGTTTTATATAGGGATAGATTTGGGAACCTCCGCCGTTAAGCTTCTGCTTATGGCAGCGGATGGAAAAATAGAAAATATCGTATCCAAAGAATACCCCCTTTTCTTCCCGCATCCCGGCTGGTCTGAGCAGAATCCGGAGGATTGGTGGATCGCGGTTGTGGAAGGATTGAAAGAGCTGACCGTCTCTTGCGACAAGTCGCAGGTGGCGGGAATAAGCTTTGGTGGACAGATGCACGGGCTCGTTATTTTAGACGAGAAGGATGAGGTCATCCGCCCTGCGATTCTTTGGAATGACGGAAGAACGACGAAGGAGACGGATTATCTGAATCAGGTAATCGGCAAGGATAAGCTTTCTAAGTATACGGCGAATATCGCGTTTACCGGCTTTACGGCACCGAAGGTTCTCTGGGTCAAGGAAAACGAACCGGAGAATTTTGCCAGGATAAAGAAAATTATGCTGCCGAAGGACTACATCGCATATAAGCTTTCCGGCACATTCTGTACGGACGTATCCGATGCATCCGGCATGCTTCTCTTCGATGTGGAACATAAATGCTGGTCTGAGGAAATGATGGGAATCTGCGGAGTGACGAGCGAGCAGTTAGCGGGTATTTATGAAAGTGCGGATGTAGTAGGAACATTAAAGGCTGATGTGGCGAAGGAGCTGGCTCTTCCAGAGACGGTAAAGGTCATAGCGGGTGCCGGAGACAATGCGGCTGCTGCGGTAGGTACGGGTACGGTAGGAGACGGAATGTGCAACATTTCTCTCGGAACGTCAGGTACGATATTTATCTCCAGCAATCAGTTCGGCGTAGATAAGAACAATGCGCTGCATGCCTTCGCTCATGCAGACGGCTATTATCATCTGATGGGATGTATGCTCAGCGCAGCTTCCTGTAACAAGTGGTGGATGGATGATATCGTGGGCGAACACGATTATGCCAAGGAGCAGTCGGCGATTACGAAGCTGGGAGAGAACAATGTGTACTTCCTGCCGTATTTAATGGGCGAGCGTTCCCCGCTCAACGACCCTTATGCGCGAGGCACTTTCATCGGTCTTACCATGGACACGACCCGGGCGGATATGACACAGGCAGTGCTTGAGGGTGTTGCTTTTGCTATTCGCGATTCTTTCGAGGTGGCACGTTCTCTCGGAATCAATATCGAGCGCTCCAAAATCTGCGGGGGCGGTGCTAAGAGCCCTCTTTGGCGTAAGATTATCGCTAACGTATTGAATATAAAGATCGACAGGATAGAAAGCGAGGAAGGACCGGGATACGGCGGAGCTATGCTGGCGGCGGTAGGCTGCGGAGAATACGCGACAGTCGAGGAAGCGGCAGCGAAGCTTGTGAAGATCGTGGATACGATAGAGCCGGAACCGGAGATCGCAGCGAAGTACGAGGAGAAATACAGCAAATTTGCAAAAATATATCCGACGGTAAAAGAATTATTCCGTCAGATATAAGTGTATAGTGTAAAAATAATGAGCAGTGCGTCTGGCGGATTGCTCTCATATTCAATAAATAATATTCCGGGGATTAGAACATTTTCGTTTCTAGTCCCCGGAGTTTTTGTTCCGCACGCACAGTTTCGCATTGTTCGCCCGAAGGGCTTTTATGTAACAGGCGCATTTTCCTATTACATAAAAAAGCGAATTACGTCTTCCATCCGCGACGTCATACTGGAAAAGAGCATATCTGTGACGGTCAGTGCAGCCATGGATTCAACCACTACCACAGCTCTCGGAACAATCACAGGATCATGACGCCCTTTTATGTTTATGGAAATATTTTCTTTGCTTTTATTCACGGTCTGCTGGGTGGCGGCGATGGAGGGAGTAGGTTTTACTGCTGCCCGGAAAATAATATCGCAGCCGTCGCTCATTCCTCCCGTGATACCTCCGGCATGATTGGTAGTTTTCCTAATGTCGCCTTGTTCATCCGCCTGATAGCTGTCATTATTTGATAAGCCGGTGGCGGTGGAAACTAAAAAGCCATCGCCGATTTCAAAGCCTTTTACGGCACCGATAGAAAGAATGGCTTTTCCCAGATTGGCGTTCAGCTTTTCGAATACCGGATCGCCTATGCCCGCCGGCATGCCGTGGATAACACATTCAATAATACCGCCGGAAGAATTCTTCTCCTCCATACATTTCTCCAGATACCTGGCAGCCTTTTCGGCGGCATCCATATCAGGCATGTAAAGAGGATTGCGCATGATGGCATCTTTATCAAAATTGTTTTTGTCGATGGAGATGGGGCCGATAGACAATGTGTAGGAGGACAGGGTAATGCCCAGCTGCTCTAAAATCTTACAGGCAATGGCTCCGGCTGCCACACGTCCGACCGTTTCGCGTCCCGAAGAACGGCCTCCGCCCCGGTAGTCCCGAAAGCCGTATTTGGTATCGTAATTAAGATCCGCATGCCCCGGGCGGTAATACCCGGCAATCTCATTGTAATCGGCAGTATGGTGATCCTTGTTATAGACAACGAGCGAAATGGAAGTCCCTGTAGTCTTTCCGTCAAAAACCCCCGATAGAATTTCCACGGTATCGGATTCGCCCCGCTTTGTGGCGTATCTGGATTGTCCGGGTTTTCTTCTGTCAAGATACACCTGGATATCCTCCTCCGAAAGAGAAAGACCGGCAGGACAGCCGTCAACAATAACGCCCAGACCTTTGCCGTGGGATTCTCCCCAGGTGGTTATTTTAAATATATTGCCGAATGATGAACCAAACATAAAACATCTCCTTTGTATTATATATTATACACTAAAACTTCTCTAACCTTAGGGAAGTTGTTTGGTATTTTGCCCTAATATTTTTATTGATATAATGTCAATATAGTAATAATAAACAACTCTATTTAAACTAAGAGGTTAAGATAAATGAATAATTTAAGTAAAAGAGAAGTGGACTTTATCTACCTGCTTCTTGGAGAAAGTGAATATCAGCCTATTTCATATTATGCCAAAAAATTGAATGTTTCAACTAAAACATTGCAGTCTGATTTAAAAAATATAAGAAATTATATGAAAAGGTATGAAATAAAAATAGATGCGCGGCCGGGCAAAGGCCTTTTGACTTGTGCAAAAAAAGAAGACAGCGAAAAGCTATTGAATGAGATAAGCCTGAAGATACCGAAGGCAGGAGAAGAATCGTCTACGGAAAGAAGAGAATTGATTTTAAAAGATATGCTTCTTAAAACGAATGAGATGACCTCCATACAAAAGCTTTCCGACATGTATTATGTAGGAAAAACCAGCATTGTCAACGACATGAAATATATAGGGGAATGGATTCGGAAATATAATCTCACTTTTAAGAAGACAAAAGAGGGGACTTGTATTAATGGGAGCGAAACAGATATCAGGAAAGCGATTGCCGGCATTGCCATCCGTGAAAATACGAGAAATGGCCTGCTTGAATTATTTGGGAAGGAGGATATTGATTTTATAGAGAAGCTCCTTTCTGATATCGGAAAAAAGAATCTGGATATCGGTGATATCTATTACGCAAATTTGCTGACACATATTTTGATCTGTATTAAAAGGGTCAGGGAAAATATCCATATTGATGATAACGAAGAAAGCAGAATGATTCATGTCCATACACTGGAGCAATATGGAAAGGCGAAAGAAATAGCAGGAAAAATCAATGAGCATTACAACATTCAGATAGGGGAAGGAGAAACCTACTATATTTACCAGTATTTTATTTCTTCCGGTTTCCAAGGAAGAGAGATAAAGGAAGGCAGGGAGCGGGGAAATGACGATAAGTGTACAGAATTTGCCAGCAAACTGACCAAACGCCTGTCGGAGAAATTTGGAATACGTTTTGAACAGGATACGGATATGATGCAAGGCCTGATCCTTCATATAAGACCAATGTTAAATCGATTGGAATACAACATCCAGATACAGAACCTGCTGAAGGAAGAAATAGGCAGACAATACCCGCAAATGGTTGCACAATGCGGCGAGGTACTGAAAGAGCTGGCAAAGGAATATGGATTGCCTGAAATCAGCAGCGACGAGGTGGTCAATATAGCTATTTATTATCAGACTATGCTGGAAAAAAAGGCAATGAGAAAAAGGGTGCTTGTAGTTTGTCACAGCGGATACGGAACATCGCAGCTCCTGGCAGCTAAATTAAAAAATGAGTTTGCTTTTATTCAGATTGCGGATGTTGTTTCCGGCAGAAAAGTGAAAGATATGGATCTGACCGGCATTGATTATATCATAGCGACCGTACCGATTGAAAGGGATGATGTACCTTATATCATAGTTTCTTCGCTGCTGTCTGAGCAGGATATTAAAGCGATCAGAAACAGTTTCATGAATAGGGAACAAAATGAAGGGGAATAGGGTGGCACATGGATATACGGGAAATTTTACTGGAAGAAAATATACAATTGAATTCAGATGCCGATACGAAAGAGCGGGCGTTGAAGGTAATGGCCCAAATGCTCTTTCGAAGCGGAAAGATTGAAGATGCTGATATATTTTTACACGATGTATGGGAACGGGAAAAAATGGGATTCACCGGGGCCGGCAATAAAATAGCTATTCCTCATGGAATATCTACGCAGGTGAAAAAGGTAGCAGTCTCTATCGTAAGGACCAAAAGAGATATTTTCTGGGAATCAGAACAGGAAAATATTCCAAAAGAAGCAAAACTGGTGCGGTTCATAGTTCTTTTTGCAGTTCCCGGGGGGCCGCCTAAGACCGGGGAAATTAAATATATAGAAGCTTTAAAGGCTGTTTGCCGGAAGCTGGCAGACCGTCAGGCGACAGAAGGATTGCTGAAGGTGCAGGAAGCATCGCAAATAATCGAAATCATAAATAATGATAAATAATAAACATACAGAAAGGAGAAGGGATGGTTGAAGTAATCGTAGTATCTCATGGCAGTTATGCGAAGTCGCTGGTAGAAAGCAGTGAACTTATCATGGGTGAACAGGAGCAAGTGCATGCTTTTGGATTTTTCCTGGGAGAAAATGTGGAAGCACTGCGGGAAAAGGTGGAACAGAAAATCAAGGAAATCAGAGAGGAGGATCAAAATAAGGAAATTTTGATTTTGAC
>JAEWPN010000162.1 GCA_023399455.1 Bacillota bacterium
TCTCATCCTCCGCATCCCGCATCGCATACTTGAAGAAGAGCTTTTGAAGGATCGTAGCGATAAAGATAATGACCAAAAGAACGATCGCCATCGCCGACGCAAGACCTACTTTCTGGCTGACATGAGCAATTTCGTTCATGATGACGAAATAGGTGCCCGTTCCATTCGCACCGCTGGTAATAACATAGGGCGGTTCAAAAGCGCTTAAGGAACCGGTAATGGATAAAATAACGTTGAGAGTTACAATTGTCTTGATGCTCGGCAATATGATATACCGAAACTGTTGAAATCTATTTGCACCGTCCAGCTCAGCCGCCTCGTACAGCTCTGCGTCCACAGACATAATCGCTCCGATAAAGAGAACCATGTTCTGTCCGAAGTAACGCCATACGCTTGTGGCAACCAGTGAAATGTTGTTGATACTCTGGTCCTTCAGCCAGTACGGAAGATTTTCCAATTCAAAACCACACCATTGAAGGACCGTATCGAACACAAATCCTCTTGTATAAAAAAACTTAAAGATAAATCCAATTGCAATTCCGCTGATCAGGTAAGGGAAAAACATAAAGCCCTTGAAAATGCTCCCCCCCTTTACCTTGAAGCTGAGTATGGTCGCCAAATATAAGGCAATGGCGAGCTGCACCATAGCTCCGCCTATGTAATAAAGGCTGAGCTTCAAAGCTCCGAAGCAGTCGTCTCTCTTGAACACCTGGATGTAATTCTCCAGCCCTACGAATTTCCTCGGCCCTATGTATTTCATCTTATAAAAACTGAATTTGAACATTTCCCCAAAGGGAAAATAGGTAAAGGTAAACAGCAATAAAAGAGGTATAAACATAAATGCTACTATGATAATTGTCTGTTGCCCTTTTCTGCTCTTTGCCCATTTCAGAAAATAAAAGGGCTTTTTCTCTTTTGTCTGCACAACCCGTTCTGCAGCAGCCGACATACCGCATCCTCCTTATCTACCGTCTTTACCGTCGATTGACAAGGTTTTTCACGTGTGTGTGACCTTGTCAATCGATGGTATTATTGCCCGGGAAATGAAAAGCCACCCTCCCAAGCAACAAATGATGCTATGCAACTATGAAATGAATTACTAAAATTAGTTTGTCACTTCCACTCCCACCGTCTCCTGAGCGCTGGTCCATGCCTCGTTCCACTGCGCCATAATTTCGTCAAAGGTCATATCTCCGTTGGCTGCATGCTCAATAATAGCCTGAATCTTGCTGTCGCCTCCGCTGTTGATATTGAGCTCGGATTCCGCATTCAGCTCGTTTAAGATATCCTCTTCGCCAGCCACTGCCGGTTCGTCAGCTATGAATTCAATGCCGTCAAAAGCTGAGTAAAGCGCCGGATATTCTCCGTCCATGCTGATCGGAACGCCGCCTTCGTTATAGGCAAATCCCGATTCCTCTGTCATCCATTTTACAAAAACCATAGCTGCCGCTTTATTGTCATCTGAAGCATTTACGTTAATTCCATAGTTATAGTCAGGGCCTGCTGAAGCGTACTGCTTGCCTCCTACTGTGATAGGAAAAGACATATATCCAATATCATCGCCATGCTCTCCGGCATCTACCATCTGGGAGTAAGCCCATGAGCCAAGTACCATACAACCGATTTCTCCGTTGTTTATCATACCCTTGCAGCCTTCCCAGTCTGTAGTGGTATAGTCATCTTCAATCAGCCCGTTAGCTGTCGCATCATATAAAATCTTATATACTGCATAAGCATGAGTATCGTCTCCATAATTCTGGAAAGGATCCTGCGTATGTATAAGCTCCTGATTCATGTACTTGCTGGAACCGGTAGCGGAACCGTTGATATATGCATCCCATGCTCCCATGGTCCAGCCTGCTGCATAATTGGTATACAGCGGAATCGCATCCGTGTTGTCCTTAACCGCCTGCAGTGCCGCAATGAATTCCTCGGGAGTCTTGGGAATAGCCGTGATTCCCGCCTGCTCGAAAACTGCCTTGTTGTATACGATACCCTGAGCATTACCGGTGGAGGCTATGCCGTATACTGTGTTGTCATACATCCACTGGTCAGCGAATCTGACTACCTTGCTCACATCATCCAGGCTGCCGTAAGGCACGAAATACTCGCTTAAAAGATTCTTATCAACTGCAGGAATCATTATGATATCTCCCCAATTGCCGGCAGTCAGCCTAAGCAGCGCATCATCCGCATAGTTGGTAACGCCTTCTACCTCTACTGTAATATTCGGATACGTTTCGTTGAATTTTGCAATATAGCTGTCTATCATTCCGCTATCGATCAAGTCTGTTCTGTGAGTAAGCCATTTTATGGTAGTAGTTATATCCTTATAGCTTTCTCCCAGAACGATATTCGTATAGCTCAGCTCACCCGTCGAAGCAGTGTCCTCTGCTGCCGCATCGTCTCCAGTTTCCTCAGTAGTTTCCGCCGGTGCCTCCTCGGTCACTTCCTCATTCGTGTTTACTGCCGCACTTTCGCCGCTTCCAGAGCCGCATGCCGCCATCGACAGGGTAAGTACCGCCGCCATGCTGAGTGCCAATACTTTTTTCAGTTTCATAATAGGTATTCCTCCTTTTTGTTTTGCTTGTTTTCTGTATTAAGTTCCCGGTAAAATTTATTTATTTGGCAAATTTTACTCTGTAACTTTATTTTAATTATATTTAACTTTATTTTTTAATCATCATTATTTCTTGTTTTTAATCTTTAATTCTTGCATCAATTGTATATTTCCTCCTTTTACACAATTTTTATATCTATTTTTTATGCAATATTTATAAACTATTATTTTTTAAAAGCTATAAAAAATATACTTTTTTTACTTTTTAGTCATTTTTATCTTTTTATTACTTTTTATTTAAGTAATCAATTTGTAATTTATACATATTCATAGTATAATTGTTACATAAATAACCGTGAATTCTTCTTTCATACAGAGATAGGAGGCCCATATGAATTTTACCGACGATTTTGAGAGCTATTTAGCCGCTTTGCCGCGACTTGGACCGGATAAGCCCGCAGACATTTTTCTGGGCAATAAATATGAACTAAATAAAGACACCGACGAGAAGCTGATATCAATTCTTTCCGGCGGTGCCCTGGAAGCTTCCTTTCCATATTCCTTCAGCCTTAACCCACTCAACTGCTACTTGCTTCTGTATACTGAGGAAGGATACGGGAAACTACACTTCGAGAGCAATATTTACTCGCTGGAGAGCAACACTTTACTGTTTCTAAAATGCGATAAGAAGATGAAGCTGGAAATTGCTGTATCGCCATGGAATTACAGCGTCTTTTTTATTAAGGGAGAAATTCTGAATTTTTATTACGATTTATTATCCCAGTACGGCTTTCCCCTTTACGTACTGCCGGAGCATTCCACCATCATACGCAATATTCAGAAGCTTTCCCTGGGCAGTACAACCGGCAGCATCCGTAACAAACTGTACGATTCCCGATATCTGGCCGACATCATCTGTGACCTGCTCATGGAAAGTATGGAAGCTGACAATCCCGAAACAAAGGTACCCGCATATTTACAGGAAATGAAAGCCCTGTTCGACATCGCCTATCAGGAGAACTACACGCTGGATGAACTGGAAGCTCATTTTTCTACAAGTAAGTACCGGCTATGCCGGGAATTCCGTTTCCATTACGGAGAATCCCCGCTGCAATATCTGAACGGAAAACGGATTGAAATCGCCAGGGACCTTCTTCTCACTACGGATTACCGCGTCCATGAGGTAGGCAGTCTGGTGGGAATCGACAATACCAATCATTTCATCTATTTATTCAAAAAAGAAACGGGCATGACTCCGCTGTCCTATAAAAAGAAGCTGCCGGATATTACCCGTAAACAATTTCTGCCTCTATACATAAAATGAAAAAACGGTACAATATCAGTATCATTTTATTGAAAAAGGGGTTTTATGCATGATTACAACATTAGCAGAAGATCATTTTTATCTTTCCATTGTAATAAGACTGATCATCGCCATGATTATGGGCGCTCTCATCGGTTTTGAACGGGCCTCGAAGAAGAGTACGGTGGGACTGCGCACCTTTTCTATCGTCTGCGTGGCTTCCGCCCTCACCATGGTCATTAACGAATATTTAATCAGTCTCTATGGCACCGGCGATGCAGGCCGCCTTGCCGCACAGGTCATAAGCGGTATCGGCTTTCTGGGCATGGGCAGCATCATCCTCACCTCCCGCAATCAGATTCGCGGCCTGACTACCGCCGCCACTCTATGGGCAACCGCCATACTCGGCATCTCAGTCGGCGCAGGGATGATCATTCCAAGCTGTATCACCTTCGTTATCATGATGTTCATCATCACTGCTCTATCGCATATAAGTGCCCATCTGGAAAAATATAACCGGATCATGACCATTTATCTGGAGGTGGATAAGAATGTAGGATTACAGCATATTATCGATATCTTCGCAGAAAACGGATATGAGGTGGCTCAGCTTGTGAAGCATAAGAGCTCTCCCGAAGGGGATCTGACGGTACAGCTCGATCTGGACCTGAAGGGAAAATATCTGCATTCGGATATCATTTACAGGCTTAGCCAGCTGGAGAGCATTCATTATATTGAAGAAGTGAAAAGGCTTTAGATTAAAAGACCACCCTTTGGATGGAATTAACCTTTGTCCAAAGAGTGGTTTTCATGTTTAAGATATTTTCTTTCTGTTTACGCTGTCCTTGAGTACAATATGCCCTTCTACAATCGTTACTCCCTGCTTATAATATTCTCCCGATATTTTACGCAAAAGGTTGTTGATACTCTTTCGCGCCATTTCCTTCATATCGACCTCGTAGGTAGTTATCTCCACATCGCACAATCCTGGATAAAGATAGTTATCGAATCCTACCACAGAAATATCCTCAGGCACACGGTAGCCATTTTCCTTTAACTTTTTGATGAGCTGACTGGCTGCCAAGTCGCAGTTGCACACGAAGGCTGTAGGCATCTTTGCCGGAAGCTGCAGTTCAAAGCCAAGATCCGATCTGCCCGTAACCGGGTCTCTGTCCTCTACTATCCACTCCTCCCTCGTGTTCTGTCCGTGCTCCAGCAGAGATTTCGCATAACCGAAATAACGGTCCATTATACTCCCTGTGCTCAGCAGTGTTCCCACATAAGCGATTTGTGTATGCCCCATATCGAACAGGTAATTCGTAAGCTTATACATTCCGTAATAATTATCGGTTATGATGGCATCACATTCATGCCTTTTATCATAAAAATCGAGATAGACAAGGGGCGTTTTTACCGAACTTCCGAGCATTTCCAGGTATTTGTCACAAAGAAGACCTATGACAATCATACCGTCCACCTTTTCTTCCTGAAGGAGCTTTGGAAGGACTAATGACTTCTCATCTTCGATACCCAGCACCTCCAGCATAGTAAAGCAATCCTTATGCAGGGCCCTCTGTGCTACCTCTTGATACATCTCCCAATAGAAGGACTTATATTTATCCAGAAAACGGTCGGATACAAGTACTCCTATATTATAGCTCTTACGGCTCCTTGCCAGCTTGAGTGCCGAAGGCTGCTTATACCCCATCTCCGCCGCCAGCTTTACAATCTTCTCGCGGACCTCTTCGCTGACGCCCTTCTGTCCGGACAACGCTTTGGATACCGTGACCACACTGACATTCATCATCTCCGCAATATCAGCCATTTTAACCGTCTTTGCCATTTTTCCGCTCCTTTCGTTCGTTTTATAGAACCGCTTTCAAATGATATAGTCTCCCTTTAAAATCCCCCCATAAATTCTCCGCCTGGATCCCCGCTTTCATCAGCGTGTCCCCGTAATACTCCACTCCTTCGCCCTCTATCCGGTATTTCATATTCGGGTCCAGGCCCTTCAAATATATTCTGCGGCTATGATAATTTGGACAGTTCAGTACTTGTATATAAGTAACCAGCGCTTCCTTTTTGTCCTTACTCACTACTGCGTAGCAATCGTACCGATGATTTTCTCTATAGGAGGCAATTCGATAATAATCGCCGCTGCGGACCAAATCGTTGTATTTATGATACATAGCTATCTGAGAGGGAATCATCTTTCTATCCTCCTCAGGTATCCTCGTCACGTCCAGCTCGTAGCCGAAGGTACCTGCCAGCGCCACGTATCCCCTCGTCTCAAAAGGAGTAGTTCTGCCTACCGTATGGTTCGGGCAATCGGATACATGAGCACCCATTGCAGAAAGAGGATATATGAGCGCTGTTCCCTCCTGGATCTCCAGACGTTCTATCGCATCCGTATCGTCGGAGCACCATATTTGCGGACTGTAATAGAGCATACCGGGGTCGAACCGCGCACCGCCGCCGGAGCAATTCTCTAACAACAGGTATGGAAATTCCTCAGTAAGGCGATTCTGCAATTCATACAATGCCAGGACATAGCGGTGATAAAGCTCTCCCTGTCTGTCTGCGGAAAGCTTGGCACTTCCAATATCGGAAAGCGGACGGTTCATATCCCATTTCACATATTCGATGTTAGCGCTTCGAAGGATTCCCGCCACACATTCATATACGTAGTCCCGAACTTCCTCCCTCGTTATGTCAAGAACATACTGGTTTCTTGCAAGTGCTGCCCTTCTGCCCGGTATTGCGATTGCCCAGTCCGGATGGTTTCTATATAAATCGGAATCGGGAGAAATCATCTCCGGCTCGAACCATATGCCGAATTTCATTCCAAGCTTATTTACTTCCTTTACGAGAAAATCCAAGCCCCCTTTTAATTTTTCCTCATTTACCTGCCAGTCACCAAGTGCCCGATTGTCGCTGTCTCTATTCCCGAACCAGCCGTCGTCCATAACGAGCATCTCTATTCCAAGCTCTGAAGCCTGCCTCGCAATAGCTAATAATTTATCTGTATCGAAATCGAAATAAGTAGCTTCCCAATTGTTGATCAGTACGGGTCTCTTCTTATCCTTATATTCTCCTCTTATCAGATGATTCCTATATAAGTCGTGGAAAGTGCGGGTCATGCCGCCGATTCCGTTTTCCGAATATACCAAAACAGCCTCAGGTGCCTGAAATCCTTCTCCCGTACCGAGCTTCCAGCAAAAATCCTCAGAATTGATTCCCATCGTCAGACGGACGCTGTCAAATTGATTCACTTCCTCCTGAACGATGAAGTTACCCGAATAGACGAAGTGCACGGCATAGACCTCTCCCGCATCCTGGGATGCACCTTCCGTCATCAGTGCCATAAATGGATGCTCCTGATGCCCCGGTTCTCCCCGCAGGGAGGATACTGCATATTTACCGAAGCCAATCTTCTGCCTCTGGATATGGCGCTCTCTTGCCCAAGAGCCGTGCAGTGTCATTCGTTCGAATTTCTTGTTGTCCATATCCAGACAAGCTGACAGGACCTTAGTCAGATACAGGTCTTTTTTAGAAGCATTTTCCACATAAACGCTTCTCGTTATCACATCCACATCTTCAAAGGCAGTGTACATAAGAGTTACAACAAGCCCCAGCGCCTTATCCTCGCATAGAATCTCCAGCGTAGTACAATGCCCCGCTCCTCCGAAAGTAGCCGGCAAGCCGGTAAGATCAGGCTTGCCGGTACATATTTTATGGGACACTACGGAAAGACTCACCCCTCGATGTCCCTCCTGCGAAATCACATCGATGCAGCCGTCTCTGTAATCTCCCAACCCGTGCCCAGGGTACTCCATTGGAAAGGAATCCATAAAGGAACACTTATCCCTATTGTTTTTCGAGGGCACAAAAGGAGCTTCCCCCGTCCGAAGCAGATAAGTCACATCATGGTCTTTCAGCTTGCTCCCGTAATATATGTGTCCGAGAAAATTATCCTCATCCACCACAGCCATAATATAGGAAGTATTCGGCGTATCTAATTTAAAAACGCACTTCGCTGCATGAGCATTCTGTGGCTCCAAATCATAATGTTTTATTCCCATAATATTCTCCTAAGCATTTTTTAAGTTAAAATAAAGTAATTTTAATTAAATTATAAATTAAATATGAGTAATGTCAACCTCATTTCATATTATTTATTTTTTTTATGTTACTATTCGTTATTGTTATCGCTGTAAGCCAATGCACAGCGAATCGCTTTCTTCCACCCCTTTAGCAGCTTCTCCCTTTCCTCCTCCTGCATAGACGGAAGAAAAGTTCTTCCCAGCTGCCAGTTTTCACATATCTCGTCTTTATCCTTGTAGTATCCGGTAGCCAGCCCGGCCAGATAGGCAGCTCCCAAGGCCGTAGTCTCAATACATTTCGGCCTATGCACTGCCGCATCGATGATATCTGACTGAAATTTCATGAGGAAATGGTTCGCGCAGGCTCCCCCGTCCACCTTCAGCTCCTTCAAATGTATTCCCGAGTCCTCTTCCATGGCTCGCAGTACGTCCGCCGTCTGATAGGCAATGGATTCCAATGTCGCCCGGACGAAATGTTCTTTTTTACACCCCCGCGTAATGCCCACTACCGTCCCTCTCGTGTACTGATTCCAGTAAGGAGCACCTAGGCCTGCAAAAGCTGGTACGATATACACTCCATTGGTATTAGGCACCATGTCCGCATATTCCTCGGACTGAGCGGCTTTCCCCAACATCCGCATCTCATCCCGCAGCCATTGTACCGCCGCTCCGGCCACGAACACGCTTCCTTCCAGAGCATATTCTACTTCGTCTCCGGTGCTTGCGGCAATCGTGGTAAGCAGTCCGTGTTTTGATACCGTGGCCTTATGTCCCGTATTCATCAATAGGAAACAACCCGTACCATATGTATTTTTCACCTGCCCCGATTCAAAGCAGCACTGGCCGAACAAGGCGGCCTGCTGGTCTCCCGCCGCGCCCGCTATAGGGATATTCCCTCCCAGAATCCCTTTATCCGTATATCCGTAAATAAAACTGGAAGGCTTTACCTCCGGCAGCATGGATGCAGGAATGTTCAGTTTGACAAGAAGCTGCTCATCCCAGCAAAGCGTATGGATATTAAAGAGCATGGTGCGCGAAGCGTTGGTATAATCGGTAATGTGCACCTGTCCCTTGGTCATGTTCCAGATAAGCCATGTATCCACCGTACCGAAGAGAAGTTCTCCGGCTTCTGCTCGTTTTCTCGCACCTTCTACGTTATCCAGTATCCACGTAATCTTTGTGGCTGAGAAATATGCGTCAGGAATAAGTCCCGTCTTCTCTCTGATAATATCTCCATAGCCTTCTTCGTTCAGTGCGTCAATTCTGTCGGCCGTCCTGCGGCATTGCCAGACGATCGCATTATAGACAGGCTCTCCCGTCTTCTTATCCCAGATAATCGTGGTCTCTCTCTGGTTGGTGATGCCTATGCCGCTTATCTCCTCAGCGCTCACACCAAGCAATGCCATAGCCTCCGTAGCGACCGCCAGCTGAGAAGACCATATTTCCATAGGGTTGTGCTCCACCCAGCCGGGCACCGGATAAATCTGGTTAAATTCCTTCTGTGCGATGCTGCAAATCTTTCCCTTTTTATCGAATAAAATACATCGGGAACTGGTCGTCCCCTGATCCAATGCCATCATATACTTTTTCATGCAATACCTCTCTTCTCTATTTTAATCAATGTCAGACCTTTCCACGCTCTTCGTCGCGACGACATCCACTCCCGTCCCTGCCGCATCGGATAAAATGACCGCTCCCAAAAAGACCGGAGCCGCTACCTCCACTTCCCTCAGCGCTTCCATACATTCCATAACCTTTCCTTTGGGAATATCGTATCTGGTCTTCACAGGCACTACCGCCTGCCTGCCGCCCCGCACCCGTACCGTAGTCGTTACGATTCTCGTCGGGTTCGTCAGTTCCTTATGAGCATATTCCTCCCCCCTGCCGCAGGAGTTCCCCTTCACCTCCCATGTGCCATCCTCCTGAACAGTTACCGAGAGCATACATCCAACCGGACACTTGATGCATATCAATTCTGTTTTCTCCATCTTTTCTGGTTTCTTCATATTCACAAATCCGCCCTTTCAAGTATATAGTCCAACAAATAACTCGACCACGTTTAGATATACACCCCTATTCCTCTTCTATTGCCACAGTGATTGATTTCAAATCAGAGAACTTCTCCATTTCGCTTTTCTTCAATTTAATCTGTTCCATTTCTCCCGGAAGGAGAACACGCTTTTTCTGTTTTATGACAATTGTGTCATTACAGTAAACCGTCAGAAAAACATTCCGATACACATTCCCCACCCGAAATCTGACCACCTGCTCCTTTTCCATATATTTCACCCGAAGAAGAGAGGGCACAGTATAGCGCACGCCTCCCTCACATTTTATGACCGCAGCCTCCTCATTCACAGGACAGCTCGCTTTCACATAAGCGGCGGCATACTCTCCTGCGGCATTGGCCTCCTCCGATACATGATCCACCAGATCATGGACATGAAGCACATTCCCGCAAGCGAACACTCCTTCTACGTTTGTCTCCAGGCTTTCATTTACCACAGGTCCTGCCGTTACAGGATTCAAAGCTACACCCAGCCCTGCGGACAGCTCATTCTCCGGTATGAGTCCGCAGGAAAGCAGAAGGGTGTCGCAGCTTATATATTCCTCCGTACCGGGAATGGGCTTCCTATCGCCGCCCACCTCGGCTACAGTCACTCCCTTTACCCTTTCCTTTCCATCGATGTCGATGACCGTATGACTTAGCTTAAGCGGAATCCCGTAGTCTTCCAGGCACTGTACGATATTCCTCTTAAGGCCGCCGGAATAGGGCATCAGTTCCGCCACCAGCTTAACCTTCGCTCCTTCCAGCGTCATCCTTCTCGCCATTATCAGGCCGATATCACCGGAACCTAATATCACAACTTCCTTTCCCGGCATCCTGCCTTCCATATTCACATAGCGCTGGGCCGTCCCCGCCGAGTAGATGCCCGCCGGACGGTAACCCGGAATATTCAAGGCTCCCCTGGAACGCTCCCTGCAGCCCATGGCCAGAACCACCGCCTTCGCTTCTATTGTAAAAAGACCGTCTTTCTTGTTCATCGCAGTGATAAGCTTTTTATCCTTCTCAGCCGAAATATCCACAGCAATTGTGTGTAACAGATAAGGTATCCCCATGTCCTCCACCTGACTGATGTATCTTTGTGCATATTCCGGTCCGGTAAGCTCTTCCTTAAATGTGTGCAATCCAAACCCGTTGTGGATACATTGATTCAGGATTCCTCCCAGTTCTTCATCACGCTCCAGCACAAGAATGCCCTCTATTCCGGCTTTTCTGGCCGCTACTGCCGCCGCCAGCCCCGCCGGTCCGCCGCCTACGATTAGAATATCCGTCTTTTTATCCATCCCTTCTCCTTCCACACTCTAAGCGGTTCCTATATCTTCCTTACCGTCAGAAATCTCGATTCTCCGCCCGATTTCGTAATCTCTCCCGCATCCGTTCCCAGCTCCTGCGCTAAAATCTCCACCGTCTTCGGCGCACAAAATCCGGATTGGCAGCGTCCCATTCCCGCTCTTGTACGGCGCTTTATGCCATCCAGCGTAGTTGCCCCCAACGGTCTGTGTATGGCATCCATAATTTCTCCCTCTGTGACCAGCTCACAGCGGCAGATTATGTTGGCGTATGCAGGGTTTTTCTCTATCATTGCCTTTCGTTCCTCTTCATCAGCATCCGCCATTCCACGGATTCCCTGCCTATGGGCCTTAAAATCTGCCTTTTTAGGCGCAGGCAGAAGCTCCTGCACGATTCCGGCAACGTATTCCCCGATAGCGGGCGCACAGGTAAGACCCGGCGATTCGATTCCTGCCGCATCTATGAAGCCGGAGGCATCTTCCGCTTCTCCGATTACAAAATCCCCTGCAGTTTCGTGAGCGCGCAGCCCTGCGAAGGATGTGATGACCTTCTCTACCGGAACTCTCCGAATGCTCAGGCCGCCTCTTTTGAGCAAATCGTCAAGTCCCACTCCCGTAGTATTCGTACCTTCCTTATCCTCGATATCCACAGCCGTAGGCCCTATCATCAGGTTACCATGCACGGTGGGCGTTACCAGCACGCCCTTTCCATATCGTGTGGGAAGCTGAAAAATAGTATGGGAAACATAGCTGCCCGCCGATTTATCGAACAGGCAGTATTCTCCTTTTCTCGGTATGATATGGAATTTCTTTTCACTTACCATGTTATGAAGCGCGTCTGCATAAAGTCCTGCGGCGTTAACGACAATCCGGCTTTCAAACATCCCTTGAGAGGTCTTAAGCAGATATCCCTCCTGTATTCTCTCTATTTGCAGAACTTCCGTATTAAGGTAGAATTCCACACCATTCTCACAGGCATTTTCTGCCAGCGCGATGGTAAGCCCAAAAGGGCATACGATGCCGCCGGCAGGCGCGTACAAAGCCGCCACTGCCTCGTCCGAAATATTAGGCTCCATAGCTCGCAGTTCCTGTACCCCTATGACGCGCAGTCCTTCCACACCGTTTTGCTGTCCTTTTTCCAGAAGCCTGTGCAATTTATCTCTATCCTTCTCATCGAAGCAAAGTACCAGCGTACCATTTTTTTTAAAAGGAAAATCCAGTTCTCTGGAAAGCTGTTCCATTTTCCTATTTCCCAGGACGTTCAGCTTCGCTTTAAGCGTCCCCGGTTCCGCGTCATGCCCCGCATGAACGATTCCGCTGTTGGCTTTGGATGTACCTTCGCAAATATCCGACGCCCGCTCCAGTACAGCCGCTTTTCCCTTATAGTCATAGCGTGACAGCTCTCTCGCAATAGCCGCACCGGTTACGCCTGCTCCTATTACAATGACATCATACATGTTTTCGCCCTCCGAGTTTTATTTCCTCATAGGTTTATCATATCATTTTCCGTACTACTTTTCGATAGCTTTTTTATAGTGCACTTTTTTTAATACTCTTTTGACAAAGGGATATTCGTATGTTATTCTTCTATAGGATTTTATTGTATTCACACCTTGTCAAACGATGGTAAGGAAATTTTTATACATATAGAAAGCGCGTCGAACTATGAGTATTGGAATCGTATTACAGCAAATGGCAATTATCTTTATCCTTATTATGACGGGAGCGCTGCTTTACCGCAGATCGATGATTTCTGACGAGACCTCCAAACAGATATCGGCGCTTATCATAAACCTCTGCAATCCGGCACTGTTAATCTGCTCCGTCTTTGACGCCGGACCGAAGGCTTCGAATTCCGACCTCCTTACAGGTGCTTTCATCGTGCTTCTGGCATATGTCGTACTCATATTGTGCGGACATCTGATTCCTCATATCCTGCGCGTTCCGGACGAAGACCATTTTGCATACAGACTGATTACTGTTTACGGCAACGTGGGCTTTATCGGTATTCCACTCGCAATGGCTCTCCTCGGTTCGGGCTCGTTGATCTATGTATCTCTCAACAATCTTGTATACAATATACTTATTTATACACACGGTCTTTCCACCATTAAGGCTGCCGCGATCGATAGCGTAAACCATGATCTTTCCGACGATGCTTCACCTTTGGAGCGGGAGAAGGAAATTGCAGAAAGCTTTGCCCGGGGTCTGTTTAGAGCAACGAAAAAATTTGTGAACGCGGGCACCGTTTCCGCTATTATAACCATAGTTCTCTATATAAGTAATGTCAGCGTTCCTGTACTCCTTTCGGACACCCTTACTCACGTGGGGCGCTCCACTACCTTCTTATCCATGCTCATATTGGGCGTGTCGGTAGCGCAGATGCCTTTGGCTGATATTTTTTCCCATAAGAAACTATATGCCTTCGCTGCGCTGCGTATGGTCATTATCCCTGTACTCTGCGTATTCCTGTTCCGGCTTTTCACGGACAACGTACTCATTATCAGCACCACAGCGCTGATGCTCGCTGTGCCTGCCGGGAATATACCGCTCATATTGTGCAAGCAGAATAATCTGGAAAGCGCTGTCATTTCCAGAGGTATTATTCTTTCTACCCTGCTTTCCTTCCTTACGATACCCATTGTGACCTTATTCATTTAAAATTTTATTTCGGTTTCTTTTCAGGCCCTTACACATCTTGTTACTGTGTGGAGTGAACAGTGACCACATCTTTGGTATTTTTAACGATTTTACGCTGATTTCTTTGCTTTTATAGAAAAACATGGTATAATTTGTAGAAAAAGTACGATATGGGGGTTTTTAAATGGAACGCAATCAAATTTCACGTATTAATAAGTTACTGTTTTTCGCTTTAACGCTTACGACCATATTTCTGACTATTGGCTTACTGTCGCAGCTGACGTTATCCGGTTTAGCCCCGATCATAAGCATAGTTCCTCTAGTCGCGATCCTTGCATTTTACATCGGAGACATCGTTATTATCCTGAACAAAAGCTGGGCTTTAGCATTGCTGCCCTATACCGCAGTCTCATTCTCCGTTATCTACGCATTTATCCTGCTGTCAGGCAATTCCAATGCCGTATATCCTTACATGATTCCGATTATTCTCATTTTGACCTTGTATCTCAACAAGCGAATTTCCACAATCCTCGGCATCTATTTCATTCTCATTAATCTCATTAAAATCGTATTGATCATGAGCAGTTCCGGCAATCCTGCGGAAATGATAGAATATGTGATGATTGAACTTATTATCAGCGTACTCGTGGGCATCGCTTCCATTATGGGCACGAATCTGCTGATACGTTTCTTCGAGGAATACTCGGAAAAAATCAATAAGGAATCAGTGCTCAACCAGAATATGGCAAGCGAAGTGGTAGCATCGGCAAAGTATGTCCTCACTCAGGCGGAAGCTTCATCAGGTTTACTCGATGAAATTGCAGGCACTACAAAGACAATCAGCGATTCGCTGAAGGATATCAACGACAGTGCTAATATGACCGCTTCCAATATCGAACAGCAGACAATGATGACAAACTCCATACAAAATGTCATCGAAGAAACGTTCAAGCGAACGAAGGAGATCGTTGAAATCGCTTCCATTTCCTCGGATTTTGTGGAAAATGGCGTAAAGGCCATGAATCGCTTGACCGTTCAGTCCGACCAGTCTATCCAGTCCGGCTATGAAATGGATTCAGCGGCAGAGGAAATGATGAAAAAGGCGGACGATGTTCGTAATATCATAGGCATTATCCTCGGGATCTCTTCCCAGACGAACCTCCTTGCCTTAAACGCTTCCATCGAAGCTGCAAGGGCCGGAGAAGCCGGAAAGGGCTTCGCGGTAGTTGCCGATGAAATCCGCAAGCTGGCGGAACAGACGAGTCAGGCTACGGGAGATATTTCCAGTATCCTGGATGAGTTGTCTTTAAACACTACCGCCGTTTCTGATAAAATAAAATATACCGTCCACACCTCAGAGGATCAGAAAGAATTAATCGATGCAACAAAAGCGGAGTTCTCGAGTATCGAGGAAAAGATTCATATACTTAGCCAGCACGTAAACGATGTGAACAGGAAAATGGAAGAATTGTTCGATTCTAACAACAGTATCGTGGATGCAATCAGCAACCTTTCCGCAACCAGTGAGGAAATATCCGCAAGTACAGAGCAGGCTTATGATATCGGCGGGAAAAATGCGAACAGCGTGAGTGATTTCGTCCAGATCATGAAAGATATTACAAATACTATCGAGAAACTCTCCGATTATAAGGTGAAATCAGTAATATAAGTGAAATGATTATTTTTTGATTTCCACAGAGTAACTAACTTTCAGGCTGTGGAAGATTCCACAGCTATTTTTGTTGTGGAAGTGTATGAAAAAAAGGAGAAATTATAATGATTAAGGCAGTAAAACCGTACCTGAAAAAACCAGTCCTCTTTGAAAAAAGTAACACAAAATTTTGGGATGACCCATATATTTCGCAAAGTATGCTAAAAGCACACCTGGATCCCGATTTTGAATCTGCGACCCGCAGACTGAATTTTGTAGAACAATCCGCCCATTGGATTTCCACCATACTACCTCCGTCGTCCTATAAAAGACTTTTGGATCTAGGCTGTGGTCCCGGCATCTATGCAGAGCTGTTTCACGCAAAAGGTTATCAGGTTACCGGCTTCGATATTTCAGAAAGCTCCATACGATACGCAAAGAAAACAGCCAGAGAAAAGGATTTCCACATTAGATACTTAAACGGCAATTATATTCAATCCCCAATTAAGGGCAGCTACGATTTAATAACAATGATTTATTGTGATTTGGGCGTTTTATCGCATACAGAACGCAAAGCCTTGTTAAGTAAGATTTACAATGCGTTATCGCCAACCGGATGTTTTCTATTCGATGTCTTTACTCCTTACGAATATGAAAATCAGCCGGAATGTAAGATTTGGAATTATGAAGAAGGCGGTTTTTGGAGTCCGGCTCCTTATCTCCTGCTGCAGCAGCTTTACCGTTACGACCATGACAATACATTTCTTCGCCAGTATATCGTGGTGACAGACAGTGGAACAACTTGCTATAACAATTGGGAGCATACCTTTGAGATCGAGGAATTAAGAACAGAATTGGAGGAGGCAGGGTTCCGCGATCTACAGTTTTATGGAAATGTAGCCGGTGCAGAATATAAACACGGCAATAAAACGATATGTGCCGTAGCCAAAAAATAGCTTAACCTGCTTCTTTACATGAACGATATGTAAAATGGCGTAGCTTTTATGCTACGCCACACTTTCAAAACTAATCCAATACTGTTTTACCGAGAACTGCCTTATGGGCACTCTTTTAATAGTTAATTATCCTCTGTTTCTTTTTTCGGCTCTGCTCTCTTACCGGTCACCACGAATAGTATAATTCCTGCCGTCACAGTAAATATAGAGATAAATTGTGAGGTGGACAAAGTTCCGACCGTTCCTCTGATTAAATCGCCTCTGTAATATTCCAAAATGAATCTGCCGATACTGTACAATATAAGATATAGAGCGCCGACCTGCCCGTCAGCTTTTTTCCTCTTCGCAAACCATATCAGTATAAGGAAGTGAATGAAGTTGAGACCGCTGGATATCAGCTGTGTGGGTACGAGGCTCACACCGTTAGGCGCATATTTGGATGTATGAAATACGATACCGAGAGGACTGTTTGTCTCATGCCCGTAGCAACAGCCTGCCAGAAAGCATCCTACCCGTCCGAAGCCCTGCGCTAGCGCTACTGAGGGAATCAGCAAGTCGAAATAAGCGAGAAATTTTAATTTCTTAATTTTGCAATAGAGCATCGCCGATAAAATTCCGCCGATAATCCCGCCGTATACTACCCAGCCGTTGGAAAAGTCCAGCAGAAGGCTCGGATCAGCGATAATACTCTTTATACTAGTCAGGAAAAACAGAAGCTTAGAACCAAGAAATCCTCCCAGCACACACCATATGACAAAATTAAATATATGCTCAGGGTCCAGCCCCTTCTTTTTCGCCCTGTATTCTCCCACAAAATATGCCGCCAGTATGCCGATAGCTATCATTAGCCCATATCCATATACTGTAACTGGCCCTATAGAAAATAATTCATTTTTCATCCTTCTTAAATGTCTCCTATTCTGTCGTTATTGCCTTACCTCATAAGATTACCGCGACTTAAGAAAATATTCTTGCGTTTTCTTAGTGTAACACAGTTGAGGCAAGGTTTCAACAGACTCTTCGGAGGCACTTGGGCTTCTGGCAAAAAAGCACCTGATCTTTTTTTTAGCAAAATAAGGAGGGGCGTGAACCCTCTCCTTATTTTTATCAAACAAATATATCAATACACTATGGATTTATACCTTTGCACAGCCTTATCCTTCAATGGCAATAAATTTCTTGTCCTCAACCTGCTTCACTTCCTTCTTAGCAACGAGGAGCTTCAAGATGCCATCTTCGAATTTCGCTCTGATGTCTTCCTCGGCCACCTGATCTCCAACGTAGAAGCTTCTGGAGCACTGTCCGCTGTAACGTTCTCTGCGGATATAGTTGCCGCTTTCTTCGTCCTTCTCATCCTTATCCAGGCTCTTGAAAGCACTGATAGTCAGATATCCGTTTTCCAGCTTAGCAGAAATCTCCTCTTTCTTAAATCCAGGCAGATCGATGGCTACCTCATAGGCGGAATCCGTTTCCTTTATATCCGTCTTCATCAGGTTCTTCTCCCTTTTTCCATATAACGGATTGCGTCTTCCAAAGAATTCTCTTTCAAATGGAAAGTACATGAAATCATCAAATAAATTCTCTCCAAAAACACTTGGCATTAACATAAGTCATTCCTCCATTCTTTACTTAGCTATATCATGCCTTTTATTAATTTTTAGTTATGGGATTATTATTCCCTTGTTCTATACGTAATATAACATTTATTGTTAGCACTGTCAAGAGGTGAGTGCTAATGAAATTATAAAAATTTTGTGAAGTTTTTTATTGCCTTAAAAGCATGCTAACTACTTCCAACATGCGGCAGTAAAAGGAGAGTTTCTCTTTGATTATTCATCGAATCCTTAAGAATAATCTGTCAACTATAACAGTACAATATCACAAAAATTGAATAATCAGATAAATCAACGGCTGATGAAGTAAATAGAAAATCAAAGAATGGCGACCTAAAAAGCCCAAAAATTTATTATCTATTCTGCAATCCTTAAGTTTATCTACAAATCCTTTCTCATAGGCTATCCTATATACATAATATCCCGATAGAAATAAGAAGAACCATGGGAATAGTGAGAAATAATCTGAAGAAAAAAAGTCATTATCGGTAAATCCTAAAAATGTCATTAAATAACCTTTACTATACCATTTTGAAGGCAACTCTAAAGTTATAAATTCACCAAATCCTATATAGCCATTATTTATAGATTTCGTTGCGAAAAATATAATGGTGCTCAAAATCATCCCCCAAAAAGAGGGAATTCTACACATTATTTTGTTTAATGGAATCATAATAAGCATACTACTTCCTAATAATGTCAACACACCAAAAATAATTCTTTGCTGAGGAAGAAATATTTCTGTTACAATTGATAT
>JAEWPN010000225.1 GCA_023399455.1 Bacillota bacterium
ATCGTCTCTTTCACGTTGACGCTGGTCAGCGCCGCTAACGTTACGTTAGGAAGCTGCAATCTGCCGTTTTTATATTCGCTCATCTCGTATCGATCGTCCTTTCCTAAATCAACGTTCTCTTTTAAAAATCTGATTTTCCACCCGGTAAACTGCATCGCATTTTTCAATAGTTGTCAGTCTGTGGGCAATAATAACAAGTGTTTTTTTACCATGAAGCCTTTCAATTGCTTCCATGATCGCCTGCTCCGTATCGTTATCCAAAGCCGAGGTCGCTTCATCGAAAATCATGATGTCGGGCTCCGTATACAGCGCTCTTGCAATACCCAGACGCTGTCTCTGACCGCCGGAAATGCGCACGCCTCTCTCTCCAATACTCGTATCCAGTCCCTCTGGAAGTCCACGCACGAATTCATCCATCTGTGCTTCCTTTAAGGCATACCATACCTGTTCATCATCGATATCCTCTTCGTCTACACCGTATGCCACATTATTTCTGATCGTGTCGTCCAGCATGAATATCATCTGGGGCACATAGCCTATTTTCGCATACCAGCCGGGAAGATTCGACTTAATATCCACTCCGTCCACCGTTACCTTACCCTTCTGCGGATGCAAAAGTCCCAGCAGTATGTCTACCGTAGTGGATTTTCCTGCACCGGAAGGTCCGATAAAGCCCACAGATTTTCCGAGCGGAATAGAAACGCTGGCATTTTCCAAAATATTCAGCTCCGTATTGGGATAGCAATACGTGATATTTTCCATGTTTACCTCTTTTATAAAGCCCATAGGCACGATTTCTTCATTTTTAAGGAATAGAACATCCGTATTCACATCCCTTTCATGGCTGCGGATGATGATATCCTCCACCGCGCTTAAAGAAGGCTCGTAGTAAGCGATATTGTTAATATAAGTGGAAAGCTTATTGGCGCTTGGCATAAGCTTGATTGCAACAGCTGCAAGCATACCAACCTGCTTGATCATCTCTCCGATGTTATTGCCCACGGCGAGGAACGCCGCCACGATTCCAAGGATTCCGCACATGCAGACCGTTTCTATCACAAGGCGCGGAATGTTCTGCATGGAATTCTGCCTTTTTTGAATCGTATTCAGCCTGCCTGCACTCTTTTCGTACTGCTCCACGAAATACCGCTCCTTGTTCAGCACCTTCGTTTCCTTCATGCCGTTTACCGCCTGCATGATCCACTTTGTAGTAAGGGCGCTGTTGGTCTGTACCTCGTGTCCGAACCGTCTGAGGATGGGGCCGAGGACCTTTTTATTCAGCATCAGAATAATTCCCAGAACGCCGCAGATAATAAGCGTCATCAAAGGACTTACCGCCACTGCCAGTATGAGAAGAGCCACAAAGATAAATAATTCCGTAAACATCTGAAGGAAAGTAAGGAGCAGATTATAGGAACCGTTGACATCGCTCATAATATGCCGCATCACCACAGGCGTGCTGGCATCCAGAAAAAATTCGTAGGGACGCCTGACATAATCCTTGAACAGATTTCTGGAGGTATTATATTGTCCGTTATAGATAAAACGGTACTGCGCATAATACATAAAAAATAAATATACGCTCTTCACCACATACACAATAATGAGTACGATCGCCAGCATAATGAGGAAACCGCTGGCATCGGTCAGATGGAAGAGATCGTAGAAATATCTTAAATATTCATTCTCCGATATGCTTGCCGGGTCCATCGCCACCGTGATAAAGGGAAGGAGCAGAGAGGTTCCCACCGTCTCCAGCGCCGCACCGATCAACATCATAATCAATAGAAGACCAAGCAGATTCTTTTGTCTTTTAGTTAAAATTTTTGATACTCTCTTCAATAAATTCATAGAATTGACTGTCTCCTATTACACTTTGCTCCGAATCGGAATCACATATTTATCATACAGCTTCACCACAAAGTAATACCCATAAGGCCAAGCTAACGCCAGCTTCATCCGCGCCTTATCCCCTATTGCAACATACTTCTTTTTGTGTATCCTTCGAATGCTTTCCTTCTCTTTTCTAAGCTGCGAAACGATTTCCTTCGCGAATTCCCTCGTAGCGGCACTATCCATAAAATCTATATAATAAAACAGCATCCGGCGATAGAAATGATACGCCGCCTTATCGGAAAGCTCCGTCATGCCAGCCTCTGCAATATAGGCAATCTGCTCCCTCCAAAAGGGAATCTCGTCCCGAAGTCTTCTTTGCCCTGCTTTTTCATTCATAATGCTTCCCTCTCGGTCCAGCACATAATTATAATAGGGCATGTCCAGATAAACCAGCCGGTTCATGCGGCAAAAGGCTTTTGTAGTAAACATGATGTCCTCGGAATTCTTTCCCACAGGAAAACGCATATCCTTAATCAGTTCAGCAGCAAAAAGCTTGCTCCAAACGGAATTATATATCACGTATTTTTCATCTCCGCTGACATACGCCTCCAAAGCTTTCTTTTTGGATAATAATACACTATTACCCGAGGATGCGTCAATCATCCCCGCTTCCTCACATTGCCCTGAAGATCTTATCTGTTTATAGCGGCACACCGCCACCTGGGCAGCCTCCCTTTCGCAAGCACAGTACATTGCCAGATACATATCCTTATCAATCCAGTCGTCTCCATCCACAAAGCCGATATATTCGCCGGCAGCCACATCCATCCCTGCATTTCTCGCATCGGACAAACCGCCGTTTTTTTTGTGCACTACCTTTATTCTGCCGTCTATCTTCTCATAACTATCGCAGATATCCGGTGAACTGTCGGTAGAACCGTCGTCCACCAGTATGATTTCCAGCTTCGAATAAGTCTGCGCCAAAAGGGAGTCCACGCATTTTTGCAGATATGCTTCTATATTATAAATTGGCACTATTATTGATATTAATTTTTCCATACGCATCAATCCTAACCATATCCGGCGTGAATATATCGTGACATTCACGCGTATTCAGCCATTTTTCGGGAGCAATCACACATTTACCTGACGCGGTTCCAAGCCATGCTCCCCACCAGCTAAAGCTGCTGTTGGCAATGATATGATGCCTGCATTTGCTCATCAGCATCAAATCGATATATCCCGTAGACTCTTGTGTTCCCTTTATTACCGTAAATGCCGGCTTCCCATCTGCTTTCTGCTTTGCCTCGCACCATTTTTCCGTCCAAAGGACATCATTGGTAAATACGAAAAAATGTGCCGTCTTGTACTTATCCTTCATATAATCTATCGCTTTATCATAGTAAGCATCGGTACAGATGCCGCCGTATACGTCTGCCGCCTGAAGATAATCCCCACGCCTTATATGAACGCTGACAGAAAGACTCTCTGCAATTTCCTTCTCATAGCCTTCAATCTGCTCTTCTATCTCCACCGGTATCCGGACATTCCGGAAGCGGAACGCTTCCCTCACTTCTTTTTCAATATCCTTAAAGTACTTCTCGCTCTGAAAGTTTCCGCACAGGTAAGCAGAATCTCTTCTCAGCACCTCTTCGTCGTAATCGAAGGACGCTTCGGTATACTGCCTGCTCTTTCGTCCAAACAGCTTCCTCCTGACTCTAGCCGTAAAATCCAGGGAGCCGTCTGTTATTTCTACCACTTCATCCTTCGTCGCCTTCGGATAATCGATGCCGAATACCGGAAGCATAATAGGCCTTGCGTTATCCAGTTCATACTCCGTCACATCATCGAACTTCACTTCTCTGCCGAGAGAAACGAGCTTCAAATAGAGTGAGTACTGAAACATCTGATTCCCGATTCCTCCGGACATTCGAATTATATTCATCAATGACCACACCTTTCACATCAGCATCCACTCCTGAAACATCAATATAAACCATATCTGGATACGCCAAACACCGTTCTTCGTATAATCGTCCCAAATCTGCCATACTACGTCGGCATCGAGGATCCCCTGCTGTTCCAGAGTCTTTCTGTCTATAAGGGACTCCGCCCAGCCTCTAAGCTCCGGCTCCAGAAGCCACTTATCGATCGGTATGCTGAAGCCCTTTTTGGGACGCTCCATCATCTCCCGGGGAACATATTTGTACAGCACATCTCTAAGAACCTTTTTCCCCGTCTTTCCCTGGCGTTTATACTCAATAGGAAGCGTCCATGCGAATTCCACCACATCCTTATCCAGCATAGGGACTCTCGTTTCGAGGGAAACTGCCATCGCCGCCCGGTCCACCTTTACAAGGATATCGTCGGGATGGTACATGAGCATATCCATCAGCATGATGTTATGGTTCACTTCTTCCATGTAATGGGTAAACTGACTGTATTTATACGGGCAGTCGGAATGCGACCTGCTGATCTTCTTCGTAAGCGGATCCGTTTCATAAGAAATTTCATATAGCCTGCCCGGCGTCTTAGCACCTAAAAGGGCTGCTTTCGTACGGTAAATCTGATTTTTGGCAAGAGGGCTGTGAAGAACCAGCTCACTGCAAGGCTTTCTTATATAATACGGTATGCCCTTCATCTTATTCCAGATACGGCTTACCGACTCATAGGACGTATAGCCGCCGAATAGCTCATCCCCCGCATCTCCGCTCAAGGAAACCGTCACATGCTCCTTCGTCATCTTACTCACAAGATAAGTGGGAATCTGGGATGAATCGGCAAAAGGTTCGCCGAACATGTAACCCAGCTTTGGAATCACATCGATGGCATCCTGCTTTGTAATATACAGTTCCGTATGATCCGTTCCCAGATGATCCGCTATCTCTTTCGCCGCCGCCGCTTCATTGTACCCTTCCTCGGTCATTCCGATAGTAAAGCTCCGCACCTTGTTATTATTCAGAGACTGCATCAGCGCTACAATCGTACTGCTGTCGATTCCTGCGGACAAAAACGCGCCTACCGGCACATCCGCCACCATCTGTTCCTTTATGGACTCCTTCAAAAGGCGTTCCAGCTCTCCTGCTGCTTCCTCCTCGCTGCCCGTAAATAAACACGATTGCCCTTTTACCGCCGCTTCCTTCATTGACCAATAAGTAGATATGGAAATATTTTCCTCACGGTAGGGCGCTTTAATTTTTAAAATACTGCCCGCTTCTAATTTATAAATGTCCTTATAAATAGAATAGGGCGCCGGAATATATCCATGGGTAAAGTAAATGTCCAGCACCGACGTATTGATTTCATTGTTGAAGTTTTCCAAAGCGGCGATACAGCCTATCTCAGAAGCGAAAGCAAAGGTATCGGTACCCGCAAAGCCATAATAGAGCGGTTTTTCCCCCACTCTATCCCTCACTAAAAATAACACCTGTTCTTTTTTATCATATAAGGCGATGGCAAACATGCCCTTGCACATTCCGATGGCCTGCTCCACACCATAAGCTTCCATTGCCTCTAAAAGCACTTCCGTATCGCAGGTTCCTCTGAACTGAGCAACCTTTTCTTCCTCCAGAAGCTTGTTGGCAATCTTTTTATAATTATAGATTTCCCCGTTGAATACGATAACAAAACGCCCGCTGCTCGATTCCATCGGCTGAGCGCCGGTAGGAGTCAAGTCCATGATGGACAGTCTCTGGTGCCCCAACACCACTGTCCCCTCTTCGCTTCTCCATACGCCGGAAGCATCCGGCCCTCTATGAAGCATGCGGTGGTTCATTCTGTCTATATTGCCGCTCCAGTCGCCTCTTAAGTTGCAAAATCCCGCAATACCACACATATCCCTGTCTCCTTTATTCTTCTGCTGTCACTTCCGCAAAATCGCCGCGTTCAATCCGCCCGGCAATTGTCTGTGCTGCTTCTTCATAGCTGCTCTTCCACTGCTCATATGCAGCGTCCCATTTGGCATAGCGGTCATCGCCTCTTTTATCTTTTAAGGAATAATTGCTTGTGACATAATCCGTCAAAAATGACGTACACTTTTTAGCCCCTAATGCATTTGTATGTCCGCCGTAATCGCTGAAGTCGGAAGCGAAGTCCAGACCGATTTCTTCATAATGATCGTTCATATTCAGGAATTCATAGCCATAGCTCTCTATAATATCCGTCATATAATTGTACATCATTTGCTTTTCTTCCTCCATTACCGTCGGAGAGAGAATAAATAACGCTTGTAATTTTTCTTCTTTCAAATAGTCGAGCAACTCATATAAATGCTGCTCCTGTTCCTCGGGCATCGGGGCTTTCCCTGTAATCGCAGAGGTGTCCACCGCTTCACAGGGCCCTACTTCATCTGTCATCACATATCCCTTTTGACCGTCCAAGAGCTCATAGCGGAAGCATGCCAACTGTTTTGGCAGCACTATCGTCTTCCAATTAGAATGGTATTTAAAAATATCAAAATAATACGTATAACGCTCAGAAGGTTCTTCTACCATGGCATTTATGGTCTTTATCCGGTTCCACGAGTATTTCATGTTATCCGTAACACCTCTGGTATAAGCCATATTGTTGGTAAGATCTATTTCACTGGCCGTATACATACGCATTTCGAATACATATAACGACGGATTCTGTGTCTTCCTTACTTCGTCCACCATATAGACTCCTGCTACCGGCCTTTGCAGATTGCTGGAGATAGGATATGCCGTTATGCCATATTCTCCCCACATCTGCGGAGTAGAATAATAGGGATATACAGGACTTGAGCCTATCATAACCACATCTATGGTATCCTTCGGCTCTGCGTAAAATCCCGCAAACCTGTCCTTTACATCTCCGTTGGTCCGTATAATATAAGTAACGGTAAGAAGGATATATATGAAAATAATGATAAAAATTGCCGATTTCACCGCTTGCTTTACAGTCATTTTTATACCCATGCTTCTTTCAACCTTGTAAACATGCCGCTCTGCGGCACAAACAATCCATGAAGAAGACTCAGAGAGTCTTCTTCTGTGTAAAATTATAGAAATTCTTAGATGATGCATTTTATCAGCTTAGGATTTCTTTTCACACTTATCCTTGCATTATCTTTTCCAAATAATTTTTCCATGCCCGGTTTATGATTTCCGGATTGAATTCTTCTTTCACTTTTGAAGCATTTCTGCCCATTTTTTTTGCATAATCCATGTTATCTAATAGTTTTTGCAAGTTTTCCGCCAATTCCTTCCAGTCACCCGGAGCGATTAACAGACCGTTTTCCCCATGGACAATCAACTCTCTAGGGCCGCCCGGCGCGCAGTCCGTAGAAATAACAGGTATTCCCAAAGCCATAGCCTCCAAAAGAGTATTGGGCATCCCCTCGGAATAAGAGGATAGTACGAATATCGATGCCTTATAAATGGCATCCTCTACATTAGATATGGCTCCCGGCAGCTTAATCCGTTCCGAAAGTCCCAAATCTCCGGCATATTCTGTCAGCCTCTGCCGCAGCTGTCCTTCGCCGTATATGATGAGCTTATAGTCCGGATATCTGTCTGCAATTTCTGCAAATGCCCTGATAATCATTTCATGGTTCTTGTTGGCATCCACCCGTCCCACCGCTACGATCTGTTTCTCTCGCTCTCCTTCATAGCCTTCCTTTATAAATGCACGATTAAGAGAGTTTTTAAGTATAATTGCCTTTTTGTTCACCGCTTTTGGAAAAAACGAAAGGCAGCTTTTTGTCTGCAGGACAATGCCGTCTGCCAGTCGAAAGACGTATCTTGCTGCCAGTCTAAGTCCGCGAGAGTAATATTCCAGCTCCGGCTCGCCCCGTACCGACACTACCACCGGTATGTGCAGAAAGCGGGAAGTCAGTATCGCCATAATATTATTCTTGCCGATAAAGGATAAAATCAGGTCGGGCTTTTCCTGTTTCCATATGCCTCGAAGCTTCCTAAAGCGCCCGCAGAAATTGGCCGCCCTGCCCTTTCGTATTTCCTCTCCGTCGATATCCGACAGAACCCTGCTTATACCGTCGCTTACCGGATATTCGTTCTCCGAACGGTACTGGGTCACGATAGTTACTCGGTATCCCTGTGCATAAAAGTATTCGGCAAGATTGACTAACACTCTTTCGGAGCCGCCTTTATTCAAAGAACTTATAAATAGAGCCAGGTGTTTCTTATCCAAAAAACCATTCCTTTCTTTATCTTACGGGCTAAACGCCCCTCCTCATCGAAAAGCAGTGCCCTCATTTTCAGCTAAAATAGTATTGGTACCACTGCTCAAATATAAAGAAGGACCATGAAAGCTTGGAATAATTAGCACCGGTAGCGGGACCTCCGTCGCCTGTCTTAATATACTCCCGAATCATATTGGATACATAAGCCGAATCAAAGATTCCCTGCTTTTCCAAGTAATCCTTTTCGCTGTAGGAAAGGAGCTGCTCCTTCAAAGGACCTCTCAGCCACTTGTCGAGAGGCACTCCAAAGCCCACCTTCGGCCTGTCCAAAAGCTCCTTCGGTATATAGTCATACGCAATATCCTTCAAAATATGTTTTTTATCCCCTTTATAAAACTTATACTCATGGGGAATCCTATAAGAATATTCCATAACATCTCTATCGAGAATGGGACATCTGGCCTCAAGAGAATACTTCATGGAAGCTCTGTCCACCTTACAGAGAATATCTCCCGGAAGGTAAGTGTCCATATCTAAAAGCATCCGGCGAATCTGCCATTTACGTTCTCCATATTTGCTTTCTATCTCATAATGGCAGGGAAGTTCGCTGCCATCGTTCTTTACCATTGCGCCTGCGCGCACGATATAATTGCTGGCACCGAATTGCGTCTTCGTCTCTTTATTCCTGTTCTCCGCAATAACGCGCACACGAAAAGGGAGCTTCCTTGAAAGTCCCGCCTGCTTTATGAGGGGAAGACCACAAATTCCATGTACCGCTGCTCCGGCCATATCCAGCATCTGCGCCTGAGCCACATTTTCATAGATATTATAGCCGCAGAAAAATTCATCGCCTCCGTCACCGGAAAGCGCCACAGTCACGTGCTCCCTTGCCAGAGCAGAAACGAGCATAGATGGTATCTGGGAACTGTCGGCAAAGGGCTCATCATAATACTTCGGTATGCTCTCCACGAGGTCGAACATCTGCTTTTCATCGATATACAGCTCCGTATGGTTTGTCCCGAGATAATCCGCCACTTCTTTCGCATACTTGGCCTCATTATATTTTTCCTCCTGAAAGCCGATGGAAAAGGTCTTAACGGGTTCCGAAGAATGCTCCTGCGCCATAGCTGTAATCAAAGAGGAATCATAGCCACCGCTCAAAAAGGAACCAAGCGGAACATCCGCTATCATCCGGGAGGCGGTGGCTTTTTTTAAGAGCCCCTTCAACTCCCCTTTGGCCTGCGCATAATCCGTAACCATATGCTGCCTTTGCTTAGCGTATATATCTTTGATATCCCAATACTTCCATGTTTCTTTCGTAAGGGCACGAGATTCACTATTCACAGAAATCTTCAGTATGGCCCCCGGTTCCAGCTTGTATACATTTTCAAAAATCGTCTCCGGCGCATTGATATACTGCTGATACAAATAGCGGGAAATGACTTCTTTTTTTATCTTCTTTTCAAAACCCGGAAAGGACATGATCGGCTTCAGCTCCGAAGCGAAAACAAATTCAGCGCCATTCTCCATATAGTACATGGGCTTCTTTCCGATACAATCCCGCATCAGGTACAGTTCCCCTTTCTCCCTATCGAATAAGGCGATGGCGAACATACCACTAAAAAAGTCCACACAGCTTATTCCCCATTTCAAATATGCGGCGATAATTATCTCCGTATCACAAGTGGAACAAAACGAATAAGCGGACAACTTCTCTCTCAGCTCATGAAAATTATAAATTTCACCGTTAAACACCACGCTGATACGCCCGTTGTCCGAGTGCATCGGCTGATGTCCTAAGGCAGACAAATCCTGTATGGAGAGCCTACGCTGGGCCAGTCCTACGCTATAGCCGTCTTTCAGCCCATAGATTTCTTCTCCGCTGTCGTTAGGGCCTCTATGATACATTGTGTCATTCATTTCCTTTAGTTGTGCCAGTTTTATATCCTGCCTCGACACAAATCCGCATATACCGCACATTCCGGTACCTCCTGCCGTGTTCTTATCTACTAGCTTCTAAAAAACTATCCTTATATTCCGCGAAATCTTTGCACTCTCTGTCGATGCTATCGATGAGTTCTATATATTTTTCGCGTACTAACGTCTTGTAATTTTCATAATTGTCATATCCTTTTCTCGTCCAGGCGAAAGGATGTGTCAAAATCTGCACTTTGTCATATCCTAAGATATTCTTTTCGTCGGGATAGCCGTATCTCCATATATGGTTGGCATCAGACATATATTTTACTCCGAGCTTGGAATCCTCCGTTACATTTTCCGCAAAAGTAAAGAAGTTATCCTGATATGCGTTGATAATACCGGGAAGTTTAATATTTTCAGCCAAAATTGCCGGTGAAGGTCTATGAACTGAGAACTGGGATATTTCAAAGCCCAGCATCTCACTTAGCATGTGCATCTCCTTTACAATCTGTCTGCGAACCTCCTTCATATCCGTCATTCCGTTCAACGCGAAATGAAGGCCGATATTCTGTCCTCTTTCATGCATATCGCATATCATATCCCTGTTTTTTCTGGACAGCAGATTATAGGAATTATTCGTCCACTGGAAAAAGAAGGTGGAGGTGAAATCCATGGAGGATTCCACTTTCGCCAAATCGTACGCTCTCTCTACGCTGTATTCCACGTCATGGCGCATAATAATAAACTTATCCCTGTAAAGGGCCTCCTCATAATCCGCCTGCAAGCCAGTGGACTTAATAATTCTTATAATCTCCTTGTAATCATCGAATGAAAACATTTTTCTGCTCCTTTATCAATTACTTCGGCAGTTAAATACCGAATTCTAAAATTTTAAAAGTAATCTTACTGCTTCTACTTTTAATATGCTTTACCGCTTATTTTTACTGCAAATTTCCTCAATATAATCCCGCCATTGCTCATATATCGCCTTGGAATTGGCGATTTCACAAATCTTTCTTGCGTTATCTCCCAACTCCTCCGCATATTCCGGATTCTCGATCAGCTTGTTAATTCCCTCCTCTAACGCCTTCTGGTCCTTAACTTCGATCAGCAGACCATTTACCCCGTTTTCCATTACAGTGCGCGGGCCGCCGCAGGGACAATCGGTAGCAACGATGGGAAGTCCTAATGCCATCGCTTCTAACAGCGCATTGGGCAGTCCCTCCCAATCGGAGGAAAAAGCGTATAAAGCCGCGTCGGTCAAGTCCTTCTCCAAGGAATCGCTTCGGCCCATCAGCTTTATATAATCTCCGGCATGATTTTCTTCGATAATGCCCTCAAGAATTTCCTTCGTGCCGTCGAAGGAATCCGGGCCGTATATCTTGAGCGTATAATCGGGATGCTTCTTATGGACCTGGATAAATGCCTGAAGCAGCATCGGCTGATTTTTAAAATCTACCAGCCGTCCCGACTGCACCACGTCTTTCGTACGGCTTATGGGTTTCGGAACACCAATATATTTATCGTGCAGCGGATTCAATATGATCCGCGATTTTTTTTGTAAAAAAGGAGCAAAAAACTCCCGCTGGCCCTCCGTTTGGAACACACATCCAGCCGCTCTCGGAAACAGAAGCGGTATTTGCAGCTTGTCCGAGACAGCATCATAATGCCCCACCGGATCGGTCCGAATGGATATGATGACAGGTACCCTCGTAAAAAAGGAGGCCATCAGCGCCCTATAGTTCGCTCTTTGAGCAAAGGCTATGAGAACGTCAGGCTTTTCTTTCTTCATAAAGGCTCTCAGGTGGAAAATCCTTAAAAAAAACTGCATCACCCGCGATTTCTTCTCATCTTCTATATTCAGTCCTACATGGACCCGTCTTATCCTCTCATCTATCTGAAATTCATTTTCTCCATACCACTGTGTGGCAATGAGCACCTCGTATCCTTCTTTCGCAAATTGATTCGCCAAATTGGACACTACCCTCTCGGCTCCCCCTTGCTCCAGACAGTTTAAGTGAAACGCTATTTTTCGCTTTTCCAATACTTCATACCTCATACAGCCTCGCTTCGCAGGACCAAAAGCTCCTGCGAATTCGTACTTATAATACTACCTATAATACTTCC
>JAEWPN010000102.1 GCA_023399455.1 Bacillota bacterium
AACGTTGGTAACTACAGTATTTGCGGTAATTAAAGGCTGCTCCTTTGTCAGAGTGCATGACATCAAAGAAAATGTGCGGGCAATCCGTATGGCGGAAGCGATACTTATGCAGGGTAACAGCTGAATAGTGGAAGGAATATCACAATAAATATGGAAAATAGATCATACGATATTATCAAAATAGAAAACCTTGAGGTATTCGCCCATCATGGCGTATATTCGCAGGAGACGGCAGAGGGTCAGAACTTTTATATCAATGCGGCCTTGTACGTGAATACGAGGGGGGCAGGACAAGCTGATAATTTAGAACTATCCGTTAATTACGGTGAGGTATGTCATTTCATGAACGATTATATGAAAAATCATACCTATAAGCTGATAGAAGCGGCAGCGGAGCATTTGGCGGAGGCGGTTCTTCTTTCTTTCCCGCTTTTGAGGCAAATAGAGCTTGAGATTCGAAAGCCTCACGCTCCCATAGGCCTGCCCTTCGAATCCGTATCGGTAAAGATTAGAAGAGGATGGCATACTGTTTATCTCGCCTTGGGATCCAGCGTGGGGAAACGGGAGGAATATATAAGCGGTGCAATAGAGTCCATGGGGGAAGAAGCGAAAATCCGCGTAAAAAGAGTATCGGACATAATTCGGACAGCTCCCTACGGCGGAGCCGCAAAGGAAGAATTTCTAAACGGAGCGCTTAAAGCGGAGACCTTGTTTACGCCTGAGGAGTTGCTTGATTATCTCCATATGTTGGAAGAAAATGCGGGAAGGGAGAGAACGATCCATTGGGGTGACCGTACCTTGGACGTGGATATTATCTTCTATGATGATATTGTTATGTCAACCGACAGCCTCACGATACCCCATAAAGATATGCAGAATCGTGATTTCGTACTGATTCCGCTGATACAAATAGACCCGTACATTCTACACCCTCTGCTGCATAAGACCGTAAGCTCTTTATTAAAGGCGCTGCCAAAATAGCCGTTAATTTACTTGCTATCAAGTAGGTTTTGTTATAAGATAAAATTTGATAAATTATGAGTGATTCCGTAAGCACAAATGAGTGTGAAACGCGGTAAAGTATAAGTAAAATGCAGGTAAAAAGCAGGTTGTGAAAGGAACCCATAGTATGGATTTGACGAAATTAAGGGAACAAATAGACGCTATTGACGGGCAAATCGTAAGGCTGTATGAACAGAGGATGGAGATATCCAGACAAGTAGCGGAATATAAAATCGAGACGGGCAAAAAAGTTTTCGATAAGGATCGGGAAGCGCAGAAGATCCGCAGCGTGAAGTCCATGACCCATAATGAATTCAACAGTCATGGAATCGAGGAGCTGTTCGAGCAGATTATGTCTATGAGCCGTAAGCTGCAATACCAGATGCTGACAGAAAAAGGGAGCATAGGAAGGCTGCCGTTTATTGGGATAGACCGTCTGGATATGGAAAATGCGAGGGTAGTATTTCCCGGCGCCGAGGGGGCCTATACGCAGGCGGCTATGCAGCAGTATTTCGGTAAAGACGTGAATAATTTCCATGTGGAAACTTTCCGAGATGCGATGATAGCCATCGATGAAGGAAGCGCAGATTATGCGGTGCTTCCTATCGAGAATTCCACCGCAGGTATCGTAAGCGAGATTTACGATATGCTCGTTGAATTCGAGAACTATATCGTAGGCGAACAGATCATAAAAATCGAGCATTGTCTGATGGCGGTTCCGGGTACGAGGCTTGAGGATATTAAGACTATCTATTCCCATCCCCAGTCGCTGATGCAAAGCTCCAGATATCTTCAGGAGCATGCGGCATGGAAGCAGATCAGCATGAATAATAACGCTTTTGCGGCCAGAAAGGTATCTGAGGATAAAGACAGCACGCAGGCGGCCATCGCCAGCGCTTATGCAGCAGAAACATATGGGCTTGAGATATTGGAAAAGGGCGTCAATCGCTCCAGCACCAATTCAACGCGTTTTATCATTGTGACCAATCAGAAAATATTCTTAAAAGACGCCAAGAAGGTTAGTATCTGCTTCGAGGTGCCTCACGAGAGCGGCTCTCTTTATCATATGCTGTCGCATTTCATTTACAACAATCTCAATATGAATAAAATCGAAAGCCGTCCCACTCCGGATCGCAACTGGGAATATCGGTTCTTTATCGATTTTGACGGTAACCTTGCGGACAGCGCGGTAAAAAATGCGCTGAGGGGTCTTAGAGACGAAGCGAGAAATATGAAAATACTAGGAAATTATTAGAGGTAGGATGACAATGCGGGAAAATGAACTGATTGTATATAAAGACTTCGAGGAAGAAGCGTTGCTTTATGATATGGCATGGCTGATGAGCCATTACGACGACGATTTTTTTAATATAGAGGACAAACGGGCACTTTTATACGAATGTATGCACCATCTCATCGACCTGGCAGGGCATCATGGATTCTACGGGAATCTGTGGCACTGCTATCTGACCAACCTTCTTGTGAATAACGAAAATAGCTACAGCAAGGCATGTGAAATAAGGGGCGAGGTGGGAGGAACCATCAATCAGGCCGTTCTTCATGATATTATAATATTTAAGGAGTTTTACGACTTCGACTTTTCCGGTATGATGGAGCTTTTGGGAGTGG
>JAEWPN010000136.1 GCA_023399455.1 Bacillota bacterium
TTTTGAGGGTATGGCCCCTTAAAGAAACAGATTCCTCGATAGCTCAATGGTAGAGCACGCGGCTGTTAACCGCGGGGTTGTAGGTTCGAGCCCTACTCGGGGAGTAACAAGTAGAGGACACTTGTAACAAGTAAAGAACACTTGTAAGGAAATACCTGACCGTGGCAAGGTCCACAGGAAAGAGATAAGGCTCCGTGGTCAAGCGGTCAAGACACCGCCCTTTCACGGCGGTAACACGGGTTCGATTCCCGTCGGAGTCATTTTAAGTCGATAAGTTACAGCACATCAATAAGATTTTTGATTGATGCTAATTGACTGTGGTTTATCGATTTGTTATAATTACACTTGATATGGCGTCTTAGCCAAGTGGTAAGGCATGGGACTGCAACTCCCTGATCATCGGTTCAAATCCGTTAGACGCCTCTCCTAGAAGAAGCTGTTACGAAAATAGCTATAAATAGCTATTAAGTGGCAGTTTTTTTGCTTACTTTAATAAAGGTTTTTCTATCTGTTTGTTTTTACTCCACTTCCATAATGACTTTTTCCAGATAAATATGCGTTTATTCACATAGGTCTCCAGCTTTGTTCCGTCAATAAATACCGTCTTCCTTGTAAGTTCTCCCATAGCGGTTAAGTTTCTTAGAATCTGGTAAAACAGATTTTCACAGGCACCGGCGAGAGAACCAGATACAACTTTGTGCACTCTCAATCCTCCAATTAGTGGCATGGCAGCCGAACAGAATCATCTTCAGGGACAAACCCTTTTAAACTTGATGGCATAACAAGTTGATAAGTTATGGCAGGTGTGACTAGATAGCGAGGAAGCACATTGCTGAACAGCAGGATGCCATGGTGAAGAATTGCTAAAGTCAAAATGAAGCGCTGAGGCGTATGGTACCAATAAATGGCAAACTTTCATTGGCAATATATTTGTACAAAAAAACTCCCGTCTGAGAATACTTGTTTCTCAGACGGAAGCCTGTTACTTTATCATTTTTTTACCGGCATAGATACCTATTTTGCTTGCAATGCATAGGCGGCTGCGTCTTCACCGCCAAGACGCCCGGAAGTAAAGGAGTATCCGATTCCGACACCATTTCCAACATAAGTGTCGTTAAAGAGAACACCCTCTGATTCCAGTCCCACTGCATACAGTCCGTTAATGGGAAGCCTGTTATCATCCAGTACTTTAAATTGTGTATTTACCAACAGTCCGCCAACGGAGCCTAAATTATTAATTTTCGCAACAACTGCATAATAAGGGCCTTCGTCTCCCATATCTGTAAGGTATTCGGCGCTCTTTCCAAATGCAGTATCTTCACCTGTGGCAATGGCATTGCTATAATTTTCAAATTCTGCCGTAAATGTATCAACATCCATACCAGCATTGACAGCCAGCTCTTCTATTGTATTTCCTTTGTAACCGTCACCATTTTCCACCATGGAATCGAATACACTTATTACGTTCTTCCAAGGATTATCTAAGGTGAACTGTTCTGTAAAATCAGCATAGAATTCAGGAGGCAGTCCCGGTAACGACGGTGCATTCACACCATTCATTCCATTTGCTTCCAATTCTTTCAATTGGCTTGTAGAAACAATTACCATATGATATGCACCGTTAAATGCACTGGTATTGGCTGCAGCGACAGCAGTTAAAGTAGCAGCCTCATCACGGAATCTTGCACCGTTAGGGCCTACATTCATAAAATTAGGAAGATAGCAAAGCATCAATGGATAGCTTGCTTCAAAGGATTCATACTTTTTCTTCAAATTATCTGTTGCAGTAGATAATGTCTGGTGAAGCATCTGACCTCCGATGTTGTCAGGAATCTTGGCACCAGCTTCCCAGGCCATTTCCAAACCTTCGCCAATATTTTGTCCCAAACCGCCGTTAATTCCTTCAAATCCAAAGAGTTCTTTTACCATCTTAGCGTTTGCAGCATAGCCGCCGGTTGCTAATACAACACTTGTTGCTGAAATTTCCAGAGTGGTTCCGTCTGCCTTTTCTGCGCTTACTCCAATTACATCTCCGGCCTCATTGGTTATTAATTTTTTACCGGTTGTTTCTGTAAGAACCTGACCGCCATTTTTCACAACTGCCTCGTCCAACATGGCTTTTAATAAATCCTGACGGTCTTCGTAGGCAGGTAACATATGCAGCTGTTCTCCACCAAAATTAATAAAAGTAGTGGGGTAACCTTTCTCGGCCAGCCAATCATAGGTTTCCCCTGATTTTGTAACATATTGTCTGATTGCAGCAGAATCTACCCGCCAATGATTGTTGACAATCCAATTTGCAATTTCTTCTTCTACATTGACTGTAACATCATTATCAAGAGCCGCGGAAGAATTATAGAATTTACCTGCCCAGGATAAGTTACTTGCACCACCGATTACCGATGTCTTTTCAATTAGAATGACCTTGGCTCCCTTATCAGCAGCTGACACAGCAGCTGAGACACCGGAAGCACCGGCACCGATTACTACGACATCAGCTGATAATTGCTCGGTTTCACCTTCATTTTCTTTGGCTACGATTTTGTTTTTCAAGGATTCTACATCACCGCCGGCCTGCGAAACAGTGTCTTCAATTGCTGCAAGTAAGCCATTGCTTGTCATAGTCGCACCTGATATCGCATCTACAGCAAGGGTCTGTCCTCCAAGAACCTGTTCTTTAATGGAGTCCAGAGCAGATGTGCCAATGCCATCTGTCTCTGACTGGCTTAAGATCTGAATATCCGTTATTTCAGTTTCACTAAATGTAACCTCTACTGTTATAGTACCATCTTTGCCTTCTGCTTCTGCCTTATACGTACCGGGTGTAAATTCAGCATTCGCAGCTTGTGCAGTATCTTCAGTCGCCTCCTTCGCGGTGGTGTCTGATTCTTGGTTTTCGGTAGTTTGACCGCAGCCTGTAAAAAGAGCAGCTGTCATCATCATAGCTAAAACCAAAAATAAAATACGTTTACTTTTTTTCCTTTTCATCTTTTCCTCCCTGAGTATACAATATATTCTTTATCTAAGAAATTCCTAGACAGATGTATCATAAACTCTGGTCTAAGACCAAGGTCAATAGTTTGTTATTTATCAAACGATTAAAATGCAATAATAATAAGATTTCATAATGAAATTGTCATTTAATGGGAATATTAACTTCTAAAAGAGATTGGCGTCTTTTTTTAGTGTGCTCGGTCAGAATAATTCTTCCAAAAACATCACCATTCATACAGTGTTTTTTTTCATGCATTTCGTCAATCATAAACTGAAGGGTATCTTTGGTGATAAATTCCTCCGAAGAAAGTATCAAAGAAGAGATATATGTTTTAGGCTCGATATATTCAACTAAATCGTCCATCCTAAGATTCAGGCTATGAAAACTTTCCTCATAAAGGGCCAGCCCCCAATTATAATCAAAGGAATGCTCCGTAGATAAAATCTTGCTCTCACTGATTCGAAAAGAAAAGAAGGAATGCTGTATGTATTCCATCCATTCCCTTACTTTTTCTATGAGTTGATCGTTCTTTACGAGATCATTTTTATTCGTTTGTTTAATTCTATAAATTCCTGGATAATGGCGAATGGAACATCGATATAACTCATCATCTACGTTTCCAAGTCTAAGGAGTATGTTATTTATTTTCTGTAATAATAACTCTTTCTGCTTAATTTCATCCTCCAACTCCTTTGTCCTTATATAAATCTTGTCGCAGATTGTATCAAAATCACCTGATTGTATAAGCTTCGCCACTTCCGGCATGGAGAAACCAAGACTTCGGTACCATCTGCTCATCAGCATATTTCGTGCGTCAAAATCATCAAAATACCGGTAATTATTGTGTTCCTCCTTTTCGGGAGTTATGATATTGTATTTTTCATAAAGTCTTAACGTGTCAACGGTAACACCTAATAATTCTGCAAATTTACTTATGGTATATTTCATTGCACTCTCCTTAACGGCCGTCATTTCATTTGCGCGAAGAAATCCTCTTTGGATGAGCATATTATAAGCTTACCGTCAATCTTACCAAAATATTTATCAGTTAATTCAGGGCACTTCTTACGACACTTGCCTATGCACTCGAACTTTAATTTGCAATCCACGTCCTTTGCCCATGACTTAATTTCCTTATTATCAAAATTAGAACAATGTTTGCACACCTTTACTTTTTTCGTAATAGATCTCCTCCCGGAAAAATAGGACCTTTCAGTTTAATTTCTCTGTTTCTTTTGTTGTGATTCCCCTTCGGATAATTTTCCAAGAAGAACCTTACCTAATCCTTATCATTAATATGATAATCCATATAATGAATGAAATCAAATACTTTTAAATACCGTTCCTGTCATATTATGGTCGTCTTACTGTAAGGACAGAAAACATCTTCATAAGATACTAAGATAATTAGAAATCTATTGGGATATTAATCGATATGAAATTCAGGTAATCTAATAATATCTTAATGATACGTCGATGCTTGGCGGATCAATGGCATTAGAAAGAGGTTTCTTGCCGGGAGATGGGAGGAGGTATTGCCATGAATATGCGGGCATTAATCTATAACGGGCCGAAAAATATCCGGGTAGAGGATGCGAAAGTTTCGGAAGTGGGAGATACAGATGTTTTAATTAAGATTAAATATTGCGGGGTGTGCGGTACAGATATACATATATACAGCGGAGATGGCGGAGCCTTTGAAGCTGCCCCACCACTGATCATGGGACACGAATTCTCAGGAATTGTGGAAAGAACAGGAGCAAAAGTAAGCAAAATAAAGGCCGGGGATTTAGTAACAGTGGATCCCAATAACATGTGCGGTGAGTGCTACTATTGCAAAAATGCAACGGAGCAATTTTGTGAAAATGTGATTGGAATCGGAACAACCTGCGACGGTGGTTTTGCACAATATTGTGTTGTTTGTGAGAAACAGGTATTCAAGTTTAAGGAAGGTATGGATGCGTTAACCGCTGCCATGACCGAACCGGTATCCTGCTGTCTGCATGGTATTGATTTATGCAATATTAAGCTTGGAGATGAGGTACTGGTCATCGGCGGAGGCCCTATTGGTCTTATCATGCTGCAGCTGGCGAGGATGGCCGGGGCCAGCAAGATTATCCTTTCAGAGCCGGTAGCGGAAAAAAGAGAAATGGGAATCAAGCTGGGTGCAGATCTTGTGATCGATCCGCTAAAGGAAGATATGGAAGCTGTACTGAAAGAAAATTGTAAGAATGTTAATGTGGTAATTGAATGTGTGGGAAATGTTCGGACCATTGACACTGCCGTAAGATGTGCCGGAAAGGGAGCAACGGTTATGATGTTCGGACTTACAGGACCTAATACGAATTTACCTGTCGATCCGGAAGTGATATTCAAAAAGGAGTTAAAGCTTACCTCATCCTTCATTAATCCATATACATTTGAAAGGTCAATTGCAATCTTAGAGTCCGGGCAGCTGAATGTGACAGATATGATTAGTGATATCATTCCTCTTGAAGACTGTGTGAAGGCTTTTGAGAATGAGGATTACCGGAGAAAAGGAAAGGTTGTTATTCAATTAAATGGCTAGTCGAAGACTGGGCGCATTACTGTGAAATAAACAGCTTAAGGCCAAGGCTGTTTATGATATAGAAACTATAAAATATATTAGGAGGAAAGTAAATGAAAAAGAGAATCATTAGTTTGTTACTGGTTGGAGTAATGGCATTCTCCGGGCTGGTAGGCTGCGGTACAGCGCCTGCCAAGGAAACGGTGGAGACCAAAACAGAGGAAGCAAAAACAACAGAAGCCGTAACAGAACCTGCAAAAGAAGAGGAGACTGCCGAGGCGGCTGAAACTGAGAGCTTCAAGGTTGGTATTACGCTTCAGTCACTTGAAAACAGCTACTGGGCAGGAGTATTTGGCGAAGTAGAAAAGCTTCTGAAGGAAAAGGGATGGGAGTACACCATTCTTGCTTGTAACGATAACTCCGCTACACAGATTCAGCAGATTGAGAACTTTGTAACCAATCAGGTTGACCTGATTATGGTTCATCCTTCCGATCCCAATGCAATTGAGGATTACTTAAAGCAGGCAAGAGATGCAGGCATTAAGGTAATGTGCTGGGATGATGCAATGACAAACACAGATCTTAACTGGATTCTTGATAATACTAAGTTAGGATATGCAATTGGTCAAGAGGCGGCCAACTTCATTAATGAGCATTATGCAGACGGAAGTGTAGCTGAAGTGGCAATCATGAATTACCCTCAGACACCGATCCTTCTTGAAAGAGAAACGGGTATCCTGAATGCTCTTGAAGAAATCGCAGGCGGTAAATACAAAGTTGTTGCACAGCAGCCGGCACTTGATGCTCAGGCAGCAATAACCAATATGGAAACAATTCTTCAGGCTAACCCTGATACTAAAATTGTCTGCTCCATCGGTGCAGGCGGTGACATCGGCGCTAACCAGGCATTTATGACAAAGATGGAAGGTGAAATTCCCGACGATATGGGTATCTTCTCGGCAGATGCTACACAGCAGCAGTTAGAGGCGATTGTGAACGGTGAAGCTACGAGAGCATCCGTAGGTTTTGAAGGTTCTAATAAGAAAACAGCGGAAGCAGTTGTTGATCTTTATGAGAGACTCCTTAACGGTGAAACATTTGCAGAGCAGAATCTGGTAAGACCGCTTCTTGTTATCGACAGCTCAAATGCAGCGGAATACCTGGCAGATTATAAATAATAGAAAATAGTAGCACAGATTATGAATGTGGAGTTATTCCAGAAGGATAACTCCACATTCAAAAACAAGAATGCGTGGTGTAAATAATGAAAGATGAATATATTTTGGAACTGCAACATATTAGAAAAGAATATCCCGGTGTAGTTGCGCTAAAGGATGTTTCTCTGGAGGTAAAAAAGGGTGAAATTCTTGCATTGATCGGAGAGAATGGCGCCGGAAAATCCACGTTGATTAAGACCTGTTCCGGTGCAGTTATCCCTACCTCCGGTAAAATAGTGATTAATGGGAAGGAATTTACCCATATGTCCCCTCAGCTTGCTGCAGAAAATGGGATAGCAATTATTTACCAGGAATTCAATAATGTAAAAGGGCTTTCGGCTGCTGAGAATCTTTTCCTGGGAAACCCGATCAGGAAGGGAATCATTGTTGATAAAAAAGCGATGGAGAAAGAAGCTGAAAAAGCGTTTGCACAATTGAATATTAAGATTGACCCAAAGACTCTGGTTGGGGATCTTACTGTCGGTTATCAGCAGATGATCGAGATTGCCAAGGCAATTTTGCAGGATGCAAAGGTGCTGATTATGGATGAACCCTCTGCTCCGCTCACTAATGCCGAAGTTGAGAGTATGTTCAAAGTATGTGAATTGCTAAAAGAAAAGGGAGTATCTATCATATACATTTCCCATAGGCTGGAAGAGATATACAGACTATCGGATCGCATTGTAGTACTGCGTGACGGTGAATATATCAAAACCCTGATAACAAAGGATTCCCATGTTGATGAACTGATCCAGTTGATGGTGGGACGTTCTTTGAGTGAGACATTTCCTCCGCGTGAGACAGATTATAAAAAGGATGAAGTTATTCTGGAGCTGCAGAATATAAGTGGTAATGGAGATAAGGACATTAATTTACAGGTTCGTAAAGGTGAAATTCTTGGGCTTGGCGGCCTGGTAGGTGCCGGCAGGACAGAATTGGTACAGATGATTTTTGGTGCTGCGAAGAAGATGGAAGGAAAGATGCTGTTTAAAGGAAAAGAAATCAATCCCAAGTCTCCGAGAGAAGCGATTGACATTGGAATTGCGCTGGTGCCCGAGGATCGTAAACGCCATGGTGTATTGCTTGGAGTATCCATAAAAAATAATATTAATATGCCAATATACAAGAAGATATCCAGAGCGTCAGTAATTAACAATAAAAAGGAATTGGAAATAGCAAAGAAATACGAACATGAATTATTAATTAAAACCCCTACATTGCATCAATTAGTAAAAAATTTAAGCGGAGGCAATCAGCAGAAAGTCATTATTGGCAAATGGCTTGCTGCGAATTCAGAATTGATTATCTTTGATGAGCCGACACGCGGAATCGATGTAGGCGCCAAAGCTGAGATTTATAAGCTGATGAACGAAGTAATCGCGAATGGTAAAACAATTTTATTAATTTCATCAGAAATGGAAGAATTAATGGGAATGTCAGATAGGATTATAGTTTTGGCAGAAGGCCGGATCACCGGTGAATTGAAAAAAGAAGAATTTAATCAAGAAACTATAATGAAAATGGCATCTGCCGTTTAGGAGGTTAAGATGAAGAACACAATCATAAAAGTATTAAAAGAAAAAGCTATATGGGTTGTATTTATCATTCTGTTTATAGCATTTTCACTGGCAAACCCCAGGTTTTTATCCTCAAGTAATTTGTTTACCATAGCACGTCAGGTATCCATGTTAGGTATTGCATCCATAGGAATGACTTTTGTCATCCTAATTTCCGGTATTGATCTTTCTACCGGTTCTATTATTACCTTTGTTAATATTGTTGCGGCATTTTTAATGGTAAATATGGGATTTGGTATGGTTGCTGCTGTTATTGTATCCTTACTGTTATCTATGCTTGTTGGCGTTCTGAACGGCTGTCTGATATCGACGATCGGAATTCCGGCGATTATCGCGACCTTTGCGACACAGATCGTCTTTGAAGGCGCCTCCTATCTTATCAGTGGAGGAACACCGATTTATGGCTTTGACGAAAGATTTAAAGTAATAGGCCAAGGTTATCTGGGGCCTGTTCCTGTTCCGGTAATTATTATGATTGTCTGCTTTGCAATCGGTTCCTTTATCTTGAATAAGAGTTACTTCGGACGCTACTTCTATGCAGTCGGCGGCAACGAAGAGGCAGCAAAGCTTTCCGGTATCAGAGTAGGCATTACAAAGTATCTGGTATATGCATTATCCGGTTTATTTGCAGGTCTTGCCGGTATCGTTATGTTATCACGCACCAATTCAGCGCAGCCTACGGCAGGTTTGGGATATGAATTCGATGTTATTACATGTGTTGTACTCGGTGGAGTATCCATCACCGGCGGTTACGGTAAGATGTCGAATGTAATAGCGGGTGTATTGATCATAGGAATTCTTACCAATGGTATGGTTCTTATGAATGTAAGTACTTATATGCAGATGGTTGTAAAGGGCATTGTACTTGTGCTGGCAGTAGGCTTTGACAGCTTACAGAAAAAAAGAGCGCTTACTTAAGGTTTATAAGATTAAAAGTTTTGAGGAAAAATTCAAAATTAAAACATAGTAAAGGAGAATATGCAAATGGGAATCATGGAGAGAATGAGATTAGACGGCAAGGTATCGTTTGTGACAGGCGGAGCGAGAGGAATCGGCAAGGCGATAGCTGTTGCGCTGGCCGAGGCGGGAAGCCATGTGGCGATAGTTGATGTAGATATAGAGGAATCTGAAAAGACGGCGAAGGAAATCTCGGATTCTACAGGCGTGAGGACAATCGCAATAAAAGCGGATGTTACGAGCCAGGCAGATGTAGACCAAATGATTGATACGATTGTTAAAGAATTCGGCAAATTGGACGTTGCCTTCTGTAATGCAGGTATATGCTTAAACATCCCGGCAGAGGAGATGACTCTGGATCAGTTTAAGAAGGTGATCGATATCAATCTGACCGGCGTATTCTTAACCTCACAGGCAGCAGCCAAGGTTATGTTAAAGCAAGGCAAAGGTTCTATTATCAATACGGCATCCATGTCCGGACATATCGTTAATGTGCCCCAACCGCAGTGCTCCTACAATGCTTCCAAGGCAGGTGTGATCCAATTGACGAAATCCATGGCAGTTGAATTTGCAAAACGCGGTGTAAGAGTTAACTGCATCAGTCCGGGATATATCGGAACAGAGCTTGTATTGAATGCACCACATCTAAAAGCTCTCATCGATCAGTGGAATGCAATGGCACCTATGGGCAGAATGGGACGTACGGATGAGTTACAGGCGATTGCTGTTTATCTCGCAGGTGACACCAGTGATTTCACCACCGGATCGGACTTTGTTATTGACGGAGCATTCACCTGCTTCTAAGCAGACAGTTTCGGTTGCTCATAGATGCTAGGAGGAAGATGATGAAAAAATATACCATTGGTATCGACTATGGAACTCTGTCGGGGCGCGTAGTACTGGTAGATGTTGAAAACGGCGAAGAAATTTGTTATTCCGTACTGGAATATAAGCATGCCGTTATGGATAAGTATTTACCGGACTCTAAGGAGCGTCTGGCAAGTGAAACCGCGTTACAGCATCCGCAGGATTATTTGGATGTTCTGAAGATAGCAATTCCCGAAGTACTTAGAACAGGCAATGTCAGTAAAGAACAAGTTATTGGAATTGGTGTTGACTTTACATCCTGCACAGTGCTCCCTGTAGACAAAGACGGTACGCCGCTTTGCTTTAAAGAAGAATTTAAGAACAGGCCGCATGCGTATGTAAAGCTTTGGAAACACCATGCAGCACAAAGCGAAGCAGACTTATTTAATGAAGTTGCCCATCGCAGAGGTGAAAAATTCATGGCCCGTTACGGAGGCAGAATGTCTTCCGAGTGGGTAGTTCCCAAGGCAATGCAAATACTTCATGAAGACGAGGAAATCTATCAGGCAATGGATCGCTTTATGGAGGCCGGTGACTGGGTAGTCATGATGCTTGTCGGAGAAGAAAAAAGAAGCCTGTGTCAGGCTGGTTATAAGGCAGTGTGGTCTAAGAGGGATGGATATCCTGACAAGGAGTTTTTTGCACAGCTGGATCCTGAGATGGAGAACTTCGTAGAGGAGAAATTAAGCAATCATATATATGCAACAACAGACCTTGCGGGATATCTTACCGAGAGTGCGGCGGAGTTAACCGGTCTCGCGGAAGGAACTCCTGTAGCAGTGGCAAATATAGATGCGCATGTAGCATTGCCGGCTGTCAGGATCACAGAGCCGGGAAAGATGCTTATGATTATGGGAACCAGTACCTGTCACATCATGATGAGCAAGGAAGAACATTTTATTCCCGGTGTCGGCGGTGTGGTAGAAGATGGTGTGGTCCCGGGATATTATGCTTATGAAGCAGGTCAGGCATGTGTTGGTGACCATTTTGACTGGCTTGTAAATAACTGCGTATCAAGCAGCTATGAGAAGGAAGCCGCTGAAAAAGGAATCAGCATCCATCAGCTTCTTGAGGAAAAGGTAAGAGACCAGCTCCCGGGAGAAAGTGGGCTCATCGCCTTGGATTGGTGGAATGGAAACCGCAGTATCTTAACAGATGCCGATTTGAGCGGAATGCTGTTAGGAGCTACCCTGCAGACGAAGCCGGAGGAGATTTACCGGGCTTTGGTGGAAGCTACCGCCTATGGCACGAGGATTATTATAGAAGCTTTTGAAGAAGGAGGAGTTCCTATTGAGGAGCTTTATGCAGCCGGAGGAATTGCGCGTAAAAGTGAGCTGACGATGCAGATTTATGCAGATGTGACCAATAAGGAAATCCGGATATCCGCGTCAAAGCAGGCGCCGGCTCTTGGAGCCGCCCTGTTCGGAGCAGTTGCAGCAGGAGCCGGAAGAGGTGGTTATGATACTATTGAGGAAGCCTCAGAACATATGTCCCGTCTTCAAGATAAAGTATACATTCCAAGTGCCGATAATGTACGAAGATATGATGAGCTGTTTAAAGAGTATAAGCTTTTGCACGATTATTTCGGAAAAAGCGGAAATAATGTTATGAAACGTCTCAAAAGCATTAAGAATGATGCAATGAGAGCCAAAAGGTAATATGTTGGGATGTTCCTGCTTATGGGGGCATCCCATTTTAAAAAATAAAAGGGGAACGCCACTTTGGAAAACAAAAGGGAATGAAATCCACAAGCAGCGGAAAATATGATATAATTTTCAGATAAAATAGCATACTCAAAGTATGGAGACAAAGCAGCGGAGGTATGGAATGGGTCGCAGTAAGCTATTTATAGGTATAATACTATGCATGATGCTGTTCGTTTCATGCACCGGGATAGAATCCGACGGAAGTATGGTAAAAGATGCTGCTGTTACGGAGGAAAAACCGGTTACGATTGCATTTGCTCATAAAAGCTTTAATTCTTATTTTTATGCTATCATGAATGAATCGGTAAAAAAGGCGGTAGAGGAAAGAGGATGGGTCTTCCAGAACTCTGTGGCCGATTATGATCCTATGAGGCAGAACCAGCAGATCGTAAATTTCATCAAGCAGGAACCGGATGCGATTATTACTACTGCAATCGACAGTATCTCCATTGAGGAAGGGATTCGCCGGGGAAATGACGCAGGAATACCTATGTGCACTATTGATACCAATGCGGTAGGAGGAACACTGGCGATCGATGTAAGCTTTGACAACTATAAGGCCGGGCAATTGGCAGCAGAGGCCATCGTGGAACAATTGATTGAGAGATATGGGGAAGCAAAGGGAACCGTATTTAATGCTTACGGGAAACTGACAAGTAATGCATGGCGGCTCCGGAAGGAAGGCTTTGAAGAGGTAATCAGCCAGTATCCCAATATAACCTATTTGCCGAAGGCAACGGAAGGAAGACCGGAACTGGTGAAGGAAGAGCTTACCAAAGCTTTTGAAGAAGGAATAGAAATTGATGCTGTTCATTGCTCCAGCGAGCATCCGGGAAGGGGACTGGTGGAAGCTCTTCAGGAATCAGGACATTGGTATCCCTTTTGGAAGGAGGGGCATATTATCCTTGTGACAATTGATGCGGAACCATATTTCGTAAGTTTGATCAATAAAGGCTATGTAGATGCCGCTGTTGCACAGGATGTGATCGCATATGGCGATATTACAGTGGATCTGTTGGCAGATTATGTTCTGGCTGGAAAGGAAATTCCCGAAGGCGAGTATTTTTGCGAAGGAACCTACTGGCAAAGCTGTTATATCAGTATTGCAGACAATCAGGCGAAGGTCACGATTCCGCCATATATTATCAATGCCGATAACAGTAATGATATCAGGCATTGGTCGTACATCGCGGAAAAGCTGTGGGGATTTCAATACAATAAGTAAATGAGCGCCTGTTTTAGCGGCGTAAGGAGTGTTAATGGTTAACGGATGTCTTGGCATGATAAAAGAATGGGGATTGAATAACCTATATAAATACAGCATTTATAGAAGACTGATCTGGTGCTTTGTTTATATGTCTGTTTTGCCGATACTCCTGATCGGAGGGTATAATGCGGTGTACTCCTTTTCTAAAAATGAGCAGGCAGCAAAGATCTTCCTACAGGAATCTTCTTCCCAGATTGCCAATAATATCTCTTATTATATGTTTTCTCATATGAATTTATTGGAAGAAGTCGCAATGAACCCGGAGATTGTGAATGACCTTATGATTTATAATCAAGTAGACTGGAACCAGAAAAGTGATATAGAAAATCATATACGTTTGGTTATGGGCAGTACTTTTGGGTCGAGCGGCGCTGTTAATACCTGTGAAATGGTCTCCGTGAACCGTTCCTATTTCTATTATCCATCCCCCGTATCCAATGGTGATTTTGCAACCAGCAAGCTGCTCTCCAGAGAAGCGAGGCAGGTCCTTATGAAGGTAAGCCCTAAGGAGGTCCCAAGCGACCAAAGCAGCTATGTAATATTGACAAGGGGTATATACAGCGATGAAGGATGCGTCGGGAACATTGTCGCAGCTCTGGACTTATCCTACTTTAATAAGGTGTGTTATGAAAATGTTACAAATCTTCTAAATGAGGTAATGATCATCGATGAGAACAATATTATTATAAGCGCTTCTAACGAAGAACAGGTGGGGGCTGTCTTCGGCGGCGATAAAATCCTGTCCATATCCATCTCAAAACCGATTTCTAATACGAATCTGACTATAGTTAATAACATAGATATGCAGACGCTTCTTAAGTCGGCTTTTATTCAGTTTGGAATTACCTTATTTACTGCAGTGCTGTTTGCTTTGCTGGCTTTTATGTTTGCCATACTGTTTACAAGAAGCGTTACCGAGCCTATCAACCGCTTGATGGAGGAAATGAAGAAACCGAAGGTAGAGAAGTTCGTAGAGGATGATGGGAGGGATGAATACCATGCTGTCATAGAAGGCTTTAACAAGATGAGCAGTAATCTTGTGGAGGCTCTTCAGAAGCAGTATGATATTAAGCTGCAGGAAACAAAGCTGAGGGAGCTTCGGAAAGAAGCGGAGCTTTCTGCGCTTCAGCAGCAGATAAATCCCCATTTTCTATACAATACACTGGAATCCATATACTGGAACGGGCAGTTGGAAGGGGACGAGGAAATCAGTGAGATTGTTAATGCACTTGGCAATTATTTAAGGGTTATTATCATAAAAGGCCGGGAATACATTACCATTGAAAATGAAGTGGAAAGTGTAAACAACTATATTTTTTTACAAAACAAGCGTTTTGAGAATCGGATCGTAAATTATTGGGATGTGTCCATGTCCATGCGTCATACCAAAATTATAAAGCTGGCGATCCACCCGATTGTAGAGGATGTGATTTCGGCCAATCTGGATGATCTTGAAAGTCAGATTGAAATTAGCATATCTATTGTGGAGGAACTTGACACCATTCGGGTAACTATGACAGGAAATGCCGTAGAATATTTCCTGAGTCAGCTCGATAAAACGCAGGTAAACATCAGGGGTATTAACAGTGTGGATGAACGGCTGAGACTTTACTATGGGGAATCTTTCGGTGTAATTATGGATAACGAAGCGGAGAAGATCAGAGTAACAATGCCGGTATATAAGGACAATGGAAGCGAAGGTAAAAAACAATATGGATAAGTTTGTAGGATACCTTAGAAAGATTTCGATACGCAGACGCCTTTTTTATGCCTTTATGATATTGTGCGTTATCCCCATTTCAACTGTGATCAGTATCAGTGCAGCTGTGGAATTTCTCTATTATAACGATAACCTTAGAAGCAATTATGATAATTTTGCCTATGAATCCGATATCCGTGTCAATGACATGTTCGAGCAGATGGAGTTAAAATTCAAATATTTGAAAGAGAACAACGATATTTTAACGGACATATATTTATATGCAACCTCTCCGATATACCAGACCGAGGAAGTGAGCAACCGGATTGAGAATACGATAGCGAGTATTGTTTCTAATCAGGAGGAGATAGACTATGCGGCGATCCTTCTTGAGGATGGAACGTCATTTTTATATACCAAGACGCTGATTAATGAAAAAGAAATCAGAAACGGATTGGAGGATGATTTAAAGTGGCATTATCTGGACTATGGAAAGCAGCCTGCCCTGTGCAGAACGGAAATGGTGGAAGTAGATTATACCAGCGGATTGAGGGCAAGGTATGTCGTTCTGATCAATCTGAATGCAGTGGAGAGTGTGCTTAATAATGCCGTGGGTTCGGCAAAGCAAAAGATTGCTGTCACGGATACTCAGGGAAGAACCGTTGCCGGTTCCCAGTTCGAGAACCCGGAACTGTTTTATGAGGTTACAGTACCGATTTTGGATACGGGACTTAAAATAAAAAATACATTTATTCAAACCAAATATGACTTGCTTGGGCTGATAACTACGATTGTAATATTCCTGTTCGTTGTAATTGGTGCAGGCGGTACCTCCTATCTGGTGAATGAAAGCATTAAGATTCCTTTGAACCGGTTACTTGGACGTATGGAGCAGATTAAAGAAGGAGATATATTTATCGAACCTGAGGCAGAAGCAGATATAAATTCTCAGGATGAGAATGAAATTTTAAACAAGGTGTTTACCTCTATGCTTAACAAGCTAAACGAAGTGCTGGAGGAAACCTATACTACGAATATAAATGAAACGCAGCTCAGGACCAGAATCAAGGAACTCGAGCTGGTAGCCCTACAGCAGCGTATCAATCCTCATTTTCTATATAATCTACTGGACAATGTATTCTGGATTGCACAGATGAAAGACTATGAAGAAATCGGAGAGATGGTATCGGCTCTTGGTGAGTTCTTCAAAACAAGCGTTTCGGAAAAAGGCGCCTTTGTGTCTATCAGCACGGAAATTGAAAATGTTAAAAGCTATGTATGTCTGCAAAAGATTATGCACAAGAATCAGTTCGATGTAATATGGAACATAGATTCCGGGATTGTGCATTATAAAACAGTGAAGCTCATTTTGCAGCCCATTATTGAAAACTGTATTGCCCATGGATTCGAAGGGATAGAAGGAGGGGGAATCATCCATATTACGGGAAAGAAGGAAGCGGATACGATTATCTTTCAGATAAAGGACAATGGCAGTGGTATGGAAAAGGATGCTTGTGACAGAATAATGTTAGGCATGAACAGCTCAATTCTTGGAGTAGGGGACAGTATTGGAATGAGAAACGTAAATCAGAGGATTAAGATATACTTTGGCGAACCTTATGGTATAAGTATTAAATCGAAAATAAATGAAGGTACTACAGTAAGTCTGTGTATCCCGGTTAAGGAGTAAGCTATGTATAGATTGATGGTGGTAGAAGATGAGAATATGATACGAAAAGGTATTGTAAACAGTATTCCGTGGCAATCCCTCGGATTTGTAGTCGTGGCGGAAAGTACGAATGGAAAGACTGCTTTGGAACAGCTTGAGAAAATTCAGGTGGATGTATTATTGACAGATATTAAAATGCCGGTTATGGGCGGCATGGAGCTGTCCAAAATGGCAAGGCAGCGCTATCCTGATATTGAAATTATTATCCTAAGCGGGTTTGCGGAATTTGAATATGCCCGTCAGGCAATTAGTTTTAGAACCTTCGATTATTTATTGAAGCCCGTTAATAAGAAGAAACTGCTGGATACCTTTACCGCCCTGAAGGAGAATATGGACCGAAAAAGGGAGATCAAGGAAGAAATATATCATAGCAATATTTACTTGAATGCAGGATATGAAACCCTCAGGAATGAATTCCTCCAGTCCATGTTAGATGGGGATATCAGCCTCTTTAATGATTTCGAGGAGAAGACAGCCTCTTTGGAGATGGATTTCAGCGGCCATTATTTTGCGGCAGCAACGATCAAATTCGATAGAAAGAGTATCTTCGGAGAGCTGGAATCCACATGGGGCACCGATAAACGCTTGCTTACCTTTGCCTATCGGAATATCATAAATGAAGAATTGTGCAACATTGATGATGTTTATTATATTGTAGAGGATTATGATACGATCAATTTTGTATTCTGCTTTCCGACAAAGGAGAAACAGGATGCGCTGATGATTCCCTGTCTGGAAAGTATCAGTGAAAGTATCCATAGCTGCCTGTTTAAGAATGTGACAGTGCCCTATACCATAGGAATTGGTTTGAGTTATCCTTCTATCCATTATATAGCAAAATCTTTCATTCAGGCAAAAAAATCAATTCAGAATAACTTTTATCTTGGGGAACATAGAGTCCAGGTCTATCAGGATAATAATGAATCCAAGTACGAACAGAATTTTATCCGTTTCTATCCGGAAGAGATGGAGCATGTAGCTGTCGCTATCAGCAACGGAAACCATGAGGATACAAAAAAATATCTCATGGCCATGTTCCGAGAGCTCGCTGAGCAGAATTTACTGCCTGAGATTGTGAAAAATTATTGTATCGCCCTTAAACTAATGGTTCAGTCCAAAATTACAAATAGCAATGGGATAATGGAGGAAATCATCGGAGATGAATTTAATGAATTTGTAAAAGAGGCATTAACGGTCAAGGAACTGGCAGCTTATATTATCTATGTCATGGTGACGCTTGCAAAAGCAATAGATGAAACCATTGCCCCGATGGAAATTAAAGAACAGCAAATGATCATCGATAAGGCAAAAGCATATATTGCGACATATCTGAGCGAAAAGATTACGCTTAGAATGATCAGTGAGCACGTCTACTTGTCGGAAACTTATTTCAGTTTTTTGTTTAAGAAGGTCACCGGAATTACTTATATTGACTATATTCAGAAGCTTCGTATGCAGGAGGCCAAGAAATTACTGGTAAATACGAATTATAAAGTTTATAAGATAGCGGAAATGATAGGATATAGCGATTACAAGTACTTTTCCGTGCAATTTAAGAAGTATGTGGCGCTTACACCGAAGGAATACAGGAATCGGGGAAGACGGGAAGCGGAGCAGCTGCAGGAGGTATAAGGCTCAAAGACATTAAGAATGTAGTATATTTTTGGGAAAATAAGTATAAATCTTGAATATTATTCAAGATAATTATGATTTATACTGCTATCAATATGTATTATTGTTCATGGGGGTAATACGAATGAAAAAATTCCTGAAAAGAATGAGTTTACTGCAAAAATTAATTAGTGTCATATTAACAGTGGTTTTTGTTCCAATCCTGATTATTGGAATTATGGCTACAGGAATATCGAAAGCAGCTCTGGAGGAGCAGTCCAAGAAATCAAAGGAGGCCCTTGCTTCGCAGACAGCCGATATGATCGACCAAGAGATGGATCGGATTAATCAGATGTTTCTGCAGGTTTCTTTAAGTACTGCATTCCAGGACGTTGTCAATAATCTGGAACCGCAGAAGGGACTTAGCGATAAAGAAAAAGCAGAGTGGAGTATGGAAAGAAAGAAGCTCTTGCAAGTGCTCGATAAAGAGATTCAAAGTATTACGATTACAAATAAATTTATTAACAGTCTGTCATTAATGTATGTTACCGGAGATGTAATAGGTCCGGTCGCCACGCTGCCCGAAGGTGTTACAGATGTCCGTGAAACCGTTGTTTACCGGAAGCTGATTGACAGTACGGATATGATATGGTTAAATGCCGACGAGGTGGATACCTATGTGAATGATGGATATCTCACTGTCGGAAAGGCGGTTAAAAGCTTCTACTACTCGAATACGCAGTCGGTTGGAGCGGTTAAGATCGAATTAAGTTATGATGCATTTATGTCTATGCTATCTAAGATAAAAGTCGGTGAGAATGACAGCTCTTATCTGATCGCGTCTAATGGCAGCAGGATTTCTGCTCTTCCATACAGCGAAATGGTAAAAGGAGAGGAAGAACTTGTTTTTACAGAAGTGGAAGAAAGAGCGAAGCTGGTTGATGCCGATACCTTTACCATGGAGGTAAATGGCGTCAGCACGATTGTTACCTATAATAAATGCGATAAATCAGGCTTTATTTACATAATCAAGATTCCGGAAGCTGAAGTGCTTCAGGGGTCCAATGAAATCAAGAATCTAATCATGCTGGTGGGAGCTGTTTTTTCAGCATTAGCCGTATTTGGGGGATCGTTCTTTGCACTTAATATGACAAAGGCATTGAAGGGTGTGGAAAAAACAATGTCTCTTTCAGCTGAAGGCGACTTGACAGTCACAGCAAGAACAAAGCGTACCGACGAGATCGGAAAGGTAGCCAGTTCTTTTAACGCCATGGTGAAAAGTCTCCGGACGCTTATATCACAAAGCAATGAACTGTCGGAGGAAGTGAGCAAAACAGCAGAAGCCTTGTCAAAGATATCCGCGGCAACAACTCGTACTGCGTCCGAAATATCCAGTGCAATTGATGATGTTGCAATGGGTGCGGGGATGCAGAGCGAGGAGATTGACAATAGTGTGCAGGTTTTCGCCAGTTTAGCTGATGGAATCGGCCATGCGGTAAGCAGTACGAATGCCATGGAGTCTGCGGCTAGAAATGTTAAGAACTATACGGTAGAAGGAATTCAGGCGGCACAGTTACTCGATGGGAAAGCGTTAGAGGTTATCTCTATCACAGAAGGGGTTGCCGAACAGATATCAGGACTTGCAAAAAGTATAACAGTCATCAATGAGTTCACGGAAATTCTTAATACAACTTCAGAACAAACGGAGCTATTATCCTTAAATGCCTCCATCGAGGCAGCAAGAGCAGGTGAACATGGAAGAGGTTTTACGGTTGTTGCCGAAGAAATCAGAAAGCTTGCGGAGCAGTCAGGGAGGCAGACAGAGAAGATAGAGAGCCTAACCAAGGAGATCCTGTCAAAAACAAAGGCTTCCACGGAATTTATCATGAAAGCGAACACGGTAATAAAAGAGCAGGCAGAATCGTCAAAGGCTTCGGCAGATTATTTCGATAAAATTGATACGGCAATGAACGAACTTCTGCAAGATATGAAAAAGATTATGGAGGTAATTCATAAAATAGATCAAGACAAAGACAGCGTTCTTGGCAGCATCAATCATATTGCGGAGGCTTCCGAAGCAGCAGCGGCAGCATCGGAAGAAGTATCCGCATCTACGCAGGAACAGCTGAATACCCTGGAAGAGCTTGCTAATATGGCAGTTATGCTGAAGAACTGCTCTAAAAATCTGGAGGAGAACTTGAAGCGTTTTATGGTATAAGCTAATGGAAACAATATTGGTCTCCAAATCGGCAATATCCCAAATGGGTCAAAAAACTATTGACAAGATTGCATAACGCAGATATAATGCTGACAAGTATACTTGTCAGCATTATATCTGGTTTTAGACTTACTGAAAAAAGTTCATATGGTTGCTACTCTGATACAATAACCTACGATTAAATATAACAGTAAAGGAAAGTGATACTATGATAGAAGTTAAAAATCTTACCAAACGTTACGGTAAATTTGTTGCCAACAGTGATATCACCCTCACTGTTATGCCTGGAGAACTGACGGTGCTGCTTGGCCCTAACGGCGCCGGCAAATCCACGCTGATTAAAAGCATTTGCGGACTCCTTCGCTTTAATGGATCAATAACCATCAGCGGATATGATAACCGGAGCATTGAGGCCAAGCGCATTTTGGGTTATGTTCCCGAGATGCCTGCGCTTTACCCCATGCTGACTGTACGGGAACATCTTGAGTTTATTGCCCGTGCGTACGAGTTGGATTCATGGGAGGTATTGGCCGATGAGCTGCTGGGCAGGTTTGAACTGGATGACAAACAAAATAAGCTCGGCAAAGAGCTTTCTAAGGGTATGCAACAAAAGGTGAGCATTTGCTGCGCAGCACTGACTCGTCCACAGGCGGTCATTTTTGATGAACCACTGGTTGGCCTTGACCCCCACGCCATCCGCGAATTGAAAAAGCTGATTGCTGAATTTAAGCATAACGGTTGTGCCATGATCATTTCCACCCATATGATTGAAAGTGTCGAGGAAAATTGGGATACCACCTGCATCATGACCAAGGGAAAAATTGCCCGTTCCTGTCGCCGGGATGAACTTGGAAGCGGGGATCTGGAAGATCTGTACTTCACTATTACCGAAGGAAGCGGGGTGAAAGAGGCGTGAAGAGTCATTTCTATTTACTTCGCACTAGTATCAAGAACAGGTTCAAGGATGTTTTGAGAAAACCGGGCAAGCTTGTACTCTATTTGCTCATTGTTTTGGGATTTATTGGAGCGCTTGCGGCATCATTGTTTGGTGCTACGCAAAGCAAAGGTGATTTGCCGGCTTCTTATCTTCTCGCGGTTTTCTTCGCATTCCTGACCCTTTTTTATGGTATGGCAATACAAAAGGGGCTTGCCTCCGGCGATGCTATTTTTGAAATGAACGATGTCAACCTGCTGTTTGTGTCCCCGGTCAATCCACGTGCTACATTGCTTTACGGAATTATCCGGCTTGCGGGTATGTCGTTTTGGGCTGGATTTTTCATTTTGTTCCAAGGCAGTACCTTGGCTAATTTCGGCGTAGGCTTTGGCGGGGTGCTCATCCTTTTTGTGGCGTTTATCCTTAATATGATGGTGTTGACACTGTTGACACTGGTAATTTATAGTATAACAAACGGGAAGCCTGTGAGAAAGCGAATTGTGCGTATTTTTGCAGTTGCGATTTTTTTTCCGCTCATCGTATCTTTTATTACCAGTTATTTGACAAACGGTGATTTTTTTCTCTCATTGAACAATATCATTGCTTCTCCTATTCTCGCTGTGACGCCCTTCATAGGATGGGCATCCGCCGGTGCCATTTCCTTGATTAATGGGAATCTTCTTGCTGGCTTCGGCTGGCTGGCATTGTTGTTTTTTTCCGGCGTGGGTATGCTCCTATATATCATGCTCAGTCGCTCGGACTATTATGAGGACGCTTTGGTGGCCACAGAAACCGCTTATGAAAAAAAGCGGGCGGCGACAGAGGGCGATGTGCAGGCGACAGGTTCGACTATGGCTAAAGTCAAGGTAAAAAAGACAGGACTTTCGGGCAAAGGGGCACACGTATTTTTATATAAGCATTTACGAGAAACCTTCCGGAAAAATCGTTTCGGCTTTTTTAGTATGTACACGATTATAACAGCCGGTTTTATTATTGGAGCTTCTATCTTTGTTTTGAATGGTGATTATATTATTACTGTACTACAGGTCTTAATGTGGATTCAGATTTTCATGATCGGAACAGGGCGCGGGCTATTAGAAATATACTCCCATTATCTTTACATGATACCAAGTTCACCTTTTAAGAAAGCCGTTTGGAGTAATATGGAACTGATTGCAAGAACATTTGTGGAAAGCGTACTTTTCTTATGTATCCCCGGCCTGCTCATGAGGAGTAATCCGATTATCATTTTATGCAGTATGTTAGTGTATGTTCTGTTCTCTTTCCTGCTGCTGGGGGTTAATTATTTGTCAATGCGCTGGACTGAAACCAACATTTCTCAAGGTATTGAAATAATGATTTATTTTTTCGTCGTCGTACTATTCATGGCTCCTGGCCTTGTTGCGGCCCTCATTATAGGTTATTCGATGCATAGTTTTGGAGGGACAGTGCTGGCATTGCTTATTTTGTCTGGTTGGGAATTGACTGTGGCTTTCGTTTGTTTTGCGCTGTCGAAGAACATCTTGCATAACTGTGACATGCCAAGTATGAAGCAAGCCGCAAAATGAGGTTTTCTATTGCGCAAGAGCTCCTAATATTTTATATAAGGTTTTATAGAGGAAGCTGGCCTCTTCCGATTCCAATTTTATACAAGCGCCGATAGATTTCGGTATTTGGACCGCTTTCTCCTTTAGCGCATAGCCGGCCTCGGTTAAGGTGACATTTAATACTCTTTCATCTTCCTTTGCCCTGCTGCGCTCTATCCATCCCTTCTGCTCCAGCTTTTTTAAGACCGGTGTCAGAGTTCCTGAATCAAGATACAAGTATCCGCCCAGTTCCTTTACATTCATCTGCCTATGTTCCCATAAAACCATCATGGTAATATACTGGGTATAGGTTAAGTCGAGCTCATCCAGATAAGGCTTGTATTTCTTCACGATTTCCTTGGAGCAGGCATATAATGGAAAACATAATTGATTTTCCAGCTTTAAGACATCATATTGTTCGGCCATAAGGTCCCCCCGTTTGTGTGAATCTTTAATATTTAATTTATCATCTTTATGCGTTTTTGGCAAAGTCTTTTGCTTAAAGATGAGCATTGATAAACTGCAGGAGATTTGCTCTGGGTTGAAAGCCTACCTGCATGTCTACTTTTTCGCCGTCTTTAAAAAGGACAAGCGATGGTATATTCTGAATAGCGAACTGGCTTGCAAGGGCCGGATTTTCATCTATGTCTATATTAAAGAACGACACCTTACCGTTAAGTTCTTTTGAAACATCGTCCAGAATCGGAGCAAGCATTTTGCATGGTCCGCACCATTGTGCCGAAAAATCGATGACTGCCAACTTGCTTTCTTTCACCTTGTTAAATTCTTTTTCTGATATTTTCTTCACCATATTTTTCCTCCATTTCCTTATGCACTTTTTTGTTCTCTTCTTTTTTGGTCTAAATAGGACGCAGCTGATAATGCGGCAATGTTTCCTTCTCCGGCTGATTTAATGTATTGATATGGCTTACCCACAATATCTCCGCATGCGAAGCAGCCCGGTATACTGGTTGCCATCTGCTGGTTCACCATTACATGGTTATCCTCGGTCTGAAGGCCCGGAACGAGCTGGCTGGGGGAGACGCTCTCCCGTAGGATAAAAACGCCGTCCACCTTGTAGTCATGTTCCTTCGTCTGCAATGTCTCAACCTGTTTTGTACCGCATATCTTCATAGGAAGCTCACGAATCACTTCAATCTCATCGGAGACGGAGACATCTTCCTTATACATAGGGAAGTAATAAACCTTTTTGGCGACCTCCGCCATGAATTCAGCCTCGGCTTCTTCCTTTTTGCTGAATCCGATGATTGCTACTGTTTTATTTTTATATAGAGGGGCGTCGCAGGTAGCGCAGTAGCTTACCCCCTTTCCTAACAATTCGCTTTCGCCGGGATAAGGTTTCCCGAGGACCACACCCGTCGCCAGAATAACGGAGCTGGCTTCATACATTTGATTTGCAGACTGAAGAGCGAAGTAGCTGCCCATGGCATAAACTGCATTTACTTTTTCTTCAGTGATCTCAATATTCATTGATTCGAGATGGTTTTGGAAGATTTTTCCCATGTCGTCTCCGCTTACGGAGGGCAGACCGAGATAATTCTGGATGGTATGCGCCTTCTGCACCTTGGTACTTAAGTCCTTGCTTCCAATCAGCAAAATCTTTTTGTTGCGGATTTTTGCAGTAATGGCGGCAGACAATCCTGCCGGTCCGGTACCTATGATTGCAATGTCATATTGTTCCATGTCGTTTTTCCTCATCCTTTTATTTTCCATTTGTAATCGTGCATATATTTCCTAGCTTTTTGCCAAGTTTAATATCTTTCCTGCAAAAGTTTGTACCTCTTTTAAGTCTTCCGCATTGGGTTTGCCTTTATGCAGCATTTTAAAACTTCCTCTGCAGTGAAATTCTCTCTCATCCACCGGAATGCCTTTGTCCTCCAATAACTGTTTGACCTGCTTGTATGTGGAAGGAAGCAGAGCGGCGGAGCTGAAGCAGACCACCTTCTTAACCTTCGTATTATCCAGAGAGGCAATAAATCTCTTTATCTCGCTGTCGACACCAGCGGCATATACGGAGCTTCCAAGAAATAAAATATCCACGGGTTCTGTGATTGGCAGGCTGACAGTTTCTGCGGAAATTCCTACGGCTTGTCCGATTGCATCTGCTAGTTTCTTTGTATTTCCGGTTTTTGAATAATAACGAATTGCAGTTGTCATCTGAATTTCTCCTTTTAATTTTGGTTAATTAAATTGCATACAATCATTATAGAATAGATTGTACACAATTATTTTGGGATTGTCAATAGCTTTATTGCAAGGTCACAATGAATTTCGTAAAAGTATGCTCGTCACTCTTTACGGAAATGTGTCCTTTATGGGCCTGTGCTATGGAGGAAGCGATAGCCAGCCCCAGACCATATCCCCCGGATTCCCGGCTTCTGGAAGTATCGCTTCTGTAAAACCTTTCAAATACTTGCTTCTGGTCTTCTTTTGGAATGCCTTTTCCGGTATTCCCGATTTCCAGTATCTTCTTTTCGCCATGCTGGGAAAGGCTGATAGAAATGCGGCCGTTGTCATCGGAGTATTTGAAGGCGTTATCCAACAAAATAGTAGTAAGCTGCTTAATACTGTTTTCGCTGCCATTGAAGAAAATATTTTCATCAATCTCTATTTCATATTTTTTTCCATATTCATAGGCCATGCTTTCGAAGGAAAGCGCTACATTTTTCACCGCAGTACTCATGTCAAACTGGGAAAAAACCATGGTTTGATCATAGGAGTCGAGCTTAGCCAGCTCCAAAAGGTTTTTGATAAGTGTGTTCATCCTCTGCGTTTGTGAGAGGATGTGCTTCAGCCATTTGTTGTCCCCGATCCCGGCGGCAAGTACCTCGGCATTGGTGGTGATGATGGTGAGAGGCGTCTTAAGTTCATGGGAGGCGTCGGCAATGAACTGCTTTTGTTTTTCGAAGGTAGTCTGCACCGGCTTTACGATCCAGCGGGAAAGAATCACCACGAGGAAGAAGATGAAGAGAATACCGATGAGACCGATATATAAGCAGGTCCAGAAGAGCCTGAGGGATATATCCTTTTCTACGGAATAATCCATAAAGTATATTTGCAGGCCGTCCTCCCTGTCTCTCATGATATATAGATATTTGGAAAGCACACCGCGCTCGTGCGGGTTTTCCATTACCTTGGCCGCCAGTACGCGAATGGTATCCTCTGTAATATCAGAATTCTCATTATAAAAAACATCAGTAATATTGTCTTCTGAATCATATAGAACAGAAAAGCTGCGGAAGGCATCGAAGCCGCCGATGGGGTTCCCCGGCGGATTTTCGTTTTCTCCGGTCATTTCTTTGCGGTTTTTTACCACGAATCCCTTGTCCTTTTCCAATGGCATATCGGCGATGCGGCAAAGCAGGGAATAGCCCTGATTGCGGCTGGACAAGGTCATGGATATATTGATGACGCACAGAATCAATATGAAAATAAAGCTGATGCAGGCCATCGTGACGAGAATGAACTGGTAACGCATTCGTTTGATCATGGCATTACCTCCAGATAATAACCGATTCCGCGGCTGGTCTTTATCTGAACAGCAGTTCCAAGAGAATGGAGCTTCTGCCTTAAGAAGGATACGTAGACTTCAACATTGTTATATTCGGCATCGGTATCGATGCCCCACACCTTTTCTATCAATAGATCCTTGGGAATGACCTGCTTGGGACTTGCGAGAAATATTTCCATCAACTGGAATTCTTTTGCTCCCAGCTTAATGGAGTTCTTGCCGCAGGATAGCTCCATCGTTCCTTTGTTTAAAGATATATCCGCATAGGTGATGATTTCTCCGGTATAATTGCTGCCCCGTCTGGTCAGGGCCCGTATTCTTGCTAACAGCTCCGTGGTAGAGAAGGGCTTGGCCAGATAGTCATCGCTTCCGGCATCCAGACCGGTTACGATGTCCTGAAGCTCGGACTTGGCGGTCAAAAGAATGACGGGAGTGAATATCTGCTCCCTGCGTAAAGTTTTCAATATGGAGATGCCGTCCATGCCGGGCAGCATAATGTCCAGCAGAATCATGTCGTAGATGCCGGAGCGCGCGTAATCAAGACCCTCAAGGCCGCTTAGTACGGAGTCTGCCATGTAGGAATTCTGGCGCAGTATTTCGCATAAGGCATCGGCAAGCGCTTCTTCGTCTTCTATTACCAGTAACCGCATTTTTTTGTCCTTTCCACATTTGAATGGTGATTTCTATTCCGGAGCACCGGATGTAGGTATATTATAACACGAACCTTAAAATAAAATTGAAAATTTTGTTTCCGGTTTCAAGGTTATTTTAAGATTATTAAATTATTCTTATAAATGGAAAAACAAATGCAGGAGGCACGTATGAAGGAGAAGAAGAAAACGGTGAATACGGATGCACAGGTGAAGGAGAAGATAAGCCTAAGGGATAAATGGAAGAGTATAAAAAGAAAGCAGAAGATTATTTTATCCGCATGTATACTTTTGCTTGTGGCAGCTCTTGCAGCAGGCGGGATTTACTTTTTTGTTATCAGAAAAAATACCGGAGATATGGCGGGGATGCGGCCGGATATGAATGGTTTTGGAGAAAATGTCGTTACGGCCAGCGGACTGACCAGCACGGGGATGACGGAAGAAGAATATGAGCTGGATTTCCTGGAGACGCAGCTGCTCGTGGAGGAAAGCTATCTGGCCATTGGAGATATGGTGGAAAAGGGAACGAAGGCATTTAAGATTTCCGATGAGAGCCTGAAGGAGGCCAAGGAGGAGCTGGAGAATGCAGTTACCGAAACGGAGCTGGCTTATCGGCAGGGACTGATCGATTATGAGCAGAACAAGCTGGATGCGGACAGTACATATCAAACGGCAGCGGTAAATGCGAAATATGCGCAGGCGGAGTATGACAGCTCGTTGGAGCAATCAAAGGCTGATGTAGAGGATTTGAAGCAGCAGGTGGAGGATGCGCAGGAGCTTTATGACGAGTATACCGCTGTGGTAGAGACAGATTATTACTATAGTTATTATAACATCGAGGAGCTGAAGGAGGTTTATTACGACAACTTCTCCTTTTTGATGGATTTATATGAAAGATGGGATATCGAAGGCCTGAACGACCAGTACCCTAACGGTGCCAGCAGCCTGAGCGGTGCGGGCACCGGTCAGGACTCAGATAGCGGGGATACTGCAGCCCAGAGCGATTCCAGCGCTTCCGGCGGTACAGGAGGCATGCTGAGCGGAGGGATGTCGGGCAGCGGAAAAGCCGGCGGCAGCAGCAGCGAGGCTGATAAGCTTACTGTATATGACATGATGGATGAGCTTGTTACAAAGAACGGCGAAGAATATGAAGAGGCTATGGACAATTATGAAAAAGACACGGCGATGGCCATTGCTTCTCTGGATCTTGCGAAGAGTAATCTGGCGACCTTGCAGGCACAGCTTCAGGAGGCGGAGTTGACATATGAGAAGCAGGTAATAACGAGCAAGGTAGATTATGATTCAACAATTGCCGATAGCGAAAATGCGGAGTCAGTATATGACACTGCCGTCAAAAAACTGGATGAGGACTTGGAAGCCTTGAAGGATGACGAAGAAGAGGCGAAGGATAATCTGGAGGTGTTTGAAAATACCCTTGGGGACGGCTATTTCTACACGCAGAGCGCCGGAACAATTGTTATGAACAGAGTTCGTGAGGGCAGTTATCTCGGCACAGAGGATATTCTTCTGGCTTACAGCGATCCGGAGACGGTTACAGTGGCGGCTTCCGTGGATCAGGCGAACATTGCCTCTGTAAATGTAGGAGACAGCGCATACGTGGTTATCAGTGAATACGGAAACTATGAGGGCACGGTGATTTCCATCAACCCCGTATCTTCCTCCGACAGTAAATCAGCAGTAACATATACGGTTACGGTAGAGCTGAGCGGTGATATCAGCAGTCTGGAATCCAATTTGACATCCTATGTCTACCTAGGGATGAGTGAAGAGCAGATGGAACAGATGCAGGAAAGAAATGCAAGCAATGCAGACGGTGTTTCCGGAGACGGTAATTCTACAGGCGGAATGCAAAATGGTGATACGCCAAACAGTGGCTCAGATGGAACCGGCGGCACAGAGAATGCAGGCACGTCTTCAGACGTGAATACTCAGAGAATGGGGGAGAATGCACCAGGTTCAGACGGAGGTAACAAAGAATGATCGGCAAATTAAAAGAAAAATTAAAAAATAGAAAATTTTTGCTCAAATTTCTTCTCGCGGTCATAGCGCTGATAGCGCTTATTGCTGCTTCCGTTTACACGGTATTCATCAAGCCGACGCTGAGTGAAGACAGATATATATATAAAGAAGAGCAGGTACAGAGAGGGGATTTGATTCTCGGAATCATGGAGAGCGGAAACGTAACCTTGGACGAATCCAGCATCGACTATACGCTGGAGCTTGAGGATGAAGATGAAGATGAAGACGAGGATGATTCGGATGACGAGGATGACGATGAAGAAGAAACCATCAAATATTTAGAGATAGAGGATGTCTATGCGGTAAGCGGCCAGCATATCGAAGAAGGAGAGGCGCTTTTTAAGCTGACTGAGAAGAGTGTGGAGGCAGTGAGCAAGAGATTGAATACGCTTTATACCGAAGCACAAATCGCTCTTTCGGAGGCGGAGACAGAATATAAGATAGAGCTGCTTACGGCAAAAGGAACTTATGACACAAGCATGCTGGAAGCCGATAGAGCGGAGTCTACCTATAGTTCCTCCCAGTCCAGGACGCAGGAAAGCGTGAACATCCTTTCCGCAGATATAAAAGTCCTGGAAGCGGATATTGCTTATGCACAGGAGCAGCTTGCGGATGAGGATCTCTGGGAGTCATTGGATGATGCACAGACAGAATATACTCAGGCGTTAAATATCTATGAGGATACGGATGCTCATAATGCAACCGCTTATGCAAGCAATTATGCGGACTATAAAAACGCCAAGGAACAGCTTGATACGATTCAGGGACAGATCGATGAGCTGAATCAGACAATTGAAGACAGTGAGAAGAGCATAGCTAAGAAGCAGAAGGACATTGCGGCAGCACAGAGCGGCCTGGAAGTAGAAGGACTGACCAACAAAAGCGCCTATGATAACGCGGTAGCAGGCGGAGAGCTGGCCGAGGATATTTATAGCTACACGGTCAATTCCCTGGAAGAGGCTGTGGCATCGGCACAGGCAGATATGGATGAGGCGCAGCAGAATCTGGAAGACTTTCAGTCCTTCGTAGGAGATGACGGAATCATCTATGCGGACGGAAGCGGAGTTGTGACAAGCGTGTCATATGAAGCGGGAGATGACTTGATCAATACGGGCGCAATTTTAAGCTATGTAGAAGAAGATGCATATGCGGTAACCATCGACGTATCGGAGGAGGATGTCTCGGCCATAGCAGTAGGCGATAGGGTGGATATCGTTATGAATGCTTATCCCGATGAGGTATATGAAGGAACTGTGGAATCCATAACGACCACAGCCACTTCGGATTATGCATCCACGATCAGCTATCCGGTAACCATTAAGATAGAAGGAGACATTTCCCTGTTGTTCGGAGGGATGACGGCGGATGTAACATTCGTCACGGATTCGGTTTCTGATGTTTTGTACATATCCAAAAAGGCGGTACAGGAAATCGACGGGAAGAGCTATGTCTACATGAAAGGCGCAGCAGGGAACAGAAAGCTTACAGAAGTGGAAACCGGTTTTTCCGACGGTACCAATGTTGAAATTATAAGCGGACTTTCTGAAGAAGATGTTGTTTATATAGAGAGCAAAGTAAGCGCAAGTGATGAAGAATTGACGGAAAGCGAAACTATGGAGCAAGAAAGTTCGGGTGACGGCAATGAGCAGGAGATGTCTGGTGATGGCAGCATGCCGGATGGCGGAGATTTTTCGGGCGGCGAAGATATGCAAAATGGCGGCAGTTTTCCTGATAATGGAGGAGATATGCCTGACATGGGCGGCGGCTTTCCCGGAAATTGATATAAAGGCTGGCGGCTGAAGCTTTAAGGCCGTGAGAAAGGCATGAGGATTAAAAAAATGAAACAGAAATTGATTGCGTTCATGAAGAAAATAAAGGCGGTATTCAGCACACTGACCGGAAATGGAATCGTAAAATGGAAAAAGTTGTATTCCGCAGACAGAAAAAAAGCGTATGCTTTGGCAGGCATTATTTTGGCGGTATTCGTGCTCTGCATCGCCGGCCTCATAACTCTTGCTGTAATAAGCGGCAAGGATGAGGTCACATATAGAGAGGCACAGGTAGAAAAAGGAAACCTGACGGTTGGAGTTACGGAAAGCGGTAATGTAGCTATCGGCACGTCCGAGCAGACTTTCGACTTGGATATCAGCGAATATACGGGAAGCAGCAGCACTTTTTCATGGAACGGAAGCATGGGAGGGGGCATGGGACAAATGCTCCAGAATTCCGGGGCTGCCTCCTCATCATCCACCGGCAGATCGTTAGAGATAGAGGCAGTGTATGTGTCGGCAGGACAGGAGATAGAAAAAGGGACTCCTATTTTAAAGCTGACGGATGAAAGCGTAAACAGCATCAGACAGGAGCTTAAAGAGGATGCTTCCGATGCGCAGATTACTTATGAGCAGACGATGACTAATAAACAAAAGGTGAGTATACAGGCGCAGGGTGACTTGGACATCAATACGGCATATGGAACATATGCAGAATCGGAGTATAGCAATACGGTAGTTACACTGAATGAGTCCGTAGAAAGCATTCAGGAGCAGCTTACCGAGGCGCAGGAGGATTTGACGGAAGATACGGATAATTTGGCAAAGATGCAGACTTTGTTAGCTGAGCAGAAAACGGTACTGGCCAATGCGGAGTATGCGAGGGATAACACCAGCAGAGACGATAATCTGTACTGGTGGATCGTAGCGGTGAATACGGTAAGCGACACAGAGGATCTGATAGAGACGCTGGAGGATGAGATAGACAGTACGGAGGAAGAAATAGAGGATTTGAATAAAAGCATTGCTTCCTTAAGCACGCAGCTTTCTCTGGCACAGAAGGAACTGGAAGCAGGAAGTATCGCAGCGAAGGTGAATAAGGATCTTCGGCAGTATCAATACGAAAATGCGCAGGAAATTTATGACGTGACGGTAGGGCAGAGCAATTTTGAAGAGGAGAAGGCCAAGACGGATTACGATACCGCGCAGGAGAAGCTGAATGAATTCGACAGTGTAATTCAAGAGGGTGTCATATCCTCGGAATATACCGGCGTTATCACCCAGGTTGGCATAAATGTAGGCGACAGCCTGGAGCAGGACGGCTCGATCATTACGCTGAACGATTACGAGGAAGCGACGATAACGGTGACGGTAGACGAAGAGGATATGGAATACGCGCAGACGGGCAATGCGGTAAACGTTGTATTCACAGCCTTCCCGGATGATGTATTCAGGGGAGAAGTCACAGAAATCGGTGATGCGCAGATCAACAGCAACACGAACACCACAACCTATTCGGTTACCGTAACTATTACGGGAGATATCGAAGGCTTGTATGAAGGAATGAGTACGGAGGTTACTTTCATTACGAAGGAATCCGCAGAAGTGCTCTATATACCCAACCGGGCGGTTATCAGAGAAGGAACTGAGTCCTATGTGAAGATGAAGGATGAAAAGGGTAATATGGTAACGAGGGAAGTGACGACAGGATTTTCAGATGGCGTACATGTGGAAATAAAGGAAGGGCTTTCAGAGGGAGATACCATATTAATAGAAAGGTAAGGTTAACAACATGAGATTATCGGAAATATTTAAGCTGGTCTGGCTGAATCTCTCGCAAAATAAATCGAAAGTTTTCTTGACTTCCACCGGTATTATCGTAGGCGCAGCGACGATTATGCTCGTTATCGCCATCGGCACAGGCGGCAAGATGGAAGTAGCCGAGCAATTCAAGAACCTGAATGCGGGAGCCATAGACATCTCCTATGAATACACGGATAACAGCAGCAATG
>JAEWPN010000139.1 GCA_023399455.1 Bacillota bacterium
GTAAAAAGATGGAAGTGATTATGGCTAAGAGCGCCGGCTTCTGCTTCGGAGTGAAGCGGGCGGTGGAAAGCGTTTATGAGCAAATAGAAACGGGCAAGAAGATATATACTTTCGGGCCTATCATTCATAATGAAGAGGTCGTAAAAGACCTGGAGGAAAAAGGAGTTCAGGTAATTGAAAATATGGACGAGCTTGGAAGGATAACGGAAGGAACTGTTATCATACGCTCTCACGGAGTTTCCAAGGAGGTCTATGAGCTCATCGATAAGCAAGGTCTGGAGTGTGTGGATGCCACCTGTCCTTTTGTAAAGCGGATACATAGAATCGTGGAGAAGGAAAGCGGCGAGGGAAAGAAAATCATCATCATAGGAAATCCCGGACATCCCGAAGTAGAGGGAATCAGAGGCTGGGCGGTTACAGAAACTATCGTCATGGAGTCTGAGAAAGAGGTGGAGGATTTCCTGAACGATAAAAATAACGGTGTATTGAAAAACGAAGAATTATGTATTGTTTCTCAAACGACATTTAACTACAACAAATTTAAAGATTTAGTTGAAATTTTCTCAAAAAGAGGTTACAATGTTAGTGTTGTTAACACCATATGTAATGCAACAGAAGAACGGCAGACTGAGGCAAAACAGATTGCATCTCAGGTTCAAACCATGATTGTAATAGGGGGGACTCACAGCTCTAATACAAGAAAACTGTATGAAATATGCAAAAAAGAATGTGAGAACACTCATTTTATACAGACACTGGATGACTTGCATTTAGAACTACTTAAAGCTGCTTCACCGGTCGGTATTACTGCCGGGGCATCGACCCCAAATAATATAATTGAGGAGGTTCAAAATTATGTCAGAATTAACTTTTGAACAAATGTTAGAGGAATCATTTAAGACAATACATTCAGGAGAGGTAGTAGAGGGTACGGTCATCGATGTAAAGCCTGAAGAGATTATTCTCAATATCGGTTATAAATCAGATGGTATTTTAACGAGATATGAGTACACCAACGAACCAAACGTGGATTTGACAACAATCGCTAAGCAGGGCGATAAGATGGAAGTGAAGATACTAAAAGTAAATGACGGCGAGGGACAAGTTCTTTTAACCTATAAGAGACTTGCTGCTGACAGAGGCAATAAGAGAATCGAGGAAGCGTTTAATAACAAGGAGGTGCTCACCGCAAAGGTTGCCCAGGTTTTGGACGGCGGTTTGAGCGTAGTAGTGGAAGAAGTAAGAATCTTTATTCCGGCAAGCCTTGTATCGGATGTCTATGAAAAAGATTTGTCCAAATATGCAGGTCAGGAAATTCAGTTTGTTATCAGCGAATATAATCCTAAGAGAAGAAGATATATCGGCGACCGCAAGCAGTTAATCGCTGCTGAAAAAGCGGAATTGCAGAAGAAGCTTTTCGAGACGATCAAAGAAGGCGACGTAGTGGAAGGCACGGTAAAGAATGTGACCGATTTCGGTGCATTTATCGATTTGGGCGGCGCAGACGGACTCCTCCATATTTCCGAGATGTCATGGGGCAGAGTGGAGAATCCGAAGAAGGTATTCAAAGTTGGTGATGTTGTAAAGGTATTGATCAAAGAAATTTCTGGAAATAAAATTGCATTGAGCCTTAAATTTGACGATGCAAATCCTTGGAAGGCAGCTGCACAGAAGTATGCGGTAGGCAACGTAGTAACCGGAAAAGTAGCCAGAATGACTGATTTTGGTGCGTTTATCGAATTAGAGCCCGGTGTGGATGCACTGCTTCACGTATCTCAGATTTCCAAGGATCATATCGAAAAGCCCTCCGATGTGCTTAAGGTAGGCGAAGAGGTAACGGCTAAGGTGGTCGACTTCAACGATGAGGAGAAGAAAATCAGCCTGAGCGTTAAAGCGATGTTTGCACCTGAACCGAAGGAAGAAGAGAAAGAGTCCGATGAGGATGTGGTATCTGTGGATATCGAGGCGGTGATTGCCGGCGAACAGGGAGAGACTTCCGAGGAATAAAAGAATAAATTACGGTAGGTAAGGCTATGGCTTATGACTATGAATGGTTCAAGACTGCAGTTTATAATTTAACTAAAATTGATTTGAGCTCTTATAAAGAAAAGCAGATGAAACGCCGTATCGATACGCTGATAGCCAAAAATAATGTGGTCGGATATGATAAGTATATCGCATATATCAAGGAGAATCATGTCAAGTTCGAAGAATTTGTCAACTATCTTACGATTAATGTATCGGAATTCTATCGCAATCCCGATCAATGGCAGGTCTTGGAGAAGGAGATTATTCCTGAGTTGATAACTAAGTTTGGCAGGAACCTGAAGATATGGAGCGCAGCGTGTTCTACCGGAGATGAACCCTATTCTCTCGTAATGGCTCTTTCCAGACATATTCCGTTAGAGCAGATAAAAGTGTATGCGACGGACTTGGACAAGCAGGTTATCGCTAAGGCAAAGATGGGCTTGTATTCGGACAAGAGTATATCCAATGTGCCGGAGGACCTGAAGAAGAAATATTTTACGAAGGTTGGTTTATCCTATCAAATATCGGAGGATATCAAGAAACGAGTGGAATTCGGTGAGCACAATTTGCTGAAGGACTCGTATCGCGAAGGATGGCATATGATTATTTGCCGCAATGTTCTCATATATTTTACGGAGGAAGCGAAGGACGAGGTATTCGTGAAGTTTCAACGGGCGTTGGCGAGTAAAGGGATTTTGTTTATTGGCAGTACAGAGCAGATTATCAATTATAAGGATATGGGATACGGCAGAAGGAATTCTTTCTTTTACGAAAAACCATAAAGATAAAACTACTGAATTAGCGGGAAGACATTGTTAATTCAGTAGTTTTTTATGTAAGCAGGAAAGTGCACCTATTATAAGATTAATGGATGAGCAGCGCACTTTTATTCATTTTAGTAAGACTGCGCAATCATATTAAGTATGTGGGAAGCATATTTCTCAAACAGCGGACGCTCCTTTTTCATTTCCTCGGTCAGCTCGAAAAAGGTTTCTTTGTCCTTATAATCTCTCTTGAAGAATGGTTCAAATATAATATCCCACTGGGGAAGATAAGAGGAAAGCTTGCGGGTATAGCAAGTTGCTGCGGTGGCTTGCATGCGGTGATTTTTGTCCACGAAGGAAGCCACGGATTTATGGATAGCGGTATCCTCTTCTGGAAGGTAGTAATAATTCTTATAATTGGAATAGTAATATTTCATCTCCTCCTCATAGAGAGGTATGCGAAGGGTGCCCTCCAAGCCTTCCCCCTTGAAATAGCAGCCTTTAGAGGTGCCGGAAAGAGCGTCTGGAAGAGGAGACGGCAGAGTCAGCTTCATAAGGATTTCCTGATGTTGCTTGCCGTTTATATCCCGGTAATAATTCGCCTGTACCTTTTTCGGCGTTATGGGCGAATGAAAGAGGTCGTAATAGGAAAGAATCGGGAGAATGCGGAGCATGCCCTTCATGTCATCGGCGTTGTGAAGCGTAAGGGCCTGCAAGGCATAGTCGGTAGGATTCTTTACATAGTTATGGTACACGCTTATCAGCTCTCCTCCGTCGAAGGTGTCTTCTCTGCCGACGCCAAGGTATTGCTCCAGCGTCTTCAATTTGCAGTTGGGCAGCTTTAAAATCCCCTTATAAGGAGAAACTCTTCTATAAATATCGATACCATCGAAATGATTAAAATGATAAGGCAAATGGTGCTGCCTGCATTTTTGCAGCAGATAAGGGAGGTCAAAATTATTCCCGTTAAAATGGATCAGATGGGTATACCTCCCGGCATGTTGAAAAAAGGCGGACAGAATATCCGCTTCCTCTTCGTAGGTATTAGCGAACCACTGTTTTACATACCAGCTTCCCGCTTCGTAATAGGCGGCGCCTATGAGGTAAAGTGAAGAACTTTTGACCGTGAAGCCGGTGGTTTCTATATCGATGAAAAGTATTTTTTCAAGGGGAGCGATTTTTTCGAGAGGATAATTAAAAGTATCGAAGTGAATAGTTTGACGTAAAATTCTCATATAGCTCCTTTCGTCTGAAAAGGATAGATTACTTATCTTCCTTTGGTTATAATAACATGTTTTTGCAAAATGCAGTAGCATTTTTTGTAGAAAAATAGTATATTTATAAGTGTCGGGAATGCGGTTTGAAAAAGCAGTCCTGCGAATTTAAGAGAAAGAAGGGTGACAAATGGCGAAATTAACATTTTCGGGTGGTATACATCCCTACGACGGTAAAGACATGTCCAAGGATAAACCGATGAAAGCGATATTGCCTAAGGGGGATTTGGTATATCCCTTATCCCAGCATATCGGAGCGCCGGCGGTGGCTATCGTGGAAAAAGGTGATAGAGTGCTTGCGGGGCAGAAAATCGCGGAGGCGTCCGGCTACGTGTCTGCTCCCGTTTATGCGACAGTTTCGGGTACAGTCAAAGTGATTGAGCCTAGACGGGTAGTGACCGGGGACAGCGTAATGAGCATCATAGTAGAAAATGATGAAAAATATGAAGAGATAGAATATTCTACAGTCGATTCCTACAAGGAATTGACGAAAGAAGAAATCGTTGAGCGGATAAAAGAAGCAGGAGTGGTCGGCATGGGAGGGGCGGGCTTTCCCACCTTCATAAAGCTTTCGCCGGGGGAGCCGGAGAAGATAGATTATATCATTGCCAATTGTGCTGAATGTGAGCCGTATCTTACCTCCGATTACCGGAGGATGATAGAGGAACCGGAAAAAATCGTAGAGGGGCTTAAAATCATATTGAGTCTGTTCGATAATGCACGGGCTATTCTGGCAGTGGAGGACAATAAAACGGACTGTATCGATATATTAAAGAAACTGACCAAAAACGAAAATCGTATCAGTGTAAAGGCTTTAAAAACAAAATATCCACAGGGTGCAGAACGTCAGATCATTTATGCGACTACCGGAAGGAGCATTAATTCCAAGATGCTTCCAGCGGATGCAGGCTGTATCGTAGACAACGTGGATACTATTGTTGCGGTTTACCATGCAGTCATGTGGGGAATGCCTCTGATGCATAGGATAGTAACGGTAACAGGAGATGCTGTTTCAGATCCGCGCAATTTCCTTGTGCGGATAGGGACGAGCTATAGGGAGCTGGTTGATGAGGCAGGAGGTTTTAAGAAGCTGCCGGCAAAGATCATCTCTGGCGGACCTATGATGGGATTTAGCATTTTTAATTTGGATGTACCTACTACCAAAACGGCCTCAGCTCTGCTCTGTATGACGCAGGACGAGGTTTCCCAGATGGAGCCAAGTGCGTGTATCAATTGCGGAAAATGTGTGGAGGTATGTCCCGGCAGGATTGTGCCCAAAATGTTGTCGGATTACGCGGAGCATTACAGCGAGGACGCATTTCTAAAGCATCAGGGAATGGAATGCTGCGAATGCGGCTGTTGCAGTTATGTATGCCCGGCCAGAAGGCCGCTTACTCAGACGATAAAGTCTATGCGTAAGATACAGCTTGCTAAGAAATCAGGAAAAGCAAATGAGAAAAAGAAAAAGCAGGAGGTAGGATAAGTGAGTGATTTGATGAAGGTATCCTCCAATCCCCATGTTAGGTCCAAGGTAACAACGAGCAGTATTATGCTCTCCGTATTAATTGCGCTGCTACCTGCCGCGGGCTTCGGTATCTATAATTTTGGAATGGACGCGCTGATTTTGATAGGTGTGACGGTGGGGTCTGCCGTTCTTACGGAATATACATACGAAAAACTGATGAATAAACCAGTGACAATAGGTGACTATTCCGCTGTGGTTACCGGACTTTTACTGGCACTTAACCTGCCTTCTTCCGTTCCTTGGTGGATTGGCATGATTGGTGGGATATTCGCTATTTTGGTGGTAAAGGTGCTGTTTGGGGGTCTGGGGCAAAACTTCATGAACCCTGCGTTGGCGGCGAGATGTTTTTTACTCATATCCTTTACTCCCATCATGAACAACTTCGAGGTGGATGCTTATAGCGGAGCTACTCCGCTTGCCCTGATAGAAAATGGAGAAGCCGTGAACATTCTGGATATGATTATCGGTAGGACAGCAGGAACCATTGGAGAAACCTCTATGATAGCTATTATAGCCGGCGCCTGTCTTTTAATTCTGCTGGGAATTATTGATTTAAGGGTGCCCGGCAGCTATATCATAAGCTTCGTGATATTTCTATGTTTATTTGGCAGCCATGGAGCAGATCCGGCATATATCAGCGCACAGCTTGCAGGAGGAGGCTTAATGCTGGGTGCATTTTTCATGGCGACGGACTATGTGACCCGTCCGATTACCAAGAAAGGACAGTATATTTACGGAATTATTCTGGGCGTTCTTACGGGCATCTTCCGTTTGTTCGGACCGTCGGCGGAGGGTGTTTCCTATGCGATTATTATAGGTAATCTCCTCGTTCCGCTTATTGAAAAAATGACCTTTCCTAAGGCGTTCGGTACAAAAGGAGGGAAAGTGCATGAATGATCATATAAAAGGAATGTTGAAAGACGCTCTTATACTCTTCGTCATTACGCTGTCGGCAGGCCTTATTCTGGGTGTGGTTTATCAGGTGACGAAGGAACCTATTGCTGCGCAGAAGGCAAAGGTAAAACAAGAGGCCTGCAAAGAGGTCTTTTCCGAGGCGGAAAGCTTCGAAATCGTCCAGACAGCACAGGCGGAGGATGAATGGGTGTTACAAAAGAGCGAGCTCGGCTTTGAAGCCGTGGATATCGATGAGGTTATGAAGGCTTTGGATGCCGATAACAATATGTTAGGTTATGTCATTACAGTAACCGACCATGAAGGCTACAGCGGGGACATCCAGTTCATGCTGGGTATAGGAGAAGGTGGTACATTGAATGGAATCTCCATCTTGTCAATATCGGAGACTGCCGGACTCGGTATGCGTGCGGAGGAAGTGCTGAAACCACAATTTGCGGATAAGCAGGTGGATTTCTTCGAATATACGAAATCGGGTGCTCAGAGAGATAACCAGATTGATGCGATCAGTGGAGCGACGATTACGACCAATGCGGTTACGAATGGTGTAAATGCCGGACTTTATTATTTCCGTACGTTTCTTAATACGAACATCATGGAAGGAGGGAGCGGCAATGAATAGTGTAAATGAAAGGCTTTTTAACGGTCTGGTAAAAGAAAACCCAACCTTCGTGCTGATGCTTGGAATGTGTCCAACCTTAGCGGTGACGACTTCGGCGGTTAATGGTCTGGGCATGGGATTGACCACGATGGTGGTGCTGGCGCTCAGCAATATGTTTATTTCCCTGCTTAGGAACATTATCCCGGACAAAGTTAGGATTCCTGCGTTCATCGTTGTAATAGCTTCCTTCGTCACGATGATGGAGCTTCTTTTGGAGGGCTTTCTTCCGTCTTTATACGATGCGCTCGGAATATACATACCGCTCATTGTAGTTAACTGCATTATTTTGGGAAGGGCTGAGGCTTACGCCTCGAAAAACTCTGTTATTCCGTCTTTTTTTGACGGTGTGGGAATGGGACTGGGCTTTTCCTTTGCCCTCACTTGTATCGGTGCGGTGAGGGAGATCATAGGAGCAGGAGAACTGTTCGGATATCATATCATGCCGGAAGCCTATGTACCATGCACTATTTTCATCATGGCACCCGGAGCGTTCTTTGTTCTTGCGGCTCTTACGGCTATTCAGAATAAGATCAAGATAAAAGGTAAGAGAAAGGGCAGAGATGTTTCTAAGATTCAGTCGGGCTGCAGCGAAGACTGTATGAATTGTTCTGATACTGGCTGCGGTCACCGGTTTTACGATACCAGTAAGCGTGCTGAAAAGGAAAAAATAAAGGAGATAGAAATTACTGAAATAACGGATGATACTGCTGGAAAGGAGGATGAAGTGAATGATTATTGATATAAATATCAAGGATTTACTTATTATTCTGGTGGGCTCTTCCCTTGTGAGCAATGTTGTCCTTAGCCAGTTCTTGGGCCTGTGTCCGTTTTTAGGAGTTTCAAAGAAGACGGAGACGGCCGCAGGAATGGGAATATCGGTTATTTTCGTCATAACGCTGGCCTCTGCAGTATCGGGAGTGATTTATAAGTATGTTCTTCAGGCGCTTAATATTACGTATTTGCAAACCATCGTATTTATTCTTGTTATAGCGGCGCTGGTTCAGTTTGTGGAGATGTTCCTTAAGAAATTCATACCTTCCCTTTATCAGTCGCTTGGCGTATATTTGCCGCTGATTACGACAAATTGTGCGGTGCTCGGTATCGCCCTCGTGAACGTTCAGAAGAAATACGATATCGTTACCGGCATTGTCAATGGCTTTGCAACCTCGGTAGGATTTACAATTGCAATTCTGATATTGGCGGGCATACGAGAGAAGATGGAATATAATGATATACCGGAATCCTTTAAAGGAATGCCTATTGTGCTCGTAACGGCGGGGCTTATGGCAATTGCTTTTTGTGGATTTTCGGGTTTGCTGTAGGAGGTATGCGGGATGAGTACAGTAGGTGTTGTAATTGCTATGGCGATTGTGGGAGGAATCGGACTTTTTATCGGTCTGTTTCTAGGCATCGCGGCAATCAAGTTCAGGGTAGACGTAGATGAAAGAGAAGAAGCGGTGCTGGCGGCACTGCCCGGAAATAACTGCGGAGGCTGCGGCTTTCCCGGTTGCTCCGGTCTGGCTTCGGCCATTGTCAGGGGAGAAGCTGCAGTGGGTGCCTGTCCGGTAGGCGGAGAGGCGGTGGGCAAGGTCATCGCCGGAATCATGGGAGTGAAAGCTGAGGAAGCGGTTAGAAAGACGGCCTTCGTGAAATGTCAGGGCGACTTCGATAAAACTTCGGTGGATTACGAATATTTTGGGGTACAGGACTGCCGCATGCTGGCCTTTGTACCAAATGGAGGTCCTAAGTCATGTAACTATGGCTGCCTCGGCGGCGGAAGCTGCGTTACGGCCTGCCCTTTCGACGCGATTCATGTAGTGAAAGGGGTGGCGGTAGTCGACAAGGAGGCATGCAAAGCCTGCGGAAAATGCGTGGAGGTATGCCCGAAATCTTTGATTGAGCTGATACCTTACGATGCCCAATATATGGTGGCATGTAACTCCAAGGACAAAGGGCAGCAGACCACCAAGAACTGTACGGTGGGCTGTATCGGTTGCCAGCTTTGTAAGAGAAACTGCCCTTCGGAGGCGGTGGACGTTGTAGACTTTAACGCTGCTATCGATTACGAAAAGTGTATCGAATGTGGTGTCTGCATGGAAAAGTGTCCGAAAAAGACTATTTTGAAGAGAGCATAGGCTTCATCAGCTGACAAGGTCACACACGATGGGATATGGGAAACGTGTAGAGACTTGCGAACAGACCGATTTCATGTTAAATTGTTAGTGAAGCAAATGACGGAAGATATCAATGATATAAAATCATGGAAAAGAAGTGAAGCGATGAGATTACCGGGAGAAAATGACGATATAGGGGCGAAGCTTTCTGCGAAATACGTGGTGATAGGCGTCAGCCTAAGTGCTCTATTGATTCTTGGAGTAGTGTTTTTTGCGAAGCAGGAGCAGGCATCTTCAGCGAAGCTTAGGGCAGAGAAAGCACAGAATACAACTGTTATGGCGGTGGAGCACGGGGATTCAAGTGTAACGGGAGACAGTGCGCCGGTCGCTTCCGAGGGGGAGCAGGACCTTGCGGTGAACGGCAGCGCCAGCAGGATGAGGAATATCGAGAGGCTGTATGAGGAGAATAAGCTCACGGCTTCGGACTTGGATTTTTGGGATATGTATCCGAACGATGAGCCGAAATCTGTAAGCGGATCGGAGGACGAGACGTCTGAATTGAAGGATTTAGGGGACGCGCAGACAGAAGGCGATAAGTATTCCCAATATGACAGGGAACAGCAGGAATTGCCTGAAAACGATGGAAAGCATACATTGATTACATATGCCAACGGTTCAGAGGAATGGGTGCTGATCAATCCATATCTGGAGAAGAATATTTATGATTTTACAAATCTTACAATGAAATCTGACAAGATGGCTTATTATCAGGAAGGAAAAAGCGTTTCCTATTTGGGAGCGGATGTGTCCAAATATAACGAGGAGATAGATTTCGCCAGCCTAAAGGGGGCAGGAATCGATTTTGTTATGATACGCCTGGGAGCCAGGGGATATGGCAGCGGCCAGATCGTATTGGATGAGAAGTTCGCGGATAATATTGTGAAGGCTTCGGAAGCAGGGCTGGACATTGGTATTTACTTTTTCTCGCAGGCTATTACGTCGGACGAGGCGATAGAAGAGGCTAATTTCGTCATTCAGAATTTGCAGAATCTAAGCAATTATAAGATAACCTACCCTATCGCCTTCGATATGGAATATGTGAAGAATGATACTGCGAGGATAGAAGCGTTGTCCAGAGACCAGAAGACTACTATAGCCAAGGCCTTTTTGGACACTATAAAAAATGCAGGATATAAACCGATGGTTTATGGAACTAAGGAATGGCTGATTAAACAGGTTGATTTGACAAAACTGACCGGCTATGATATCTGGCTGTCTCAGCAGGAGGACGTGCCGGATTATCCTTATCAGTTCCAGATGTGGCAGTATACTCTGGAGGGCAAGGTAAGCGGAATAACAGGTGATATTGATTTGAATATCAGTTTTATTGACTATTCTGAGAAATAAGGTTACTATAGGTTGAAGAAAGCGCAGTTAATTTTGGAGAAATTTTAAGTTTTGAATATATATCGGCATAGACAGCAGGAGAAAGCCCTTCGATGTAGTTAAGGGAATAATTGCGGTCTATGCCGTTTCTTTTTAATACATCCACTGCCTTATTATAGGCGATAGCGGCTTCCTCCTCCGTATGATAGACACCCACGACATAATTGCCCTTCACATGGATGCGCACTTTGTATCTCATGCCTTTTGCGGAGGGAATATGGCTGATTCCATGAAATCGATTGAGGATTTCAATATTTTCATAACGGAAATCGGTAGGATCCCCATTGATAAACCGGTAATCTTTATCGGCCACCGCGTAATTTTTTATACCGTATCGGTTGAGTATATTGACCTGCATCCCGTAGTCGGCAACGAAAAGATGGCTTCCTCTCCGCATAATTTTGCGGGAGGAATAGTAGAATAAATCGTCGATATCGAATTTTAGAATGTAGGTAAGAGAATAGTAGTATAAAAAATATTTCTTCCGCATGTAGATAGGTGTTGCAAAATAAAGTCCGTTATCCCGGAAATTCAGCAGGCTGACCCATTTCCCGAAGGCTAAAAGGGAATCCGGAGAGTAATCCTCTACGTTTATGGAGTCGGATTTGATGAGAAACTGAGCCTCCTTATAGGCGAGGTGGGCTGTTTCTTCGAGGTCATAGCTTCCAAGGCTTATATGCTTTTCTCTGAAAGTGATAGAAGCACGGTAATAAATGGAGTTATTTTTTTTCTTTGCAGCATATACGCCGGGAAGTTTTTTATCCATGGCACCCCTCGTTTTATAGAATAAAAAATAATATTTTCTCAAATTTTGTCATTATTTTATCCTAAGTATAACATTTTAGAAAAAAGAATACAAATTTAGAAATATTTTCAGCACTCTTTGTATAAAATATTAAAGAACTGTTACATTTGTATGACAAAAATAAAGGTCATGAATCTTGGCAACTGAAGATTCATGAAAATAAAAAGAGGACTTGAAAATATGAAGACGTACAAAAAGAATATGACCATATTGTTGTTGTGTAATGTGATCCTCGCCGTCACGTGGTTTAATGTGAAGGAACTGCAGATTAACAGAATTGCGGCTACTCCGGCGTTTCAAATCCGTTTTATGGAGGATCAGGCGCGTCTGGACGCGGCCACATTTATCCGGTTGGTAACGCGAGCGTCGTCAGGACAGAGGGTAGTAGACTACAATGTCATCGAGAAAAAAGCGAAATACACGCTGGCCAAGGAAGATTATGAGGTACTTTTAAGAATCGTGGAAGCGGAAGCGGGAGGAGAGGATATTACAGGCAAGATGCTGGTTGCCGGAGTGGTAATGAATCGGGTGGAAAGCAATAAATTCCCCGATACCGTAAAGGAGGTCGTATTCCAGAGAGAGAACGGGGTCGCCCAGTTCTCCCCTATTTCGGACGGAAGGTATGAGAAGGTGAGCGTCAGTGAGGAAACGAAGGAAGCGGTGGACAAGGTACTGTATGGAGAGGACATTACGAAGGGTGCTCTTTATTTTGCATCGCGAAAGTATGCGGACCCCGAGAAAATGAAATGGTTCGATAACAGCCTGACTTTGCTGTTTTCTTATGGCGGACATGAATTTTTCTCATGACATGGCGTTGCACGGATATAAAATATATGTTATACTTATTAACCGATAACAGCGTCTCACGCAAGGGACTCTAAGATAAAAAGAGCTGAGAGGTGGCACAATGGAAGTATTATATAACAGTACGAGAAATAACGGTATACGGGTAAGGGCATCGGAGGCCATTTTAAAAGGTATATCCGAGGATGGAGGATTATTCGTTCCCGACCACGTTCCGGCACTTGACAAGAGCCTGAAGGAACTGGCAGGCATGACCTATCAGGAAGTGGCCTATGAAGTCATGAAGCTGTACCTGACGGATTTTACTGAGGAAGAACTGAAAAACTGCATCGGACGTGCTTATGATTCGAAATTCGATACGGAATCTATTGCTCCTTTAGTAAGCGCGGACAAGGCTTATTACCTCGAACTGTTTCATGGAGCTACCATTGCTTTTAAGGATATGGCATTGTCCATCCTGCCTCATTTAATGACCACGGCAGCGAAAAAGAATAATGTAACGAATGAAATCGTCATTCTCACAGCGACCTCGGGCGATACGGGCAAGGCGGCACTTGCGGGCTTTGCAGGCGTAGAAGGTACGAGGATTATCGTATTTTACCCTAAAAACGGTGTAAGTCCAATTCAGGAGAAGCAAATGGTTACACAGAAGGGCGATAATACATATGTAGTTGGTATCCACGGGAACTTCGACGATGCTCAGACCGGAGTGAAGTGCATCTTCGCGGATAAGGAGCTTGCAAAGAAGATGGACGGGCAGGGCTACCAGTTTTCTTCTGCTAATTCCATCAATATCGGCCGTCTCGTTCCTCAGATCGTATATTACGTGTATGCTTACGCAACACTGCTTGCGGAAGAGAAAATAACAGAGGGGGAGAAGATCAACGTAGTGGTTCCTACGGGCAATTTCGGCAATATTCTGGCAGCGTTTTATGCGAAGAACATGGGACTTCCTATCGATAAACTGATTTGCGCTTCTAATGACAATAAGGTGCTTTATGATTTCTTTAGGACCGGTGTATATGATAGAAACAGAGAATTTGTTCTGACCAGCTCTCCTTCGATGGATATTCTTATTTCCAGCAATTTGGAGCGGTTAATATATAAAATAGCGGAAAGTGACGGAGATAAGACGGCACAGCTTATGAAGGCTTTGGGCGGAGACGGCAAATATGAGATTACGGAGCCAATGAGAGCACTTCTTGCAGATTTCTACGGAAATTACGCTTCCGAGCAGGAGACGGCGGCCACCATCAAGGCCTTGTATGAGGAGACTGGATATGTCATCGATACGCACACTGCGGTTGCGGCCTGCGTATACGGCAAGTATAAGGAGGAGACCAAGGACGAGACGCCTACGGTCATCGCTTCTACTGCAAGTCCCTTCAAGTTTACGAGAAGCGTGATGAATGCAATCGATGAGAAATACGATAGAATGTCGGATTTCGAACTGGTGGATGAGCTGTCTGCACTGGCTAACGTAGCCGTACCCGAAGCTATTGAGGAAATAAAATCAGCACCGGTAATTCACGACTATATCTGCGATAAAGAAGCGATGCAAAAAACAGTGGAAGAGTTCTTAAAGCTTAAGTAAGGAGCAGAATACTATGGATACATCAAATATGTTTGACCTATTAATTATTATCAGCGGGATATACCTGATTTATTCCGCTATTACTATGAAGACGACGGGAAATATATCGGGCGGAGCGCTGGTCAGCAAAGACGTGGATGTGAATAAGATCCGCGATAAGGAAGGTTTTATTACTTATATGTTCCCCAAAGCGCTGTTCATGGGAATTCTTACATGTGCAATCGGTCTGATGGGCATTATAACCACTGAGTACGGCGGTCCCGCCTATATATCGCTCATAGCCTTCGGCGGCTTCATTATCGTTTTAGTCTTATTCGCGGTAGCTTCCAATAGGGCGAAAAAGATATTCATAGACGGAGTAGATACGAAAAAAAAATAATTGTTCAAAAAAACCAGCAGACCAGTAATCTGTTGGTTTTTATATTTGCAACTTCTAAGATGATCCCTTTCTATCCGAAACTTCCGTATAGCTGCGGTTTTCGCCGATGGGTTTGTAGGCGGGACGGATAATCTTCCCGTTGTTGGCAAGTTCCTCCATGCGGTGAGCGCACCAGCCTGAAATGCGTGCGATAGCGAAAATTGGCGTATACAATTCCATAGGAAGGCCGAGCATGTGATATACGAAGCCGGAATAGAAGTCCACATTGATGCTGACGCCTTTGTATATCTGTCTTTCCCTTGCGATGACCTCCGGTGCCAGTTTTTCTACGAGAGAATAGAGCGCGAATTCTTTCTGCAGCCCTTTTTCTTCGGAAAGTTTTTCTACGAAAGATTTAAAAATGACGGCGCGAGGATCTGATTTGGAATAAACGGCGTGGCCGACACCGTAGATCAAGCCGGCATGGTCGAATGTGTCCTTATGCAGCAATCTTGTAAGATAGGCAGACACCTGTTCCTCGTCCTCCCAGTCGGAGATTTCTTTTTTCATATCTTCAAACATCTGTACTACCTTTATATTGGCGCCGCCATGGCGGGGACCCTTTAAGGAGCCGATAGCTGCCGCGATAACGGAATAAGTATCTGTCAGTGAAGACGTGACGACATGTGTGGTAAAGGTGGAATTGTTTCCGCCGCCGTGTTCCATATGTAATACGAGAGCAATATCCAGTATCCGTGCCTCTAAAGGAGTGTAGGAGCTATCCGGTCTCAAAATATGCAATATATTTTCAGCGGTAGATAATTCCGGCTTAGATGAATGAATATACAGGCTCTTGCCGTCATGATAGTGACTGTATGCCTGATAGCCGTAAATGGTTAGCAGAGGAAACAGGCTGATGAGCTGCAGGCTCTGTCTGAGCACATTTGGAAGCGTAGTATCGTCAGCCCTGTCGTCATAGGAATATAGCGTCAGAACGCTTCTTGCCAAAGTATTCATCATATCCT
>JAEWPN010000108.1 GCA_023399455.1 Bacillota bacterium
ATGGGTTCCGCATTTATGAGAATGAAAATAGAAGTGGATGATAAATTATTAAAGTAACAGAAACTGGAGGAATGTAAATTGAATACTCATAAAGCCTTAGAAGATATCAGAGTACTGGATCTTACAAGAGTAGTAGCAGGACCGTATAGTACGATGATTTTGGCAGACTTGGGAGCAGAAGTGATTAAGCTGGAAATACCTGATAAAGGAGACGATACTAGAAATTATGCTCCGTACAAAAATGGCTCCAGTATGTATTTTGCAAACATTAATAGAAATAAAAAAAGCATTACCCTCAACCTTAAAACGGAAGAAGGAAGAGAGATTTTTAGAAAGCTTGTAAAAAAAGTAGATGTTATAGTAGAGAATTTCCGTCCCGGGGTAATGGATAAATTGGGCCTGGGATATGAAGACCTGAAGAAGATCAATAATCAGATTATTTATGCTGCCGTATCCGGATTCGGAAGTTATGGCCCATATTCACAGCGTCCCGGATATGATATATTGGCGCAGGCTATGGGTGGATTGATGAGCCTGACGGGCTATCCCGAACTCCCGCCCATGCGGGCCGGCAATGCGATGGGGGATGTTCTGGGAGGACTGAATCTGACCATAGGCATTCTCGGTGCACTGCATGCGAGAAATATTACCGGTGCAGGGCAAATGGTAGATGTGGCACTGGTGGATTCGGTAGTGTCCAGTTTGGATTCCGCTACACAGCGCTATTTTGAAAATGGAGAGATTCCGCAAAGAATAGGAAATCGTTATGCTCCTTGTGCACCCTACGATGTATTTCATGCGAGGGACACGGAAATGATTATAGCTTGCGGCAATCAGGGGCTGTACGAGAAGCTTTGTGCGCTGATGGAAAGGATAGATTTAATAACGGATGAACGTTTTGCCGTAATGGAAGACAGGGTAAAAAATAATGCCGAACTAAAGATAATTATCGAAGACTGGCTGAGTCATTACACGGCAAAAGAGGCTACCGATTTAATTCTAAAGGCAGGAATACCGGCAGGGCCTGTCTACAATTTGAAAGAGGTAAGTGAGGATGAACATATTGCGGACTACAGAGAAATGTTCGTGGAAATGGTCCACCCGGAAATAGGCCCGATGAAGGTAAACGGTTGCGTGATAAAGCTATCGGATACAAAGCCGGAAGTAAAAGTGCCGGCGCCTCTTTTGGGAGAGCATAATTTATATGTATATGAAGACATTTTAGGAATGTCCGATGATGACTTGGCTAAATTAAAACAACAAAAAGTTATTTAGAAACCGGAGGGCTTATGGAACAGAGCGAGATAAAAAAAGCAGACTACATATGCTCGTTGTATACTCAGCTGGATGCTCCATGTACACATAAAATAGGTGACGTGAGAGAAATATTATTGCCGATGCGGGATGGTGTATGTTTGAAAACAGATGTGCATTTTCCGAAGGATGTAAAAAGTGCGCCGGTAATATTGATGCGCTGCTGTTATACTGATATGGAAAGAGAGTTGCAGGTACATGCACAGGAATATTGTAAAAGAGGATATATATTTGTTGTTCAGTGGTGCCGGGGCATAGGCGGATCGCAGGGTAAATGGGAGCCTAATGTAAATGAAAGACTTGACGGGATCGATACGGTGAATTGGATTAAGGCTCAAGACTTTGCAGAAGCTATAGGTTATTGGGGAAATTCTTACTTAGCCTATACAGGGTGGTGCATGGCTGATCAGGTGTCCGGGAAAGTGGCCTCCATGTATTTAGGCGTATATGGTACAGACAGATATACATCCGCGTATAAAGACGGTTTGTTCAGGCAGGATATTCTGACTGCCTGGGCGATGCAGAATGCGGGAACGCCAATTGAGGCGGATTATTTGGAGTCGTGCAGATTTAAACCGCAGATGAAGGTGGATGAGAAGCTGTGGGGTACTAAGCTTCCATGGTATAAGGACTGGATATGTAATGAGAGCAGAGAGAGCGACTATTGGAGCAGCGGCCTATGGAAAGAGCTGAAAGAAATTCCTTCCAGGGTCAGTATTCCGATTTTCATAAGAGAAGGGTGGTACGATCACCATTTGGGAAGTGCACTTGTAAGCTATCAAAGTCTGCCTGAGGAAACAAGAGAGCATTGCGTGCTGCAGATAGGACCTTGGAACCATAGCTATGGAATTGCTGTTGCAAAACATGATTTAAGCGATTTGGAAGATGACAGCGTTTCTTCGCCTTTTTTATGGTTTGAGCAGACACTCAGAAAAAGAGAATTGCCTGAAAAGAAACTATCCTTCTATGTGATCGGGCAAAATAAGTGGGAAAGCTTAAATAACTATCCTGTTATATGCGACAAAATAAAGACCTTTTATCTGGCGGCAGGCAAGGAAGGTCGAGGTGCCTTAAGCCTCCGGGAAGAAGCCGGTGAGGATGCAAGAATAGAATATGAATATGATCCGGAGAATCCGGTATATTCTCATGGTGCGGAATCCTTATTTCACACAACACAGAGTGTAGGAAGTTTGGTTCAACCGTTATGCGGGTATAGGGATGATGTGATCAGCTTCGTATCGCCGTCTATAGAAAAGGAGCTTTTTATATGCGGTCGTATCAATGTGAAATTACATGTGAGTTCCGATGCACAGGACACAGCTTTTACTGCAAAAATATCGGAGGTTTTTCCGGATGGTGAAGCAGTGAATATAAGAGGAAGCATTACCACTCTTGCTTACCGTAATAATGCTTCCACAGCAATGAAATATATGCCGGGAAATGTGGTGGAAATTAATTTGGAGATGTGGGATATTGCATGGAAGCTTCAAGAAGGCTCCTGTCTTCGTCTCGATGTTTCTTCTTCTGATTTTCCCCAATATGCAGTTCATAGTAATTATGCAGGCAACTGGGCGAAATGTATGAAAACAAAGAAAGCGAGACAAAATATTTATATGGGCAAGAATTATCAATCCGTTATCGAATTGCCCTTGCTGGACTGATTGGACGGTAAACGTATAGTGGGTAATTAGTTACTGATAAGGTCGTGAACAGTAACGGTAATCAAAAGTAAAACTTATCTCAATACTAAAAAATATTGAAGATAAGTTTTTTTCTGTTTATTATATAACTGTAAGATGATATGATGAAACAACATAATTAAATGATGGAGAATAAAGATGGCCACCTTAGGAACCCCCACGAATACAATAGAAATACTAAAAAAATATAATTTCAATTTCCAAAAAAAATTCGGACAGAATTTTCTTATCGATAGTCATGTATTAGAGAAAATTATAGCAGCCTCCGGAGTCACGAAAGAGGACTGTGTGCTGGAAATAGGTCCCGGCATCGGAACGATGACCCAATATTTGGCGGAGAACGCGAGAGAAGTGGTTGCAGTGGAGATAGACAAGGCCCTTATACCAATACTTAACGATACTTTGTCTGAATATGACAATGTAACGATCATAAATGAGGACATCCTGAAAGTGGATGTTAATCGTATTGTACAGGAAAAAAATGGAGGAAAGGCCATAAAGGTGGTTGCAAATCTTCCATACTATATTACTACGCCCATTATTATGGGACTGTTTGAAAGCCATGTTCCGCTTGAGAGCATTACGATTATGGTACAGAAGGAGGTGGCGGACCGCATGCAGGTCGGTCCCGGAACGAAGGATTACGGAGCACTATCCCTTGCTGTGCAGTATTATGCGAAGCCGGAAGTAATGATTCAGGTACCGCCTACCTGCTTTATGCCTAAACCGAGCGTAGGAAGCACGGTAATCAAGCTGACCAGATACGAAAGGCCTCCGGTGGAGGCGGACGATGAGAACTTCATGTTTTCGCTTATACGTGCCTCCTTTAACCAGAGACGCAAAACGTTAGTGAACGGTCTTACCAATGCGACGAATCTAAAAACAGGAAAAGCCGATGTGCTTAAAGCGCTGGAAGAGATGAAACTACCCTCTGCGATTCGGGGAGAAGCGCTTACTTTGGCGCAGTTTGCCCGGCTTAGCAACCTGCTTTCCCGATAATATTTGTTTTTTGGGAAAATAACACAAGATATATGGATAAGTTTAGAAAAAAATCGCCATATATAGAGAAAAATCCTGATATTTTTTTGACATTAATTATCTCGTATGGTAAACTTAGAAAATGAAAATAGGGATATTATGCTGTCTTTTGTCAGATGGGAAAAATGAATTAATTATGAGGTGAGTACCTTGGATAAGTACGAATATAAAGTACGGGCGGAGGAAATAAAAGCACTGATCGCGGAGGGAGAATTCGCGGAGGCGGTAAAGATTGCTGATACGATTGACTGGAGGAGAGTCAAGAGTGTCATGATGCTTTGCACAATCAGCGACTTATACAAGATAAACCGCCGATTTCAAGAAAGTAAAGATATTTTGTTAATGGCATACGAGCGCCATCCGGGCGGTCGTCTTATTGTGTATTCTTTGTGCGAGTTGTCCGTGAAAATGGGGGAATATGTGCAGGCGATCGAGTATTATAAAGAATTCGTGCAGATTGCGCCTAAGGATACGGGAAGATATATATTGCAGTATAAGCTGTATGAGGCGCAGGATGTCAGCTTAGAGGAGCGCATCGCTGTATTGGAGGAATTCAAGAAGCGGGATTATCGGGAAAAATGGGCGTATGAATTGGCTTATTTATATCATAGAGTGGGGCTTGAGACAAAATGCGTGGAAGAATGCGACGAAATGATTCTCTGGTTCGGAGAAGGCAGATACGTTATAAAAGCGTTGGAATTAAAACAGCTTCACCATGCCCTGACGCCCGACCAGCAGGAAAAGTATCTTCTGTTTAAGCGGGAGAGGGAGATTCAGGAAGCTCAGCTGGCGGCGAGAGAGAAGCAGCAGGAAGAGGAAAGTGCTAAGATTGCAGAATTCCCTGAATATACCGCCCAGAATAATGACAACGATGAGGAAGAGGAAGAATTCCGGGTAAAGACGGTGGATGTAGGACAATATAACACCATTAATCTGCAGAAGGAACTGGCAAAGAGTATGAAAGAGCTTTTGGGCGAAGATGCTCAGAGCAATACGATGGAAACACCTCATACTTCTTCTGTTAACTTTGCATCTTTTCATGAGGAATCAGAGCCCTCCGTACAGTCCACGCCGGCAGTACCGCATGTTGCGGCTATACATCCTGTTTTGGGCGCACAGAATACTGCGGCAGACCATTCTGCTTTAAATGTACAGAATATTCCGGCCGCACCTTCACCCTCCGCTTCGGACATACCGCCGCAGCCTCCGCAGTCACAGTCCGCGGAAGAACAGACGGCAATGGAGGAAGTATTTTTCGAGGATGTAAAGGACATTCTTTTAGAGGACACGAAGGAAATAAATATAAAAGAAGTGAGCTCCGGTAATTTAAGCGATACGAAGGAGCTCCATCCGGGAAGAAGAGTCATATACCCGGCAGTGGTGTCTTCCGTATCCATTCCGCCCACGCCTGCGCCTATGCAGTCCATCCCATCTCATCAGCTTAAGGCAACGATAAAGCCGTCAGGCTTTGAACAGATGCTTTCCCAGGAATACGATGGCCAGATTAGCCTGGCAGTACCTGAGGGGAACCAGCTCGAGAAGCAGATTACCGGTCAGATGAACATTACGGATATCATGGCCGAGTGGGAGAAGATGAAGAAGGAGAACAAAGAAAAGCGCAGCGAGGACGTGCGCAGACGTGTGGAGCAGCACACGGGCAATATGTTTTCCGAATTCGATGAAGCTACCAAAAAAGGTTTGCTAGAGCAGCTGGAAAAGGCTGTTGTAGAGGCTATTTTGAAGGAGGCAGGTAAGAAATCAGTAAATCCTGAAGAAATACCGGATGCGAGATTATCGGATATGGTAGTGGCGGCGGAAAAATCGGCAATGCAGTCTACAAGTGACGATGCGGATACCGGCAGTGAAAATAATGAGGTTGAGGAACCGGCAGTTCAGGCAGAAGAAGCTACTCAGGCAGTTACCTTACCGCAAGAACCTGTGACACCTCAGGCGTTAGAAGAAATAGAGACAGATACGCAAGTGCCGGAGGCCGTCCCTTTAGAGGATAAAAATGATGCGGATCAAATCATCGATTTAGAGACGGTTTCTCTCGGGATGGAGCCGACAAATACGGCGGAGAGGGTTGTAGGCATGGTAGAGGATGCTAATAGGCTGCGTCCTTTATCCAATGAGGAAAAAGAACTATTCGGTAATTTCATTTATAATAAAAAGGCGAAGGAACAGATTATACAGGCAGTAGATACCATGAGTATGGATGCATTTACCGACAATGTGATCATCACAGGAGAAGAAGGAACGGGAACTATCGAACTGGCGAAGAACCTTATCCGTATGATGCAGATGTCGGACAGCAATTTTTCCGGTAAGGTGGCTAAGATTTCAGGAGCTACCCTGAAAAAGAAAAATGTGGAGGAAACTCTTTCGCACTTGACCGACGGAGCACTTATCATCGAGCGTGCCACGGAAATGTCCAGTGCTACGGCAGCGGATTTAAAAAATGCATTGTCTAAGGAAAACAGCGGTCTTCTCGTTATCATGGAGGGCAAAAAAGATGAAATGAATATTTTCTTGAGAAAGAATCATATACTGTCAGAGAATTTCAATGCCAGAATCGATATCGAGGCTCTTGGCGACCATGCTCTTGTAGAATATGCCAAGCAGTATGCGGAGGAGATGGAATATACTATCGATAACCTCGGAATACTGGCACTCCATACGAGAATTGCAGATATGCAGACAAGCGATCACGAGGTGACTGTAGCAGAGGTGAAGGAGCTGGTGGACGATGCGATTTATTTTGCAGACAAGAAGAACCTGCGGCACTTGTGCGATATTCTTGTAGGCAAGAGGTATGACGAAGAGGATATGATTATCCTTCGGGAAAATGACTTCATGCACTATTAAATTAAAGGGGGTTGCCTATGGCGGCGAAGAAGAAATCGAAATATATAGAAGAGGAAGTTTTTATTTCTGAAGCTGACCAATATCTCTTTGCCCAAGGAACACATTACGATATATATAAAAAGCTGGGGGCACACCCTTCCGTGGAAAACGGAGAAAAAGGTACATTTTTCGGGGTATGGGCTCCTAATGCGGAGAAGGTATTCGTTATAGGAACTTTCAACGGCTGGCAGGAGGACAAACATGAGATGAAACGGCTGGGGCCCGGCGGTATTTATACGCTTTTTATTCCCGGAGTAGGAGTGGACGAGCTGTATAAATTCTTGATTTTGACGCCGGACGGCAGAAAGCTATATAAAGCGGACCCTTTTGCCAATTATGCGGAATTCAGGCCGGGAAATGCATCCAAGACTACCGACTTGTCCGGTTTCGAATGGACGGACGATATCTGGATGAAGGAGAGAGAGGGTAAGGACTATAAAAAGGAGCCTCTGGCCATTTATGAATGCCATATCGGTTCGTGGATGAAGCATCCCGGCGGTACTCTGGACGGCTTTTATAATTATAGGGAATTTGCGGACAAAATCGTGGAGTACCTGAAGGAGATGAAGTATACTCATATCGAGCTTATGGGTATTGCGGAATATCCCTTCGATGGTTCGTGGGGATATCAGGTAACGGGCTATTATGCGCCTACTTCCCGCTATGGGGAACCTAAGGATCTCATGTATTTGATCAATAAGCTGCACAAGCATAGGATAGGGGTAATTCTGGATTGGGTACCGGCACATTTTGCTACCGATGCACACGGTCTGGCGGAGTTCGACGGACAATGTATCTTCGAGCATCCCGACAAACGCCTGGGGGAGCATCCTGACTGGGGAACGAAGATATTTAATTACGGAAGGACAGAAGTTAAGAATTTCCTGATTGCCAACGCTTTATTCTGGCTTAGGGAATTTCATATAGACGGCATCCGGGTGGATGCGGTGGCCTCTATGCTGTATTTGGATTACGGCAAGAATGAGGGACAATGGCTGCCGAACAAATATGGCGGTAACAAGAATCTGGATGCGATAGAATTCTTTAAGCATCTGAATTCGGTAGTATTGGGGACATATCCGGGATTTCTTACAATCGCGGAGGAATCGACGGCATGGCCGAAGGTGACCGGCGGTGTGGAAGAGGACGGGCTCGGCTTCAGCTTTAAATGGAATATGGGCTGGATGCACGATTTCTGCGAATATATGAAGTTGGATCCGCTGTTTCGTAAGAATAACCACTATGCCATGATCTTTGCCATGAGTTACAATAGCGCTGAGAATTATATTTTACCTCTTTCTCACGATGAGGTCGTACATTTAAAATGCTCCATGGTAAATAAGATGCCGGGTTACCCGGCTGATAAATACGCGAATCTGCGCATCGGTTATACATATATGTTCGGTCATTCCGGCAAGAAGCTGCTCTTTATGGGGCAGGATTTCGCTCAGGAGAGGGAATGGAGCGAGGAAAGAGAGCTGGACTGGTATCTTCTGAAAGAGACCTTGAATAAGGGAATGCACGAGTACGTGAAGGAATTGCTTAAGCTGTATAATAAATATCCGTGCCTGTATGAGATTGATAACGACTGGTCGGGCTTCGAGTGGCTGAATGCGGATGACGCGCAGCAGAGTACTTACAGCTTTTACCGGAAGGCTTCTGACGGGAAAAACAATCTTATATTCGTGCTGAACATGACACCTGTGGCCCGGAACGGCTATATGGTCGGTGTTCCGGAAAAGAAAAAGTATAAGCTGCTTTTAAACAGCGATGAAGAGAGGTTTGGAGGAAATGGTAATTCCATACCTAAAGAACTTCAGGCCACGGAGGAAAACGGACAGGTCAACTATAAGAATTACAGCATTGCCTTCGACTTGCCCGCTTATGGTGCGGCAGTATTTCTTTTTTAATTAGACGAATAGTAGTGATCGAATATATTATTCATGTAACCAAAGGTTAAGGAATTTATAATTTATGCCGAAATAAAGGATGAATGTTAGAATACATTCATCCTTTTATCTTAATCTGCATTCAGGATGGAATGAGCATATGAATATTAATTTTGAAAACAACGGGGTAAGACCCCATTCCAATGTAGACAAGACGGTAACATCAACTTCATATAGTGGTTCCCATGTGAAAGAGACAAGCGGCAGGGGAGCATTTGCATTAGACATTTCTGGTACAGTTACGGATAACACTGCTTATGATGGTCAAGGAAAGACCGTAGAAGACGTTATGCAGGATGCAGGGCAGGTTGATATTGCCACGCAGAAAAACTATATGGCGGTAATGTCTAATATTATGTCCGAGGAGGACTTTGCCAGGCTTCAGGAAGAGGGCTATCATCCGGGAGATACGGACATAGAGACTGTTGTTACCATTGTCGATGAAATAAAGGCGGCCCTCGCTAAGGGCGGTAAGAATATTACGGGCTATACGGATGATCTCGATGTGGAGACACTGACACAGATTACCGGGAGCGCGTCTTTTGCCAATGAATTGGTGAAGCAGTTCCAGGAACATGATATACCTGTTACAAAAGAAAATGTGGAGGA
>JAEWPN010000213.1 GCA_023399455.1 Bacillota bacterium
CGACTCACGCGGGCGTTACCGTAGGGGAGGATGGAGCTTCCCACCAGTGCAACGAGGATATCGCGCTGATGAGAACGATTCCGGGCATGATAGTTATGAACCCTGCGGACGATGTGGAAGCAAAAGCCGCAGTAAGAGCTGCAATCGAGCATGAAGGACCGGTATATCTGCGTTTCGGAAGAGCAGCCTGTCCGATTATTAACGACAGACCTGATTATAAATTTGAGATAGGAAAAGGTACCTTGCTCAGAGAGGGTACTGACGTAACTATTGTAGCTACGGGAATCTGCGTAAGCAGCGCTCTGGAAGCGGCTGAGAAGCTTGCGGAGGAAGGCGTCAGCGCAGAAGTGATCAATATCTGCACTATCAAGCCTTTGGATGAGGAACTTATCATAGCATCCGCGAAGAAGACAGGCAAAGTGGTTACCGCTGAGGAGCATTCCGTAATCGGAGGACTTGGAAGCGCAGTATGTGACGCATTGTCTGCAGCAGCACCCACGCCGGTTAAAAAGATTGGTATGCAGGATGTATTCGGAGAATCCGGACCGGCTATGGCACTGTTGGAGAAATATGGTCTGGATGGCACAGGCGTATATAAATCGGTAAAAGAATTCATCGGAAAGTGAGAGAGGAAATGCTGATATTATCACCGTCTATTCTGGCAGCAGATTTTTCTGTTTTGGGAAAGCAGATAAAGGAAGTGCATGAGGCAGGAGCACAGTATCTTCACGTGGACGTCATGGATGGAAGCTTCGTACCTTCCATATCCTTCGGGATGCCGGTCATCAGCTCTATACGGGGGGTGTCGGATATCACCTTTGATGTACACCTTATGATTACATCGCCGGAGCGTTATATAGAGGAATTTGCGAAATGCGGAGCGGATATTATCACCTTCCATCTTGAAGCGGTGCAGGACCCCGGAGTCGTAATCGACAAGATACACGCCCTGGGAAAGAAGGCGGGTCTATCCATAAAGCCTGCGACTCCTATAGAAGCAGTTCTCCCATGTTTGGACAAGCTGGATATGCTGTTAGTAATGACCGTGGAGCCGGGATTCGGCGGACAAGCCTACATTCCTGAGTCCACAGAGCGCATCAGGCAGGCCCGTAAGTTTGTGGAGGAAAGAGGCCTTGATACGGATATTCAGGTGGACGGCGGCATCAACGCAGACAACGTACATGTCGTACTGGAAGCCGGAGCGAATGTGATTGTGGCGGGCTCATCGATTTTCAGGGGCGATATAAGGCGGAATGTGAAGGATATGCTGAATGCGTTTGAGGCATTTCAAAAATAGATATGTTAAGATAATTTGTTAAATAAATCAGGTAAACTGAGGAGATATTAGAAATCTTCGCCTTTCTGTTTTTGAGTTTTTGGAAAGGCGGAGGTTTTTTATAAATTTAAAGGTGGATAAAAATGCGTCTTTGTATTGTTTTAGCTCCATGCAAGGTCTATTAGGACTGGCTCGCATGGAGACATAATAAGTCCCGTAGACTTTGCATGCTTTTATGCGACAGCTTTGCGACAGGCTGTACCGTTATTGTTTTAATTCTGCTACAGTCGGATAAATTGGAATTGTGGCATCTATACTGTTTAAATGCACTCAACGGCTTGATGAATACAGTCCAGCAGCCTTCTGCGGACGTTACGACAAGCTTGCTGACGCCAAAGAAATATTATCAGAAGATAAGCGGAATGCGGTCATTTTCCAATTCGCTTGTAAGTGTAATAACGCCGCATTTCCGGCCATGATTTTATCGAGACAGGGCGGCGGCGAAGTGGTTTTAGGAATTGTGAAAACTGCGGTAGAAATTGCAACATTGGTGGGCAGTGTGGCTGTGTCGTTATTGCCGGCTCCGGGAAGCAGAGTTAGGGTAATTTGCAACCCGCTTATCATCGTCTGATAAGGTCACACACTAGAAAATATTAGAAAATACTGCATAAAATATATTAGAAATTATCTCATGAAATATATGAAAAATGCCGTATGTAAATTATAAAAAGTGTTTTATAATATTTTGGAACACTTACAGTGAGTTCAAATATTTTGGAAGAAGGGAAAACCATGTTCAAAAAATTGGAAAGAAACGAGCCCTGCTGGTGCGGGAGCGGAAGAAAATATAAAACCTGTCATGAAGCCTTCGACGATAAGGTCCTACGCTATCAAATGGAAGGTCATATGATTCCCGATAGGGACATGATCAAGACGAAGGAACAGATAGATGGTATTCGGGAGAGCGGTAAGATCAATATTGCGGTACTCGATTACGTGGCAGCTAACATACGGGAGAATATATCCACAGAAGAAATAGACCGCATGGTATATGAGAAGACTACAGAGCTCGGCGCTGTTCCTGCCCCCCTTCACTATGACGGATATCCGAAGAGCACATGCACCTCCATTAACAGTCAGGTATGCCATGGAATTCCTTCGAAAGACGTGTTCCTGAAAAACGGAGATATTGTCAACGTAGATGTATCCACGATTTATAAAGGTTATTTTTCCGACTCCTCTCGCATGTTCTGCATCGGAGAAGTAGAGGAACAGGCTGCTAAGCTCGTCCGCGTGGCGAAGGAATGCATGGAAAAAGGAATTGAGCAGGTAAAGCCGTGGAACTTCCTCGGAGATATGGGAGAAGCTGTTCACAGTCACGCACTTCAGAACGGCTACAGCATAGTCCGTGAAATCGGCGGGCACGGAGTAGGAATAGAGTTCCACGAGGACCCTTTTGTAAGCTATGTGACCAAAAAAGGGACCGAAACCCTTATGGTGCCCGGTATGGTGTTTACCATAGAACCTATGGTCAACATGGGGGCAAGTGAAATCTACATCGATGACGATAATGGCTGGACTGCCTACACCGACGACGGAAAACCTTCCGCTCAGTGGGAAGTTACCATAGCAGTCACTGAGGATGGATATGAGATATTAGCATATTAAAGAATTGAGCGTTGAAAACCCCTAAACATTTGTAGGAAACGCGATTGACAGTATAATTTCTTTGTGTTAGTCTAACAATATCAATAAAATGAAGTAAAAAGCAGTGACGAAGAGAGTAGATATGTGAAAGCTTTCCAGAGAAGGTTCCATTCCGCGCAGCAGGATTGTTAACGGGATGCTGAGAGGAACCGGGTGAAAATATATCGAAAATGGCTTCCGAGCAGCGCACCGAACCGGCAACGGTAAGGCTGCGACAGGTCCGCCTGTTATAGCGGCAGGGTATAAAGTAATTTGTGTTTAGGTTCATACATGAACCGTGCATAATCAGCAGTACCCGCAGAGGTTCGCTTCGTGAGAAGCGGACAAAAGGAAGTGGTAACACGGCTTTTCGCTCGTCTTCTAGTTATACTAAGAAGACGGGCTTTTTTGTTTTATGATACTAGGGGCAACCCTCTTTTGACCCCGATATTATTTTATATTTACTGAAAAAGGAGCAAAGAGTATGAGTAAAGGAAAATATTACATCACCACCGCTATTGCCTACACCTCCGGCAAACCGCATATTGGCAACAGCTATGAAATCGTGCTTGCCGATAGCATTGCAAGATTCAAGAGGAAAGACGGCTATGACGTGTTCTTCCAGACGGGAACAGACGAGCATGGACAGAAAATCGAAATAAAAGCGCAGGAAGCCGGTGTCACTCCCAAAGAATATGTGGATAACGTTGCGGGAACGATCAAAGACTTGTGGAATCTTATGGATACCTCCTATGATAAATTTATCCGTACCACGGATACCTACCACGAGAAGCAGGTACAGAAAATCTTCAGGCGCCTGTACGAGCAAGGTGACATTTATAAAGGGGCATACGAAGGAATGTACTGCACCCCCTGCGAATCCTTTTGGACGGAATCCCAGCTTGTAGATGGAAAATGCCCGGATTGCGGAGGAGAGGTAAAGCCTGCAAAGGAAGAAGCGTATTTCTTCAAAATGAGCAAATATGCGGATAGGCTCATCGCGCATATCAATGAGCATCCGGAGTTCATACAGCCAGTATCCCGCAAAAACGAAATGATGAATAATTTTCTGCTTCCGGGACTGCAGGATCTATGCGTGTCCAGAACCTCCTTCAAATGGGGAATTCCCGTAGACTTCGACGAAGGCCATGTTGTCTACGTGTGGCTGGACGCACTTACCAACTATATTACCGGAATCGGCTATGACTGTGACGGAAACAGTACCGAGCAGTATAAAAAGCTCTGGCCTGCAGACCTTCACCTGATCGGAAAAGATATTATCCGTTTCCATACGATTTACTGGCCTATTTTCCTTATGGCCCTGGGCGAGGAGCTGCCTAAGCAGGTATTCGGTCACCCGTGGCTGCTGCAGGGAGACGGCAAGATGAGCAAATCAAAGGGGAATGTCCTGTATGCGGACGATCTGGCAGACTTTTTCGGGGTGGATGCGGTACGCTACTTCGTGCTTCATGAGATGCCTTTCGAAAATGACGGCGTGATTTCGTGGGAGCTTATGGTGGAAAGACTTAATTCCGATTTGGCGAATACCCTCGGCAATCTGGTAAACAGGACGATTTCTATGAGTAACAAATATTTCGGTGGAGTCGTTGCGGATAAGAGTATCGCATCTGAAGAGCAGAAGGCTTTGGACGATGATTTGAAGGCTGTCGCAGCCGGAACCTATGAAAGAGTGAGAAAGAAGATGGAAGATTTGAGAGTGGCGGATGCCATATCGGAAATCTTCGTACTTTTCAAACGATGTAATAAGTATATTGATGAAACGGAGCCGTGGGTGCTGGCAAAAGACGAGGCTAAAGCCGATAGGCTGGCTTCGGTGCTCTATCATCTGGTAGAGAGCATTGTCATCGGCGCTTCTTTGCTGGAACCTTTTATGCCGGCCACTGCCGAAAAGATCGCGGCTCAGTTAAACACCTCTTTAAGAAGCTTTGAGGAGCTTACAAGTTTTGGAAAATATCCTTCCGGCAATAAAGTGACCGAGACTCCGGAAATCTTGTTCGCACGGTTGGATGCAAAAGAAGTGCTGGAAAAGGTGGAGACGCTGTTCGAATCCGGAACGCAGGCAGGACAGACACAGGAACAAGCGGTTTCTGAGGATGTGATCGATATCGAACCGAAGCCGGAGATCACTTACGATGACTTTGATAAACTGCAATTCCAGGTAGGTGAGATCATCGCCTGTGAAGCAGTGCAAAAGTCCAAAAAGCTGCTTTGTTCCAAAGTGCGCATCGGCAGTCAGGTGAAACAAATCGTATCCGGCATTAAGCAATATTATTCTCCGGAGGAAATGGTGGGTAAGAAAGTAATGGTACTGGTGAACCTCAAGCCGGCGACTTTGGCGGGAGTCGTATCCGAAGGAATGCTTTTGTGTGCGGAAGATAAGGACGGCAATCTGGCCCTCATGATTCCGGAAAAGACGATGCCTGCAGGCGCGGAGATCTGCTAATTTAAGGAATTTTATATTATAAACTTAAAATATTATATATTATGGTGTATAATGAGTTCACAAGGGGCATTTTTTGCCCCTTGTGAACTCATTTCCATATCAGAGAGCATCTTTTGACGAGCTTCGCCATACAAAAGAATGGAGGGGGTTTTATGGTAAAACGAGAAGAACTTTATTTTGAATCCAGAGATAATGTAAGCAAGATATATTCAGCGCAGTGGATACCCGATACGGATAAGCCTATATGTATTTTGCAGATCATACATGGAATGGCGGAGCATGTGGAACGCTATGACGACTTTGCAAGAGCTATGGCGGAAAAGGGAATCCTGGTCGTAGGTGAGGATCATTTGGGCCATGGGAAGACGGCCGGAGAGAGCGGAACGAAGGGATATTTTTGTGTGCAGGATCCAGCCACGGTAGTGGTGAGGGATTCGCATAGGCTCAAGAAGCTGACTCAGGAAAAATATCCGGGTGTACCCTATATCATTCTCGGACATAGCATGGGCTCCTTCATACTTCGCAATTATTTATGCCGTTACGGAACCGGAATACAAGGTGCCATCATCGTTGGAACCGGAACCCAGTCGGGGATTGTCATTGCCTTCGGAATGGCGGTGGCGGCTTTGCAGAAGCTTTTTTGCGGTTCCCAAAAAGAAAGTGTGTTTTTAGACAGGCAATCCTTTAGGGGATACAACAAGAGAATAAAAGACGAGAAGTCGAAATCGGGCTGGCTCACCAAGGACAAAAAGATTGCGGATGCATATATAGACGATGATTTTTGCGGGTTTACTTTTACCATAAACGGATTCCAGACTCTTTTCGAGCTTTTGGCGAGGCTGAATAAAAAGGGTAATCTGAAAAATATGCCTCCGGAGCTGCCTGTTTTGTTCGCATCGGGTGCGGAAGACCCGGTAGGTAATTATGGAAAAGGAGTGAAAGCGGTATACCAGTCGTTTTTGGATCTGGGGATGAATAATGTGCAGCTTAAGCTTTACGAGAACGACAGACACGAGATATTAAATGAAACGGATAAGTTAAAGGTATATGAAGATATATACTCATGGATTTTATCCGTCTTATAGGTGGGTAGATAGGCAACAAAAAAGGAGATTAATGTGAAAAATAAATTTTTCACATGTAAATTTGTGCTTGCGTCCAAATTCGCAGGCATCGAAAACTTGGAGGACTATTATGAAAAAATGGTTGGCATTAATAGGCGTTTTATTTTTGACAGGTTTATTCGGCATGAGCGCGTCCGCGCAGGAGGAAGGCAAGATCGTGGTCGCTCTCGGTGCGGACCTTACGGAGGAGCAAAAAGCTTCGGTATTGGAGCTGATGGGAATAACGAAGGATCAGCTTGCCGGATATGATGTGATTTACGTTACGAATGCGCAGGAGCATCAATATCTGGATGAATACTTAAGCTCCTCTGTCATCGGGAGCAAGTCCTTATCCAGCGTGATGCTGAAAAAGCAGGCAGCAGGCAGCGGCGTTACGGTAACGACGAAAAATATCAATTACTGTACCACCGGCATGTACCGCAATGCTTTGCTTACGGCAGGTGTGGAAGATACGGAGGTAATCGTTGCAGCGCCCTCTCAGATTTCGGGAACCGCCGCTTTAATAGGTGCGGTAAAGGCTTACGAGAAGATGGAAGGAACAACTATTTCTGACGCTTCTCTTTCCAGCGCGCTGGATGAACTCATTACTACCGGAGAGCTTGCAAAAGCAGCGCAAAATGTGAGCGGAGACGATATAGAGAAATTGATCGCTTACATTAAGGAGAAGGTAGCGAACGGAGAACTGGAGACGGATGAGGATATCCGGGCTGCTGTAGAAGAAGGAGAAGAGCGCTTTGGAGTTAGCCTGACGAAGGAAGAGGTACAGAGAATCGTGGACTTGATGAACAAGCTCGAGGGTATGGGACTGAACAGCGACTATTTAATCAGTCAGGCGGAGAAGCTTTACAATAAATACGGAGCTGATATCGTGAACCATGCGGACGAGGCAATCAGCGAAGCGGTGAGCGATGCGGTTACCAATGCGGCGGGAGGATTTTTTCAAAGCATTAAGAATTCTGTGAAGGATTTCTTCAGCAGTATCTTCAAATAGTACTTTAGAACTAAAAATTTTTACAATTTGTATATAATTTCTTGTAAAATGCAATGAGATTCGTTATAATTACAAGTAATTAGACAGTTGAAAGGACAGAAACAATGACAGAGGGTGAATTCTCTTACGAGATTCGTATGGCTTATGAGGATGAGTGGGAAGAATCGGTGGCATTGGCATGGAAGACTTTTCTTCAATTTGAAGCGGAGGATTATGAACCTGAAGGAGTCAGAAG
>JAEWPN010000156.1 GCA_023399455.1 Bacillota bacterium
CAGTCCGATATAATTAACAAAGATGAATTGCTTAAAAGAACTGCATGTATAGAAAAAGAGCTTTCTCATGAATATGAGAATGTAAGTGTCAGTTTTATATTTCCGTAAAAATGCTAATTCTACTGACGGTCGATAGCTTTTTAAATATGGACAGTTACAATAAACATAGGTAGAAGGGGGAATTCCATGGATAAAGACAAATTTGGGAAACTTGTCACTAACCGAAGAAAAGAAAAAAATATGACCCAGAAAGAACTGGCAGAGATATTATATTTGACCGATAAGGCGGTTTCAAAATGGGAAAGAGGACTTAGTCTTCCTGATATTTCAATTTTAGAACCGTTAGCCAATGCTCTGGACATAACGGTAATGGAATTGCTGAAAGGAGAATGTATTGAGGACGAAAGCTGTATATCGACGGAAGATGCCAAGCAGCTCATCCATGATTCCATTGCCATTTCAGATGCGCAAATATCCAGAGTGCATACAAAGAGTAAAAATATCATCATTTTTTGTATTGTATGCCTTATGCTTCTTATCTCTATTATACTAAATATTATTTCCTTTACGACGGTGCCGGAGACGGTACAGGATAACCGGAAGTTCAGTGAACAACAAGATTTTATCTATATAAATGAGCCGGAATACGAAGAAAGGGAGTGAATGGAGTATGAAAAAGAAAGAAGCGATTACCACATTTTTTATATTTATGGGGTGGTGTATTTTTTTAGGTGTGTCGGGTTTTATTGAAGTACAAAAAATATCGAAAAATGAAATGTTAGGTTGGATGCTTCCTGCCTCATTAATGGTGCTGTTGTTTTATGGAGCAAAAAGAGCTCCGGCGGGAGGTTATACGAAAGATACATTCTGTTTAAAAAAGAGTAAAGCATTTCAAGGATTTTTGGCAGTTTGCGTTATCATGCACCATATGTACATAGTATTATTATCTGAGCTCGATTACAAAGGTGCATTGAGCATGTTTAAAAATTCAGGGGTCATTATTGTAGGATTTTTCTTTTTTGGATCAGGATATGGACTTATTACGAGCTTACATCAAAAGGATAATTATTTAAAAGGCTTTATAAAAAAGAGAATATTTACTGTGTTAGTTCCTTTTTTTATATGTAATTATGTCTATTTGACAACGATGCTTCTGATGGGTAAAAAGTATGCAATGAGTGATTTGCTGTATGTTTTTTTTGGAGTGAAGCTTTTAAATTCCCAAATGTGGTTTGCCGTGGAAATTATGTTTTTGTATATTCTGTTTTATGTCATATTCCGTTTTATCAAGCAGGAAAAAATCGCATATATGATTATGGGAGCATGCATTGTGGCTATAATGGGTGGCAGTCTGTTGCTGGGACATGATTTGACAACTGCTGAGATCGTCAACTGGTTCCGGGGTGAATGGTGGTATAATACGACGTTTGTATTCTTTATTGGAATGCTCGCTGCCCGTTTTAAAGAAAAATTGCTTCCATGGATTAAAAAAAGATATTATTTATGCCTGAGTATGCTTCTGATTCTCAGTTCGTTTTTTGGAATTATGTCGAAAAGGCTGCTTGAAGAAAAAGGTTATTGGATTGAGGATATATTTTATAAAGGATATGCGGAAAAAATTGAGACATTAGCTTTCCAGCTCCCTATGGTTGTGTTTTCAGTTGGAGTAATTCTATTGTTTATGATGAAAATTACGTTTTATAACAAAGCTTTAGAGTTTTTTGGCAGATTTTCACTTGAAGCCATATTGATTAATAATGTGTTTATCGTATGTCTGTTAAAGCTTGCTGTTGTAAACGAAATCTTATATATCATAGCGGTGTTTGCTGCAACGATATTGGCGGCCATGACTATCTATAAAATAAAATTATGGGTATTGGACAAAAATGATTATTTGTCAAGATGGAGGTAGAGGATGAAGATAAGTAAGTTAGCAGCCAGTTGTTTGGGATTTTTCGGGGGTATTGTAATTGCTCTGATGAATCCGATGGTTTGCAGTGCGGCACCGGAGGGGTATACCGAATATAAAGTACAGGGGCATTCCATCTCATTTCCGGATGACTGGTATGTGATGTATGAAGGAAAAGAAGATTTAGAAGAAATCTATACGATGTATCAATTAGATTCCTATGAAAGTTTTCAAGAACGTTTGGATGGGGCCATTCTGGAAGCAGTGAATGTGGCAGATGCCGATTTGAATTCGCAGACGGGAGCTCTCGAAAGTGAAAATGGTATGGATCTGTTTATGTTGGAGGATACGGGAAAATTTCCGCTTGATTATAAGGAATTAAAAGAGCAGCCTGAGGATGTGCGGCAATCTTTTTTAGAAGCTTATGCGAATCAAATGAAATCCGAATCGGGAATGAGCTTGGGAGATACATATTTAGCGGAAGGAACCAATGCGGATTTTGCGGTTATTACGCTTTCCTATCTGGATTATCATTATATAGTAGCCGGTACGGTAAGCGGTGGAAGAGTTTTTACAATTATGACGTTATCCCGGAATGAGGAAGAGGTTATATCAGAAAAAGAAGAAATTGTAGGGGAGATTCTGCAAAGTTATTGCTTGGAAGAAACCGCAGTGAGTGCGGACGGAGGAGAGGAAGCAGAAGATACTGCTGTCATAAACCAGAGTCCCGAAAATATCACGATAGAGAAAGAAGTGATAGAGATATCGCTTGGTATATTTATAATCCTTCTTCTTGTACTATTACTTGTCGGAGTAAAAGGAAAAAAGAAACAGGAATTTCATGAGGATGCCTTTTCCCTGTCCGTTATGAAAGGACTCCAAGGCTTTTGTGCCGCTGGCATTATATTGCATCATTTGGCACAGGCTATTACTCAGAATAACAATCTTGACAAGGGAACGCTGAATTTGATGTGTGATATTGGTGTCTTTTTTGTCGGAGTATTTTTCTTTTGTTCAGGCTACGGAGTGTATACGAGTCTAAAAACAAAACCGGATTATTTAAAAGGGTTTCTCCCTAAAAGGCTGTCGACAATTTTAGTGCCGTTTTATACAGGAAATACAATATTTGTACTGACATCCATATTGTTTGGCGAGACATTTACAAAAGCTGAATTGATCAGTGCTCTTACGGGTTGGGTTTTATTGAATACACAGCTTTGGTTTATTGTAGAAATTTTTATATTATATATTGCCTTTTACATCTTATTTAAGATTTTGAAAAATGAAAAGACCGCTTTTATCTTTATGGGTGTATTTATTATTGCCTTCACGGCGGCAAGCTTATTTCTCGGACATGATTTCCAGACAAAAAGCGGCGGTGCCTGGTTAAAAGGTGAGTGGTGGTATAACAGTATTCTTTTATTTTATATTGGGATGATATTTTCCAGATATTATAATGCTCTGCTTGCAAACATTAAAAAGAATTACCTGGTATGGCTGTCAGCCGGTCTGATAGGAAGCGGTGTTTTTTATGCATTAACAGAATATATGCTGAAAACAAAAGGCTATTGGGCAGAGTGGGACGGACACCCGGGGTATCTGGAAAAAATACAGACATTATCATGTCAGCTTCCGATGATCATATTTATGGTTATAACATTTTTCTTAATTACGATGAAGTTTCAATTTAAAAACGATTTACTGGCTTTCTTGGGGAAAATTGCAATTGAGCTTTACATTATTCACAACTTATTTATTATATATTTAAGAAATCAAATAGAGATTAAAAATGATTTCATATATATAATATCTGTATATATATTAGCTATTTCAATGGCAGTGCTGCTTCATGCATTTGACCAGAGGGTCATGGCCCTTATTAAGGGTAAAAAACCAGGCGGAGGCGGTGGAGAAGGTATAGAAGAACAAAAAGACACTAAATTAGATAGTCAAAGAGAATATTTTATAGATTGTATGAGACTCTTAATGACATTTTTCGTAGTGTTTATTCATTCACCGTTTGGAGGAAAGGCAGGAGAAATTTTCTTTTGCTTTGGAAAGATGGCAGTTCCCTTTTTTATTGTAGTAAGCGGTTACTTTTGCTTCTCCGATAAAACAGAAATTTTTGAGAAAAGAATCAAGAAACAGGCAAAGCGTATTTTTATGTTCTGCGTGGGTGCTAATTTTTTATATGTATATTTATATTTAATCGGAAATAAGCTTGGGATTATACCGGTAGGGATCCAAAAGCAGGTCAACGATTCAAGCATTGTAGATTTGTTTCTTTATAATCAGTCACCGGTAGCAGATCATCTATGGTTTTTAGGTTCTTTGTTTTATGCACTTATACTGATGCTTGTACTAATAAAGATTAAGTGTCATAAGAACATTTTGTTTTTGGCGCCGGTATTGCTTTGCATTTATCTTTATCTGGCTTACAATGGCGGAGGGGACTTCATCAGGTATAGAAATGTACTCATTGTAACACTGCCTTATTTTATGATGGGGTGTTTGATTCACCGGTACAAACAGAAAATCCAGGAAATAGTTAAGCCCGGCATAGTAATCAGTGCAGCGGCAGTTTTCGTTGTGTGTGTTGCGGGCGAGTATTTAATACGAAAAAATACCGGAGTTCCATACTTAAGTATTGAAGTGCTTGTATATCTTGTGGTTCTTGTTTGTTTATACTATCCGAACATAGGAAGTAAGGGGATTGTTTGGTGGCTTGGCTCTAAATGTACGCTTCCTGTATACATTTGGCACATGGGTGTATTATGGGTTCTCTGGTTTGTGTATACAAGCTTTGCAAAAACTTATCCTGCGGCAGTTACAGTGATCGCATTTGTGCTTCCGCTGTTGCTCTCGGCCTTTATAGGAAAAATAAAACAGCATAGTCGTGAGAAATTATTATAGGTTCTCCCTGCCTTTAAGTTGGCATAGATACGAAAAAGCCTCGTGCATTTTAATCTGAATTTCCTGGATTAGAGTGTGGAGGCTTTTTTTTGAAACTTGACATTTAAAATTTGAAAATGTAATATAAATATATCGACCGACGGTCGGTATGTTTTTTGAACTATACCAACCGTCGGTAGGGGGACGTTATAGCAGTCGAGGAGGAGACACATAATATGAAGTTATTGTTTAATCTTGTCCGAAAGGACTTTAAAAGAAACAGGATTATAACAACTGCTCTTGCAGTATTTATGATTCTTTCCGCTGTTTTTATGTCAGGCGGGCTGAGGATTACAGGCATCATGATATCCTCATTAAATGGCTTAAATAAGGTTGCTGTACCGCCAGAATATGTACAGATGCACAAGGGAGAATATGATGAGGAAGCATTTAACGATTTTGTGAAGGAACAAGATGGTATAAAAGATGCGTTAATAGTTAAGATGCTTGATATTAATAATAAACATATTATCTACAAGGGAGAATCCTTAGAAAAGTGTCTGATGGATAATGGATTTGTTACACAGAATGAAAAATTTGATTTTCTTCTTGACCAAAATAACAAAATCGCAGTAGTTCAGGATGGAGAAATCGGAGTTCCCGTTTACTATGCAGAGGTTTTAAACATAAAGGCGGGAGATACAATCGTTCTCCGAGATGGAAATTATCAGAAAGAATTTAAGGTATCTGCAATTATCCGCGATTCTACGATGAATTCAGCGCTTTCCTATTCAAAACGCTTTCTTATCAGTCAGAACGATCAGGATGAATTGGCTCTTCATATGGGCGAATGGGAATATTGCTTTGAATTTCTCTTAAATGAAAATGTGTCCCCTGCAGTCATGGGAAATACATATATGGATGCAGGCATGCCATCTAACGGAGTGGCGGTTACAACAGGGATTTTCAATATGATTAATGCTTTTTCATATGGGCTGATAGCCGTGGTAATTATGGCGATTAGTATTTTATTGATTATTATGTCAATATTATGTCTGGCTTATATTATACGGGCTACTATGGCAGAAGAAAATTATTCTATTGGAGAAATGAAAGCAATTGGAATTCCAGAAATGGATATTGAGAAAATATATCAAATCAAATATACCGTACTTGTGCTGGCAGCGGCAATTATTGGCTATTTGGCCGCCATTCCTTTTGGAGATTTTTTTTCTGAAACGATAATCAGATATTGCGGATATGGAGACAATCAGAGGATAAAATGGGTACTTCCTTTAGCGGGAGTTGTCCTGCTCAGTTTTTTTGTAATATTTCGGTGCCATAGGATTATCCGACGAAATTTAAACAGTACGGTCGTGGAGTTAATGCGCGGGGAGGAGAAAATAAATAAAGAAGGATATTATGCACTTCCTACAAAGGAACTTAAGTGCCGTAACCTTGTAATCGCTTTAGGAGAACTTAAATGTAATTGGAGGGAATACTTTCTGATTCTTTTAATATTTGTATTTTCATCCTTCTTGATTCTGCTTCCCATGAATATGAATAATACCATTGATAACCCAGCCTTTTTAACTTATATGGGTATTGGAAAAAGTGACATCCGTATCGATATTCAGTACAGCGAGAATCTGATTGAACAAAAAGAAGCATCGATTGCTTATCTGGAAAAGGAACCGGAGATTGGTCGGTTTTCAGTCTACAAGAACGGTTATGTACAGTCTCGGAACGGAGATGGAGAACGGGAATATATTCGTGTGCAAAATGGGGATAACTTTGTTTTTCCATTAGAATATCTGGAAGGAAATGCACCTGCGGAGAAGAATGAGATGGCTCTTTCTTATTTGAATGCCATTGATCTGGAGAAAAAAGCAGGTGATTATGTAACTGTTATTTATCAGGGGAAAGAACTTATCTTTCGTGTCTGCGGTATCTATCAGGATATTACTTATGGAGGCAAAACGGCAAAAGCAGCTATAGATTTCGATATTAAAGATATAGAAAGTTATATGATTTATCTGGATGTTCGTGAGGGCGTAGACATTGATAAAAAAGTTGCTGAAATGAGAACTCTATTATCCGATAGTAAAATAACCCCTGTGAATGAATTTGTTTTCCAGACACTTGGAGGTATCGTGGAGAATATGAGTTTAGTGGAAGGGGTAGCTATAGTGATTTCCTTACTATTTTCTATTTTAATTACTATAATGTTTTTGCAGCTTATTACAGCAAGGGAACATAGTGCAATAGCAATTAAAAAAGCAATTGGATTCTCGACCCGTGATATTAGGATACAGCTTGGAATCAGGATTCTTGTTATCCAGTTTTTATCAATTTTAATAGGGACTATTCTTGCCAACACGCTGGGGGAAATTATATTTGCTGCAATGCTTTCTCCTTTAGGCGTAGCCAGAATAAAGATGTTGATAGAACCGGTTTGGGTTTACCTGATTTGTCCGTCAGTACAGTTATTAGTGGTTGCTATTACCGTAATCATTGGGACGAGGATTATAAGAAACTATCATATTAGAGATCAAATAATGGAATAAGGAGTCCGCCATGATAAAAATAGAACAGATAAGCAAGTCCTTTAAGGGCACAAAAGTATTAAATGATATAACATTTGAAATTAAGAAAGGAGATTTTGCTGCGGTTATGGGGCCGTCCGGCTCAGGGAAATCAACGCTTTTATATAGCGTCAGTGGAATGGATAGCGTCAGTGAAGGCAGAGTAATGTTTGAAGGTGTGAATATTATCGAGTTACAGGAAAGCGCGCTGTCCCATTTTAGGCTGACGAAGATGGGGTTTGTATTTCAAAATGCTCAAATGCTGAAAAATCTGTCTGTTATAGATAATATTATTTTGCCTGGACTTGTAGCAAAGAAAGAACCGGCTGAGAATATCAGAAAACGCGCATACGAACTGATGAAACAAATGGAAATTACAGGAATTGAAAATCGTGATATTAAAGAAGTTTCAGGAGGAGAACTGCAGAGGGCATCTATTTGCAGAGCTATGATCAATAATCCGGAAATCCTTTTTTTGGATGAACCTACCGGTGCGCTTAATTCCGAGGCTACAGATCAGGTTCTGGGAATTTTAGAGGATTTAAACAGGAATGGGATGACAATTATGGCAGTTACACATGACCAAAGAGTTGCAGCAAAAGCAAAAAAAGTTCTTTATATAAGTGATGGTCAGATTGCTGCCTGTAAGGAATTCAAAACAGGTGAAGACCGTGTATTAGAACTGGATAACTGGATCAAAGGGTTGCGGTTTCCGTCAAAAAACATTTACCCGTATCCCACCGTGTAAGACCTTGTCAATTGATGGTAAGTAAGGGTATAATCAAGAAATATAAGAAATATATGAAAAGCATCAGGAGCTTTAGATGCTTCAAAATGAGGTTGATATGTATGAGAACAATTAAAGCTGGAGAAGAAAGAAGGAAGGAAATCCTACTTACCGCAAGAAAATTATTTGTGCAAAAGGGATATGATCAGACTTCGATCAATGATATCTTAAAAATCGTAGATATTGCAAAAGGAACTTTTTATTACTATTATTCTTCAAAAGAGGAAGTGCTTCAAGCTATTATTATGGATATCGTGTACGAAGGGGCTGCCAGGGCAGAACAAATTTTGCAGGATACATCTATCCCTTTATTAAAACGTATTGTAATGGCGGTAATGGCCCAGGCACCAGAATTTGAAGGTGCCCATAAACTGGCAGAAGAACTGCACAAAGTGGATAATGCCAAATTAGAGCAACAATATCGTAAAGTAATGTTAAAAAAAATGACATCGGTTTTGGAAGGGGCAGTGAAAGAAGCCGGAGAACAAGACATTATTCATACAGATTTTCCGAAAGAATGTATTGAATCCTTGTTGCTTATGGGACATATGATGTTTGATTGCGATACATTTTTGTGGAAAGCAGAAGAATATCCGGTAAAGGTTAAGGCATTTCTGTGTAATGCCGAGCGGATGTTTGGGGCAAAAGAAGGAGAATTCGAGGAATTTATGGAAATGTTTGAATAGATACAACAAGCATATTCAATACCGATAGAGATCATACTTTAGTGCCAATTAAGCTTACAACTTCTGATTTGATAAAATAACATTGGAAATATAGACGACAGTTTGTATTAGGAGAAGATGAATGGAAAATATAAAAATTGTCTTTTTTGATATAGATGGAACATTGATTGATATAAATAAAAAGATAATGACAAAAAGAATAGAAGAAGCATTGATCGGATTAAAGCGAAATAAAATTATTATTTGTATTGCGACTGGAAGGCCACTTAAAAGCGTACCTCACTTTCCTAATGTCGAATTCGACGCCTTCCTGACATTTAATGCATCCTATTGCTGTACTAAGAATGAAATTATCTATAAAAATCCCATACGATTATCCGATGTGCAGACAATCATAGAAAATGCTAAAAGAATTCAACGGCCGGTTTCCATAGCTAGTGAAGCTAGAATAGGAGCTAATGGTAAAGATCAGGATTTAATAGATTATTTCGCAATATCTGATCAATCAGTAGAAATCGTGGAAGACTTTGATGATTTAACAAAGGAAGATATTTATCAAATTATGATAGGATGCTATAAAGAAGAATATGATCAAATTTTAAGTGATGTAGAAGGCGCTAAAATTACAGCATGGTGGCCTAGAGCAGTAGACATCATACCGTCAAATGGGGGAAAAGGCTTAGGTGTAGAAAAGGTTCTTGAATATTATCATTTAAAGAAAGAAGAAGCGCTGGCTTTTGGTGATGGAACAAATGATATTGAAATGTTACAAGCTGTAGGTACCGGTGTGGCAATGGGTAATGCAACAAATGATGTAAAAGATATCGCTGATGATATATGTGGAAGTGTTGCAGAAGATGGAATTTATTTCTATTGCAAGAAATATCATTTAATTTAAAATGATGGATGTTTTTTATGTTAATTGACATTCATACCCATGTGGCAGGTAACTATGGCATAGTAGATTCAATAAAAAATATGGACACGAAATTTGGTGGTATTTTAAAGCAAGATTAATAATATTATTGACAATGTGACCACATGGTCGTACAATATAATCATAAGTATGACCATGCGGTCACATTGTGTGAAAGGAGAATAAACTGTGCCTAACCCATCATTTTTTAACTTATCAGAGGCTAAAAGAAATCTAGTTACATCAATTGCCTTAGAAGAGTTTTCAGCAGCCAGTTATGATGCAGCCAGTATTAATCAAATATGCAAGAAAGCAAATATTGCAAAAGGGAGTTTTTACCAATACTTTACAGACAAGCTAGATCTTTATGCATATATAATGCTCTTGGCGATTGAAACAAAGATTACCTTTTTTTCTGAAACCTTAGGTCAATTTAAGACATTGTCCTTAATGGAACAGATTCAGTTGTTGTTTATTAAAGGTATTGAATTTGCGAAAGCTCACCCTCAATATGCGGCGCTGGGAGAACAATTTTCAAAGGAATATAATGAGGCTGCAAAGCTGGCAGTTATCAAGGAAGGAGATAAACAAGCAGAATCATTGTTTAATCAAATGATAGATCATGCAAAATCAAAAGGGGAAATTGATAGTAATATTGATACATTAGCTTTAAATATGATGCTGCAATCGCTTAATGGAACAGTAAATGAATACATGCTGAATAAATTTGGTGATATTAGCTATAGGCATTTTGATGAAAACGCGAATAAATTAGTGAATTCACTGCTTAGCATTATATTTAACGGAATTAAAAACAGAGAGCTATAAAATATGGGGTGATTAATTATGACTAAAAAAATGGATTATATATTAGGAATGGTATTTGCTGTTGCGACAGTAATATTCATAATATTATTTCTAACAGATGATATATTTTTCAATTGGGCATTTGAAAGACATCATAATGTATTGAGCTGGTATATAAGGCCAATATTTATTATACCGATTGTATTGTTTGCTTATAAGAAAAGCATGACCGGAATATTCGTTTCTATATTTGCTTTGTTCACAAGTATGTTTTGGTTTTCTGCACCTGCTGTAAGCAGCCCTCAGATATTGTCGTTTCTTGCATTTGAGATGGAATATTTGAAGGGAGAATGGACCGTTCCCAAAATCATAATAAGTTTGTCTGTTCCAATATTTTTTATAGCTCTTATTATAGCAGCTTGGAAAAGAAACTGGAAATGGCTTTTGGGAGTTGTTATTGCAGCAGCGGTATTAAAGGTTCTATGGAGCGTGGTATTTGGCGGGGAAGCTGGAATGTCAATTTTAAAGCCGGCGATTACGGGACTGATTATTTGTATTGGTGGTTTTTACTATCATAAAAAGCATCAGGCATGTAAAAAGAATTAAAAACCACAGATATGCATAATATGAATACCTCCAAATCAACGATATTCAACTACCAAAAAAACTAATGCAGAAAGGATGTCCCACCGGGTCGATAAAAACAGTATAATCTGCGGAATATTGTACGGATGCCAAAGTAGCACCACAGGCCAAAGCATGACTTTTAACCGACTCTTTTTCATCTGGTGACGAGGCGAAGTCCAAATGTGTCATTTGCTGCTGTTTTCCTTTTTCATTCGGCCAAACTGGTGGAATATAGTCTTCTATCTCTTGAAACAGCAGACATATATGTTCATCCGGAGAAATAACAGCAAGCCATTCTTCATCGAACCGCTGTTTATTCCATCCCAATAATGCAGCATAGAAATCCGCCAACTCCTCTTGATTTGGACAATCCAGGGTAACTGATGCGAAATTAATTGTAGGTTTAGACATCAACAGTTCCTCCTAAAAAATTTTATTTATGAATTATATTCTATCACATAAACAAAAGCGCTTCCACTAAGTTTTTTATCGCAAATATCTTTAATATAATACATATTATGAGCTTTTTTTCTGTCTGGACAATGTATTCACATTAGTAAATAATGTGGATACATTGATTTTTTGTACCCTAATAATCCTATAAGTTCCCTATGTATGGGTATTTTTGAATAAAGTAATGCCTGTTTCGGATTTTTTCGAAAACTAGTTATTAAAGATTTAGAAAATTAGCTAATAATAATTATTTTATAGTATAATAATCTTATGGTCTATTAGTTATATGGTGCATTAATTAATGCAGAAATTTTATGATATATAACTGCATAGCCCAAATTAATAAACAGTAAGGGGGGAAAGTAATATGGAGAAATTAAATGATATCTTTTTGGGGAAGGGGCATGAAAGAAAAAGGTATCACAAAAAGATATAGCACTTTTTAGAAGGCATGGAGGTAAAAACTAAATAGGGAAAGGGGCTTACATATAAGTGTAATAGGGGAATGATATGAATAAAGAAAATTGGAAGGAAGAATTTTTTAATGAAATATATGATACTACATTTTATAATTTAAGAAAATATATTAGAAGAAGATGTAATGATCCTACATTAGTAGATGATGTTCTGCAGGAAGTATATTTGGAGGCTTTTCGGCATATTGATGATTTGAGGACACATGAAAACAGTATTGGGTGGATATATAAAACAGCAGAAAATAAAATAAAGAAACTCAATAGCATTAATTTTAAATTAATCACAAATGAGATTGCTTATGATGAAAGAATTGAAGATATACCGGACAAGAACAGTGAATCGGATTATATCCTGTATGAAGAGTATAAAGAGATACTATTAGAAGATGAATATGATTTATTAATAAAAAAATATCTTGATGGGTATTCACATTCAGATTTAGCGGAGATGACTGGAACAACGGTGGCAGGAAGCAAGATGAAGCTGTCAAGAATTATAAAGAAATTAAAAAATAATTTGAAAGCTGATTTATTTCTTATTTTTTATTGAAATCGGTGTTACCTTTTATTGATTAATAAGAATATAAAGATTAGGAGGTACCAATGGAGGGAAAAAACAGCACTCCCAATTATCAAAATAAGGTAGGTGGAGATGGTAAATTAAAATCTGAATTAGAAAAAGCCCTTGATAGAGAGATGGATGAATCACCGGATGATATTGATGTACAGAAAGTCGATTATATTATCGATTTGCTCGATCAGATTGACGGTATTCCAGATGATTCGGACAAAATGTCGAAAAAAGAATTTGCTGAAAAGTATTTGCCGGAATGCAATGTATCGGAACCCAAAAAGAAAATGGGCCAAAAGCCGGTAGGGATCAAAACAGGGAAGGCGGCAGCAGGCTTTTTGATCGCAGCGTTCGTGCTTATTATGGGAAATTATATTTCTGTTAGTGCAACCAGCAAGGATATTTTTACTTTCGTTAAAAGCAAGGCTTATGTCATGTATTTTGATGTTTTTGAAAAAAGCGATAGTGAGAAAGCTGAGAATGACGATAGTTCAGCAATACAAGAGACATTAACGCCGACAGACCAACAGGCTGCTTCATGGGAAGAGGCACAAAAAATATCCGGATTAGGATTTAAAGTTCCGCAGTTTATTCCGGAAGAATTAGAAGCTCAAATAATACACATACAAATAGCGGAAGAAAATGACGTAGGAATTTCCAGACAATATTATAACCGGAATGATAATAGCTATGTGAGGTTCCTTATAAGATGTATCAGCGGAAATGGCAAATGGATGTCTGCTATGGACAAAATGAATAATCTGATTGAGCAAAAGGAAATTAATGATTATGCTGTTTCTTTTTACCAAACTGATGATGCAATTCAGGCCATGTATCAGGACGAACAATTTATTTATGTAGTAGAAACAAATATGGATCAGGAGACGCTGGAAACAATTGTTGAAGAAATGAGGTAATTTAATGAAAATAAAAAAATGGATAACAAGTATCTGCTTGATTTTGATATTAACATCACCATTAACAGTTTTCGCTAATGAATCCGTTGATTTTACAAGAGCAAGCCAAAAGCAGGAGGAGTTGGTTATTGAACCGCTAACCGCTGAACAGGCGGAAAGTTTATATAGGGAGCTTTATGGAGAGAAAAATAATTATCTGCGCTCCAATCTGGGAACCTGTGATATAGGGTTATCGAATAGTAATGGAAAATTACTGGTGGTATACTCGACATCATGCAGAGGAATAGCGAGTAAAATAGGAGTTCGAAACTTTACTTTGCAGCAAAAGAGCGGTCTGTTCTGGAGTAATATTACTGTGAAAAATGAATATTCCGAAAATACAGACGCATTTTTCGGCGGTTTTTATATTACTAATCCAGTTGTCGGAAGAGGATACCGTGCTAATTGTACCCATTACGCGGTGGTAGGTGGAAGTGAAGTTTCAATGTATACAGAAACGGAAACTTATAACTTTCAGTAAATAGATACAGAGGGCATCCGCTAGTTGATTAAACTATAAATGGATGCCCTCTGTAAATTTATCAATTTAATAATTCTTTTTCTTTGTTTTCCGAGTAATAGTTGGAGATTATTTGCAGGTTTTCGATATACCAGCCATCCTGGCGATATGAGCAGTCAACGCACTTTACAACATCATTTTGAACATCTTCATTGAGAATAATGCGCAGCATGTTTTTCCCATCCTGTTCTATTATAGCAGCCCCCAGGCAGGAGACAGCTCGATTATCCGATGAAAAACTATCCGGCTGCTCCGCTTCGATGGAGGGATTATGAATAAATTGGCTGGAATATTCCTTCCAGTTTCTATCTTCCATATATATGACCGATACCTCTGCGGCATTGAAAGTACTTCCTATGGAATAACGTACCAAAACAATATCCGCTTTCATATTTCCGCTCAAATCGCCTGATATCAGATAGGAAGACCAGTAGTCAGGATAACTGATAAATACTGAATCGCCGCCGCCAAACTGCGCAACAACTTGAGTGAATGCGTCCGTATCGTTTACAACATCTTTTACAAAGATACTTTCACGGCTTCCGTCGCCGTCCACATCTGTTTTTATTTCAAGGCCATTTTCTATTGGGATTTTGCTCTCGGGATATGTGGCGATGCCTCCTCTGATGCTTAGAAATACGCAGGACAAAAGCAAAAGTGCAATCATTAAAAAGAAAATGTCCATTCCTTTTTTCTTAGGTTCGGTATTGAAAATATTGTTAAACCGCCGTTTGATGGAATCGGTTTTTTGAATATATCCTGTGGATAGCATGGGATATTTTCTCGTTCCCGTTTGCACATAGGAGAGTATGACTTCTCCGTATTCCTTACGCTCTTCCGGTGAAGCAAATTCAAGCACTTCACTGTCGCAAACCAATTCTATGTCCTGTTCTGCAAGCCGCCTCATTATCCATACGATAGGATTAAACCAGTGTATTGCATTTCCGAGGAGTAAGAGAACCTTAAACCATAAATCCTTATTCCGGTAATGAATCAGCTCATGCCGGATAATGTAATATAAATCTTGTTCCAAATAATCTTTATCCGGAAGAAAGATCCGGTTCTTAAGCAATCCCATCGTAAAGGGGCTGCTGTCCGTATCCGCCATAATACGTATTTCCGGCAGATTTTTTATCTTTAATTCATCAGCTGCCTTCATGTATATTTTTTGAATTTCAGGTTTGATGTATTCTGTGCTCTGGGCTGTCATTTTTTTGCAGGTAATAAGGTAAACCGTAAAATAATAAGCACAAGCAATAAAACAGCCGGTTATCCAAATGAAAAAAATCAACTGATTGCTATTATCCCATTTGCTGCTTTCCTGTAGTATGAAGTTGGGGATTTCTATTGACAGAGGCTGCGGCAGAAGAGTGACGTGAAATGGTACAAGCAATCGTAGTGCTATCAATAGCCACACTATCTTTTTATATCCTATTTGATATCTTTTCTTCAAAGTAAAAGAAATTCCACAGAATAAAAGAATACCCATGGTTCCCATTAAAGTTGCTTCCAATACTCCCCAAAATATATTCATACCCTCATTACCCGTCCTTTTCCAACGAATCCAAATACTTTCTAAGTTCCTTTATGTCGTTCGATGACAGCTTCTTTCCCTGATATAATCCAGCTATAAATTTTTGTGCGGAACGGCTATACATTTGTTCCAGAAAGCTTTCGCTTTGGTTGACTTTGTATTCTTTCTCAGACACCAGAGAATTATAATAATTCGTGCGTGTGCTTCTGTCGCAGTTCACGAACCCTTTCTCCGCCAGGCGTGATAAAACCGTCATCAGGCTTGGAAGTTTCCAATTACGTTTTTCTATTATTTCATCCAGTATCTCGTTTGATGTAAGCGGAAAATCATGCTTCCAGAGCACTTCCATTATTTCAAATTCCGCATCTCCCAGTTTTTTCATTTTTTTCACCTGTTTTTAAAATCATCTCCGTTTTCCTTTCTCAATTATTAAAGTCTATGTTCCATGTCTCGCTGATAATCTGAAATTTGCAGTTATGACTAATTTAAGTATCGATATAGCGTTATGGAATTGAAGGAAAACCGTATTATACAAACGTATAACATAATACTACAATATAATTAAAAGTCTTGTCAATTGAAATCTTGCAGGACTAAAAAGAGGCTATTGCTCCATAAGTGATCTCTCAGTTATTTTGCAATAGCCCCTGTTCTGTTTAATAAGAATTAATGAACACTAATTCATTGTAATATAGATTTTATCTGTAGTTCCTAAAAATACGTTTAGTTCTGCATTTCTTCGATTAACAAGTCCTTCCACCCTTTTACCATTTACTTTGGTATAAGTAAAAGCAGTTACGACGGCATTTTTGGCTGCTGTAGAAATGGGACTTTTATAAGTGGCATCACTGTTCAATGCCTTGTACAAGTCATTGGTAGTAGTTGTAACCGGCGATGTTCCGACATTGTAAAGCAAAGAAGCTGTTGCGTTATACATTACCTGCGTCATGCTGCCAACCTTTGGATGCTTATTAATTGCAGTTTCGACAGTGCTTAAATCAGATGTAAAGAAAGAATCTGCTTTTGCCTGGGTAATCTTGTCGCCTGCTTTTAACTTATCGGCAGTAACCACCTTATGTCCGTATCCGACGGTTAAGTTGCCAAATCCGTCATCTTTTACTGTTAACTCTGCTATGTTGTTACATTCCCACTTCTTAATAAAGTCCTTTCCGGTAGTATTTACATTCATTTTGTTGTCTCCTTTTCTTTTATTATTTGTTTTGTAATCGATTACAATAATAAAAGAGAGGAACATAGTATAAATGTAAACTTCTACTGTAAACTTTTTGTACTAACCTTGAGTAATACCATTATCTTCATTGGAAGGATAGGAGAAATCCGGGCTATTATTACTGATTGAGATGATTTTCATATCTTCATCTTCAGAACCTTTATAAAACAGAAAGCCCCTTCCATTGTCACCAAGCTGTATGCCATTATAATTCCCCCATAAATAACGATTAAACGAATTCACTATGGAAGACTTGAAGTCGGCAGTCATGACATCATCATACCGGGTAAGGAATTCCTGTTCATTGTTAAGAAGAATCGGTTCTCCTTCGACGACAACGGATAAGGGATAGCTCATTAACTGTGATAAGCGCTGTTTATCATCCGTACGGACAAGTTCAATGACATGATCGGTAAATTCTTCTACCTGCGCTGTGTCATAACCTAAATCCTGATAAATGCTGTCTTTGCCTTCTCCGCCTAATCCCCAGGCAGGGATCAGATTGAAATCGCTTTCCATATCTGATCCGGCGTAATAATAATTACCGGCTAAAATATAGTGGTCCCCGCTTTCTGTATCCGGGTGAATAGTTCCGCTTAGCATTATTGTCTTATCGCTGTCAGATAACTTAAACTGCCGTGTTATGCGGTTGTATGATCCGGTTAAAATATATTCCGTTTGGTCATTTTTTAAAATATAGTAAGCGGTCAAACGGTTGCCATTTCGATAAATCATCATTCGAGCAGGCTTATTGTCGATAGTGCCGTCAAAAACATTGTTAGTTTGATTTAGAATCACATCTTCAGAATATTTTGTTCTAATCATTGTTATAGCAGCAAAGCAAATAAACGCAATGATTATTAATGAAAGAAAAATTATAAGTTTCTTTTTCATGTAAACTCCCCCTTATGCCATAAGTTTTTTTGTTACAAAAATATACAGCGAGTATAGCACTTTTTTATGTAATAGGGAAGTGCTCCGGCAATAATTGATGTGCAGAAATATTGCATTATATTTGTTGTAAAATTACAAGTTTGGTGTCCTTTTGTATGAAAAAAGGGATATATAGAAGAGGGCAAAAGTTTACGTTTACATTTTAATAAAAAGCTCCTCCTTAGAAGAAAAGGAGGGCTTTAAAATGTTAAAGAATTTAATAGAAAGGGCACAAGAACCAGATAACGAAGCAATGATGGAATTGATTAATAAGTTCAGACCGCTATTGCGAAAGTATGCAAGAAAATTGATATATGAAGACGCATATGAAGATTTAGTTTTGTACTTCATCCAGTTAATACATAGGCTTGAACTTAAAAAGCTGTTAAGCAATGAGGATGGTCCCATTACAAACTATATTAATGTTTCTATCAGGAATTTTTATAATAAAAAGGTTCCTGATATCATACAATCAAAAAAAGAAATACTACATACCAATTTGTCCGAAGAGCAATTGTATTATATTGAGTCCGTGTCAGCAGAAACGGATAAAACGGATTTCCTCTTTGAGATGGGAATTCAACAAATACTGAATGAAAGTGAATATCAGGTTATTTATCTTATTTATGTTGAAGGATATTCCGTTGTTGAAATCTCAAAAGTAATAAATAAATCGAGACAAGCTGTAAATCAGATGAAAGTAAGGGCGTTAATAAAACTAAGGGATAAACTGTTGAGCGATAAATAATTTGATTATACATAAAATGTCGGTTTTATTTACTTCCGCACAGGTCTGATATACTTAAAAACCCTTTCGGGATTATAATAAAAGTAAATTATTCTGCCGGGGGAAGTATCGTAGCAGTAACCAGTGCCTGTAAAATCAAAAGCTGCCATTGCCTTTTCAATCTTTTCCTCAACACTACGATTTTCTTGCTCATAATCGAATGGGCCATGTTCAAAAACAATATACTCGGCTTCGGGAACATCAGCCATAAGCATTTGTGGTGGTACTTCGCCTTCATAATCAGCAGGAAGTCGTACGCCCCAGCACTCTGTGCGAGGGATACCCCAATCACAGAGTCTCCCGTCCGGGTCGTTGATATACGCCATAATCTGACCGCCGCTGCAATTAGACTCGCTTCCGCCATCGTCGTCCAATTTGCCTTTTATACTATCGAGTAAGCCGCAAATTGTTTCGCAGTCCTGCCCCGGTATGAGACTTTGCTTTTGCCAAAAATCCCAATACCCATTGCTCTCATAGTTTTTAATGTGCAAAAATTTGTGTGCGGGAATTGTTACAAAATAAATTTTAACATCATCTGTGGATTTCATCATTCCAATCTCTCCTAATCCTAAAAAGTAGCGGTCGAAAGGGTTTATTTTTGTACGAAGAACGACAGGCTTAGGCTTTTTCCGGTACTCGCTGGGAGTTATGCCATATGTGCTCTTGAAAGCTCTGGTAAAAGCTTCATGAGATGAAAAACCATAATCAAAAGCAATATCCAAAATACATTTTTCACTATCCCGCACCTCTTTTAGTGCAAAGGCTAATTTTCTATGCCGTAGATAATCCCTGAATTGCATACCCGATATTTCTTTGAATTTTCTCGTTGTATAAAATTCAGAATAGCCCAGACTGCGGGAAAGAAAGCTTAGTGTCAAAGCTTCATCATTATAATTTTTAATACATTCGTCAATTTCATCAACGATGACTTGAATTTGCTTCTGCCATTCGTACATTCGTCTGTTCACCTCGTTTCAACCACCCTGCGTTTATTATATAGAAATAGAGAGATTACTGCTTGATTTTACTTGCGGTTATTCGTATTATAAACGGAGAATTAGTTTGTGGCAACAAACAGAGCGGACAATTTTTCCGGCGGCAGTCAGGTCTTCGTATATTATTTACGGCTTGCTTTGATTGCGGTATACAGAATATCCAGTCCCCGCTCCAGTTGGGCATCCGTAACTACAAGAGGACATAAAAAACGGATAACATTAGAATATGCTCCGGCACTTTCTATAATCAGACCGTGCTGCACACAATGATCGATAATATCGGAAACTTGCTTTGTGGCGGGTTTGCGGCTTTGCTTATCCGTGACGAATTCTATTCCCATCATGCAGCCGATTCCTCTGACATCTCCAAGCTCCTCAAACTCCTCCTGCCAGCTTAAGAATCTGCTGCGGCACTTTTTCGCGATTTCCAGAGAGCGTTCACATAAACCTTCTCTTTCTATGATTTCGAAGACCTTCAGCGCAGAGGCGCAGGCAAGCGCATTGCCGCCGTAGGTTCCGCCCAGAATGCCTGCCGTAACACCGTTAAAGATATCTTCCGATGCCGTTACTGCACTCAGCGGGATTCCTCCTGCAATAGATTTGGCAGTTACCAGAATATCAGGAGGACATCCGGCCTCCTTCCAGTAATCAGAAACAAACATTCTTCCGGATCTTGCAAATCCGGTTTGAACTTCATCGGCTATCAACAGGATTCCGTTCTCATCGCAAATTTTACGAACGGCCTTGACCCATTCCAAAGGAGCCGGAATAAAGCCTCCTTCGCCCTGTACCGGTTCTACCACGATTGCAGCCACATATTTAGCGGGCGATGCCTCTTCGAACACCTTATTCAGCTTCTCAAGATAGTACGCTATTACGTCCTTCTCGCTGCAGCCTTCCGGATTTCTGTAAAAATACGGGAACTCTGCCCTGTATATACCATCAGGGAATGGCCCCATTCCCACCGCATATGCTTTCTTTGCTGTCATGGTAGCGGTCAAAAGCGTTCTCCCATGAAAGGCACCGGAAAAAACGATGATATTGGGCCGCCCGGTATAGGATTTTGCAGTTTTTACGGCATTTTCAATGCCTTCAGCCCCGGAATTCGCAAACATAGTCTTTTTTCGCTCTGATTTTAATGGGACTATTTGGTTTAATTTTTCTGCAAGAGCAACATACCCCTCGTGAGTGATGATGTTCATCATGGCGTGAAAATATTTCCCGGATTGCTCCTTCACTGCTTCTATCAATTCCGGGTGGCTGTATCCTACATTCAGAACGCCGACCCCTCCGACCCAGTCAAGGAACCTGTTTCCATCCACATCCTCGACCATTGCCCCTTCTCCTCTGCCGATTACGCAGGGATAAATAGACTTTATGGATCCCGGTATAGCCTCTTGTCTTCTTTCCAAAATGCTGCGGGCTTTGGGGCCCGGCAGCATAGTTTTTATTTCAGGTAAAGAATGTTTTAACATAATTTTCTCCTTATCAACTGTTGATGCTAATCGGACGCTGTGTCACGGCCGATTGCGCTCCGGTATAGCGCCCTGATCTCTTCCCGACCAAAAACTACCGGGTGATTTGCCATACCGGCCGCTGAGATCTTCAAGCAATTATCGGTAAGCCAGGATAAATCTGCTTCCGTGATTCCCATATCGCCCAAAGACTCTGTTAGATCGAGTTTTTTCAGCAAAGTGCGGATCTGTGCGGTAAAGTCTGATTCATCTTTACCGCCCAAAAGTCTTGACAGTTTTGCGAACTTTTGAGGTGCGCCCTGAATGGAGGCTTCCAAAACGTAAGGAGCAAGCGCCGCAAGGCCTCTGCCATGAATTGCATTTTTGAGTCCGCTGACCGGATGCTCCATTCCGTGCAATGCGGTCACTCCTGCGGTATTAATTACCATGCCGCCCAAGGTACTTGCCATACACAGCTTATCCCAGCTTTCCATATCTCCGGTATCCTCATATAGCTTTACCAGGCTCTCTGCTGCTAAGCCGAAGCCTTCCAGCGCCATAATATCCGTCAGAGGCTGCGCTATGGAGGAAATATAACCATCCAGGTTATGGCACAGAGCATCAAAGCCAACGGAGGCTAATACGCTTTTCGGCATTGTAGTCATAAGAAGCGGATCAATAATGGAGCAAGCGGGAATAATTGCACGGCACCTGAGAGATTTTTTATCCAGCGTTTCCGGATTCGTCATAACTGCAAAACCGTTTCCTTCGCTGCCGGTCCCGCAGGTGGTGGGTACCGCTAAAACCGGCAGCGCCTTATCACTGTTTTTTCTGCCATAAATGTAATCACTGATATTTCCTCCGTTTATCGCCTGAAAAGCAATCCCTTTGGCGGCATCAAGACTGCTGCCTCCTCCAAGGGCTATGACAAGGTCGCAACCCTCGGAAACGGCTATTTCAGATCCTTGATATACTGTAGTAGTCAATGGATTGGGTTCTACCTTATCAAATAGAACAAAGGAGATTTCTTTTTCCTGGAGCAATCTTTCTGTCTTTGCCAATAACCCGGATTCTTTGGTACTCCTTCCGCCTGTGACAAGCAGTGCTTTTTTCCCCAGAGCCGCCGCCTTTTCTCCGATCAGATCCGATTTTCCCCGGCCAAATACCAAATTAACTGGTAAATAATATTGAAATTCCATTTCCTTCACACTTTCCTTATTTATACTTTATTGTACATTTTCAGTTTTTCCTTCTTCTACATTCACGTAATAGTCCTCGGTCAAACCGTAATCGTTTAAAATGGTCAAAAGAGTACCATCCTCCTTCATATCATTCAAACACTTGTTCACTTCATCCAGAAAATCCTTATCTTCAAACCTGACTGCCGCGCCGATCTGTCCGCTGGCCTCCGCTTCATAAGGAGATAGTAATTTCAAGTCGAGAGAACTGTCTGAAGAAAGTGTATAGCCTGCCACAATACCATCCGTGACTACTGCATCCACCTTTCCGGTATTAACAGCCGTCATGAGAGTCGCTTGATTATCGTATGCATCCAAAGCGCCTATTTTGCCTTCATCCAGCCATTTCTGTGCAGTTTCGTAGAATGTCGTTCCCGGCTGTGCTCCGATTGTTTTGCCCTTAAGATCCTCTTTGCTTTTTATCTCGGAACTGCCGGGAATAACAACCGCTTCTCCCTCCTGATACCATTTATCCGTAAATGCCGCAACCTCGAGACGTTCGTCCTTAACATACATGGCATCTACTACCATATCTATATTTCTATTATTCAGTTCCACCAAAAGGTTGGAAAAATCAATGACTTTCATCTGAATATCATCAATGCCCAGGCGGCTGCATATTTCCTTGAGAATTTCAATATCTATTCCTTCTAATTCCCCGGTTTCCACATCCGTATAGGAAAAAGGGGCATCATTGGAGGAACCGATCAGTATATATCCTTTCTCCTTGATTTCTGTCAGCATTGCTGATTCTCCCTGCGTCTCCCCGGCAGGTGCCGGTGTGCTTTCCGCTACTTCCTCAGATACCGTCTTGTCTTCCTGCTTTGCAGCTCCGCATCCTGTAAATACCACCAGCAGGGTAAGCAGCATAAGTACCAACGTAATGTCTTTTTTCAAACTCCTCTTTTTCATAATCTCAATTCCTTTCTTTTTTGTTTTAATTTATTACCCATCATAGTTACCGACTCCTCTTTAATCTGCGCTCCACAATCTTACTAAGCTGTGACAACGGAATACTCAGCAGCAGATATACCAATGCCAGAATGGTGTATGCCTCCACCGTCAGGAATGTTTGTGATGCATAGGTTTTTGTACGAAGTAAAAGTTCCTGAACGGATATCATGGCAAGAAGGGAAGTATCCTTAATGAGCATGACGAGGTAATTTCCAAATACGGGTATGGAATTCCTGAGCGCCGGCGGAATGATAAAGTGAAAGAGTACTTTTCTCTCACTGAAGCCAAGTGCAAGGCCTGCTTCCCGTTGGCCCGGATCTATCGCAAGTATGGCAGACCTTATGACCTCAGACATGTAACAGCCATAGTTCAAGGCGAATCCGATAATCCCGCAGGTAGCGGCTTCCGGCTTTATATTTGCCTGAAAACCAAATATTGATAGAAGTCCGTTCAGAAGAATCGGTATTACAAAATAAATATAGAATAACTGCACAAGCAAAGGCGTTCCCCTGACCAGTTCAATAGTTATGCCTAAAAATCCGCTTAAAAGTCTGTTTTTCGACAGCCTTCCGATTGCAATTACTAATGCAACCACTAACGCGAGTGTGAAGCCTGCCAAAGTAATGTAGATAACAATTCCAACACCCTCCCACAGGCTGGGGACCAAGGTTGTGAATGCCTTTCCAAAATTTAATTTCATAGTTTACCTCCCTTGGTGTACTGTCCGCTTGCAACTGTTGATGTGGCCAAGCCGCAGCAGGTCATAATACTCTGGATAAAAATAGCTTTGTTCTTTCATGCTTCGGCTGGGTAAAAATATCACACGGAGCTCCTTCCTCCACAATATAGCCTCCATCCATAAAAATGACCCGATCTGCCACATCCTTTGCAAACCCCATCTCATGTGTAACTACGATCATCGTCATTCCCTCTCCGGCAAGCTGTTTCATTACCTCGAGAACATCTCCTACCAGCTCGGGATCCAGTGCGGAAGTCGGTTCGTCAAATAATAGAATCTCCGGTTTCATGGCCAGAGCTCTTGCAATGGCAACTCTTTGCTGCTGTCCGCCTGAAAGCGAGGATGGATAGGACTCGGCTTTATGCTCCAGCCCAACTTTCCGAAGTAATTCCAGAGCCTGCTCTTTGGCTTCTTTTGTCGGCACTTTTCCTAGCTTTACCGGTGCATACATCACGTTTTCCAAAGTGGTTTTCAAGGGAAACAAATTGAAGCGCTGAAATACCATTCCAACCTGCTTCCGGTAATCGGTCACCTTCTTCCCCATTTTGGTAATAT